>JAEEZZ010000039.1 GCA_016292255.1 Oscillospiraceae bacterium
CCTGAGCAAGGTGCGCTCCACCATGTGCAACTGCGGCGCATTGAATATCCCGGAGTTCCAGCAGAAGGCCAAGCTGACCCTGGTCTCCGCCACCAGCATCGTAGAAGGCGGCGCCCACGACGTGATCCAGAAGGATACCACGGCGACGGTGAAGTAATCCCAATATCGTAGCGCGGGCTATACTCCGTGACTCTTCGAGTTCAGCCCGCCCGTCAGGCATCAGGCATCAGGGGACGTAGGGACGGCACCCTGCCGTCCGCATTCCCCGCACCGGAAAAAATATAAAGGAGCAATAATATGAACGAAACGAATGTCAGGATTCAGGACGATCTCTACGAGGCCGTCAACGGGGAGTGGCTGAAAAATGCCGTGATCCCCGACGACCGTTCCACCATCGGCGGTTTCTCCACCCTGGATCAGGACGTGGAGCAGATCATGATGGCGGACTTCCGTGCCTTCGCGGCAGGGGAAAAGAGCTCCGACCTTCCCCAGATGAAGTATGCCGTCGCCCTGTATAAGAAGGTGCTGGACACCGAGCGCCGGAACCGGGAGGGCATCCGCCCCGTTCTGCCGATCCTGGAGCAGCTGCGGGCCATTACCACGCCTGCCCAGCTGAATCAGCAGGCCGCCAAGCTCCTGCTGACCGGGGTTCCTCTGCCGCTGCAGATGGACGTCACCGCCGATATGCAGAACGCGGAGAAGAATTCCTTCGTCGTGGCTGGGCCCGATCTGATTCTCCCGGACACCACCTACTATGCGGAGGACAACCAGCAGGGCAAGCAGCTTCTGGCGGTCTGGTCTGACATGGTCACCAAGCTGCTGGCCTACACCCCGCTGACGGAGGCGGAGCAGAAGCAGTATCTGGCGGATGCTCTGGCCTTTGACGCCCTGGTTTCCAAGAAGGTCAAGAGCCAGCTGGAGTGGTCGGAGTACTATAAGTGCCACAATCCCATGTCTGTGGATGAGGTTGCCGGTTACGCGTCGCCGCTGGATGTGAAGCTGATGCTGACGGAGCTCTACGGCGACCGGGCTCCCGATACCCTGATCGTCTACGATCCCAAGGCCGTGAAGGAAATGAACGGCTATTTCTCCCGGGAGAATTTCTCCCTCTACATCCACTGGGCCTACATCCGCACGCTTTTGAAGGCCACCGCGTGCCTCTCTGAGGAGCTTGCGGCCCTGGGCAAGACCTATTCCAGAACGCTGACGGGCGTTGCTGCCGATCCCGTTCTGGAGAAGCAGGCCTACCAGCTGGTTTCCGCCACCTATGCAGAGCCCATCGGCGTCTACTACGGCCAGACCTACTTCGGCGAGGCCGCCAAGCAGGACGTGGTGGACATGGTCAAAAAGATCATCGAGACCTACAAGCTGCGAATGCAGAAGAACGATTTCCTGGCGGAGGAGACCAAGGCCAAGGCCATTCAGAAGCTCTCCACCATCGAGATCAAAATGGGCTACCCCGACGAGATCAAGCCCATCTGGTCCAGGCTGGTCTTCGACGAGAACGATTCCCTGTTCGCCGCCATGCGGAGCCTGGCGGCCATCCGGACGCGGGACAGACTGGACAAGCTGCTGAAGCCCGTGGACCGCACCGAATGGCTGATGCCCGGCCACATGGTCAACGCCTGCTACAACCCCAGCTCCAACGACATCACCTTCCCGGCTGCCATCCTGCAAAAGCCCTTCTACGCCCTGGCCCAGAGCCACAGCGAGAATCTGGGCGGCATCGGCGCGGTGATCGGCCACGAGATCTCCCACGCCTTTGACAACAACGGCGCCAAGTTTGACGAGCACGGCAATCTGAACAACTGGTGGAAGGACGAGGATTTCCAGGCCTTCCAGGCCCTCACCAAGGGCATGGTGGAGCAGTTCGAGGGTATCGAGTTCCACGGCGGCAAGGTCAGCGGCGAGCTCACCGTCAGCGAGAACATCGCCGATAACGGCGGTATGGGCGTGACCCTGGAGATCATGCACACGCTCCCGGATGCGGATTACCGGGCCTATTTCAAAAACTGGGCGCGGGTATGGTGCATGAAGGCCAAGGAGGAGTATATCCAGCTGCTTCTGAGCTGTGACGTGCACTCTCCCAACGTCCTGCGGGCGAACATGATGCCCCGGAACTTCAACGAGTGGTACGAGGCCTTCGGCGTCACCGAGCAGGATCAAATGTACATCGATCCCGAGAAGCGGATCAGTATTTGGTAAACTGCATTTCAAGCAATTCAAACAGGGCCGACGCGGATCCTTCTGCGCCGGCCCTGGGCTTGAAATACGGTATTTTATGAATTTTTAACTTGCATATTTTCACGGGCTTGTTATAATAATGTTAGATTTCTGACAGAGAGAAGGGGTTTTATGGAAGAACAGCAGGTGCGTGCGGTGATGGAAGAAGCGATGGAGATCGGCCGCCGGCAGATCCCTCACGGCGCTGTGGCCACCTATATCCCGGAGCTGGGCAAGGCCCGCAAGGACGCGCTGGGGCTGTGTATCGCCCTACCCGACGGAACGCTGTACAAGGCGGGGGACACCAACATCCGCTTCACGATCCAATCCATCTCCAAGGTGATCTCCCTCTGCAAGGCGCTGGAGCTGCGGGGGGCGGAGGAGGTCTTTGTCCATGTGGGCATGGAGCCCTCCGGGGAAGCCTTCAACTCCATCGTGGAGCTGGATCTGCAGGCCAACCGACCCTTCAACCCCATGATCAATTCCGGCGCCATCGCCGTGGAGAGCACCATCATCGACTACGTTTCCTTCGAGGATATGCTGGCCTATTCCCAGCTCCTGTGCGACGATCCGGGCATCACCCTGAACCGCCAGGTGTACCACTCGGAGATGAACTCCTGCGATCGCAACCGGGCCATCGCCTATCTGCTGAAAAGCAAGGAGATCATCACCGCCAACGTGGACAACAGCATCGAACTCTACACCAAACTGTGTTCTCTGAACGTCACCGCGGAATCCCTTGCCAACTTTGCGCTGCTGCTTGCCAACGGCGGCATTCGCCCCAACACCGGGGAGCGGCTTCTGGCGGAGGATACAGTGCGGACGGTGCTTTCCATCATGCTCACCTGCGGGATGTACGACGGCTCCGGCCGCTTTGCCGTGGAGGTGGGCGTACCCACCAAATCCGGCGTGGGAGGCGGCTTGATGGCGTCTGTCTACGGCAAGTGCGGCATCGGCATTTTCGGCCCTTCGCTGGATAAAAAGGGCAACTGCATCGCCGGCTGCGAGATGATGAAGCAGCTGTCCTCCAAGCTGGGCCTGCATCTGTTTTAGCGGCATTTCCCGACGCGCACAGCCTCCCATTCCGGCTTTTTCGCAGATTCTCACGCTGTAAGATTGACTTTTTACCCGGGATATTATATAATATAATTACGGATATAAGAACACCTAATAGCAATTCGGCCCCGCGCACGGCCCTGTGCCTGTGCCTTTTCCCAAGGCTCGCGCCTTCCTGTACTAAGAAAAGAGGGTTCAATATGAGAAAACTGAGAATGATGCGCCGTCTGTTCTGCCTGCTCCTGGCTGCGGCTCTTTGCCTGACTCTGGCCGCACCCATCTACGCCGAGGATACGGCTTCGGATGACGACCTGTATGGCGACCTGTATGCGGACGACACCGTCGCGGAGGAGACGGAGGAAGTCTCGGAGGCGGAAAGCACCGCTGCGCCGGAGACCACCGCGGTGGAGACCACGGAAGCGCCGGAGGACGAGGATGACAACGGCGTCACCGGTATGGAAAAGAGCGCCAGCATCGATAACGAAGACTTTAACCTGGTCCTGCTGATCGACCGCAGCGGCTCCATGAAGAGCACCGACCGCAGCAAGCTGGTCAAGGACGCGGCAAAAATGTTCATCGACCTCTGCGACGAGGGCGGCAATTCCCACATCGCAGTGATGAGCTTCGATACCATGGTCTACAACAGCGGCTTCATCACAGTCAGCAATGCGTACCAGCGCGAGGTGGTCAAGAACGAGATCTCCTCCATCGACTACGCTGCCGGCGGCACCGATATCGGCCAGGCTCTGCTGAGTGCCGTTCAGTTTGTGTGCGGCGAGAGCGAACCCGACCAGAAGAAAATGATCGTCCTGTTCACCGACGGCTATACCCAGGATCTGAACGATAAAACCATCGAGGAGTCGGAATCCGAGTTGCAGCTGGCGCTGAAAACAGCAGTGGAGAACGACTGCCGGATCTTTACCCTGGGCACCAACTATAACGGCAGTATGACCGAGAACGGCCGCAAGGCGCTGGAGGGCATCCGGGATTATCAGATCGCCAACGGCGCCACCAACTCCCCGGAGGAGCTGCTTGCCATCATCGACGCCACGGACCAGGACGGCATGAAGGTGGTCGTGGATGAATTTGAGCGCATCTACGCGACCATCGGCGAGCGGATCATCCACGAGGGCAATCTGATCATCGACTCGCCCAATATCTCGGAAGCCAACATCATCATCTCCGCGCCGGACGGCGTTTCGGAGATCAAGATCACTGCGCCCTCCGGCAACTCCGTGTTCGTGGATCTGCACGGCAATGAGACCCATCTCGACGGCGCGAAGATCATCTACAAATCGGGCAATTCCTACCAGCTGATCAAGATCGTGGAGCCCATCGCGGAGGGCACCTGGGTCCTGAACGTCTCAGACAAGCAATCAGAACCTATTCTGAACTACACCTGGATGCTGACCACGAAGGCGGAGATCAGCATGACCCTGGAGCAAAACGGCAAGGAAAGCGTCCTGGTCATCATCCGGCCGAAAAACGTGGACGTGAACAATCTGCGGGACTTCTTCAGCTCGCTGACGGAAAAGACCGTCGTGGTCACCAAGAAGGGCTCCAAGGAAAGTCTGACGCTGGATCTGGACTACAATCTGTTGGCGGCCTCGCTGACAGCGTCCTTTCCGGCGGAACCCGGCTCGACCTATTCCGTGAAGGCGCGGGTGTCTGACGGGTATTTCACCAGAACCTGCACCGGCTCGATCAAGAGCCAGAAGGATTGGAAGGATCCCAACGAGAAGGGCCCCGATATCGGCACGATCTACGTCTGGAATTGGTTCTCAAAGACGATAGAGCTGAGAGAGCTGGTGGACAAGGACGTCAAGGGCCTGGAGTCCATCGACGGCGCTAGGGAATTGGCTGAGTTTGAGATCAACGGCACGCGGATCAAGGTGCGGAGCGTAAACCTGGGCTCCGGAGAGATCGTGATCAAGGGCGTGATGGCGGACGGAAGCGAAGTCGAGCTTTCCGGCAAGGTGAAGGTGCTGAACCCGCTGTTCCCGCTGCTCCTGCTGGTAGCGCTGGTGGGCGTCATTGTGCTGCTGGTGTACCTCAAGCGGCAGAAGCGTTCTCTGCGGGGAAAGCTGTTCTTCAAGTTCGGCGTTTCTCTGAACGGCGAGGGGTCGTATGCCCTTCCGGAGGTTTTCGTCCCCTGCTGCCGCGTGTTCAGCCTGTATGAGCTGATCGAATCCTACCGCAGAGATACGATGAAGGACAACTGGGACGCAGTCCTGGATAAGAAGGTCCTGAACAAGAACTCTCCGTACTTCAAGGCGCTGAAAAACAGCAAATTTACCGTGTGCTCCGATGAGCTGAGCTTCGAGTTTGACGGCACCGTTTACAGACGGCACGACACAGAATTCGAATGGATCTCCGAAGACGGCTTATTGACAGTCACGTTCGTTTATTGATCAAAGATTGGAGAAAACCGGATGAAGAAAGGCTTTTGTATCATCCTTGTGCTACTGCTGCTTACGGCGGTGATGCCTTCAGCAGTTGCGAATGATACGTCTGTTTCTTTTGCCGACGTCCTTGCGACAGATTGGTACGCCGCAGTGGTCAGCTACGCGGCAAGCACCGGCTATGCCATCGGCGGCAACGGGTATTTCCGCCCAAACGCCGCCGTGACCAGAGGCGAGTTTACCACGATGCTCGCCCATATCCTTTGCCCGGAGGGCATTCCCGACAGTATTCCGGATTCCGGCTTCGGGGACGTCCCGCAGAGCGAGTTCTATGCCCGGCCTGTGGCCTGGGCCTATGCATCCGGCTTGGTTTCCGGCACCTCCGAGGACAGCTTTTCCCCCGAGGATAAGATCAGAAGGGAAGACATGGCGCTGATCATCCTCCGGGCCGAAGACCTTCCCGCGCTGCAGGACTATCCCTTTGTGGAGGCTGGAAGGCAGTTCTGTGACGACGACCAGATCTCCTCCTACGCCAGGGAGGCGATCGCCACCCTGCAGCGGCAGGGCCTGCTGAGCGGCGATACCTTCGGAAGGGTAAACCCGAAGCAGAGCCTCACCCGGGCGGAGGCCGCTGCGGTGCTGTCCCATATCCAGATGTACGTCAGCGGGCACACCCACAGCTATTCTGCCGCGGAGACAGTCTCTCCCAGCTGCACGGCTTCGGGGCTGCAGTATTATCGCTGCGGCTGCGGCAGCTTTTACGGGGAATACGCCGCGCCGGCCCTGGGCCACGACTACGTCCTGGCGCAGACCGACCGGGAGACCTGGACGGAGACCTACTGCTGCTCCCGCTGCGGCGACAGCTTTTCCCAGTCTCTGCCGGGCCAGAAGCCGAAGCAGATCTATGACGGCGATTCGCTGCTCACCAACGAGGAGATCCTCAGCTATATCGACCGGCTGCAGCAGATGTACCCGGATCTGATCAGCAGCTACGTCGGCGGACTTTCTGTCTGGAAAGCGCCGATCCGGGTCGTCAGCTTGGGCAAGGGCAACAGATACATCTTCATGAACGGCAATATCCACGGGAATGAGACGGTCACCACCAACTACCTGCTGAAGGTCCTGGATACCTACGCCTACGCCTACGCCACCGAGACCACCGTCGGCGGCTATTCCATCAAGCCCCTGCTGGACTGCTTCACCATTGTAATGATCCCCTGCAGCAATCCGGACGGAAGACTGCTGGTGCTGTCCGGCTATGACACCAAAAACAACGGAAACGGCGTGAATCTGAATCGGAATTTCCCCACGAACTGGGTGTACGATTCCTCCGGCCTCTACGGCCCCAGCGCCGGCTCCGAGCCGGAAACCCAGGCGATCCTGGAGGTGCTTGGCCGGTATCCCTTTGAGCTGGTTCTGGACTGCCATACCTCCGGCAACGTGATCTATTACGCGGATTACGACTGCAGCTCGGAGCTCCGCAACAGATCCTATTCCATTGCAACAGCGCTGAGCCAGGAGAGCGGCTATCGCCTGTACTTATACGAAGCCTCTGCGGGCATGGCGAACTATGCCAGACACCCCTACGGCGTGCCCGGTCTTACCATTGAGATGTACCCCTACACCTCCGGCGTGATCGACTGCACACGCTTCTCCGAGTGGGTATGGCCCAAGCTGGACACCATGCCGGCCATCGCCATGAGCTATTTGAAGTAGAATATGAACAAGCAATGGCCCGGCAGGGGCCGGTCTGACAAGCGCGGATCGGCCCCTGCCGGCTGCTTTGGCAGAGGCGCAATCCCCATATAGGATAACACACCCCGCAAAAAGCTGAAAAATGTATAGTATCCACATTTTTCTTTACAATATTCAAGGATAATTCTTGAATTATGCCCAATCATGTGGTATAATTGTGAAAAAGATGTGTAGATTTTGCATGAAATCCCGAATACGAGGTGAGCCTGTATGACGGCAACCAAAGTTTTATTCGACAACTATACCAGAATGGGCGACGTCAGTGTTGTTGCGATCTGCTGCGTCATCTTCATACTGCTTTCAACCTCCTATGTCAGCAGAAACTCCAGCTTCCGGATCTTCGCCGCCCTTGTGGGCAATCTGTTTGTTGCCGCGATCCTGAACATCGGCTATCACGATCTGCTCCTGCTGGGCAAGGCTTCCCTCAGAGCATGGATCTATATCCTTCGCCTGGTTTACGTCGTGCTGCTGTTTAACTGCTTCTTCTTGTTCTCTCTGTACACCTCGGTCGTGTCCAATCTGGAAAGAAAAAAGGCAAGGGTATTCGCCATCGCTGCCATGGTGCTGTTTTTCGTGTCGGTCGTAGCGGACATCCTCTTTTCCGTCTACCACATCGGCTTCTATATCTCGGAGGACGGCAACGTTTCTGCCGGCTTCGACATCTTCACCATTGGCTACGCTGTCTATGTCCTGTTTTTGGCTACCCAGATGTTCCGGATCCGCAAGCTGCTGTTCAAGCGGGTGATGCTCGGCTTCTTTGGCGTGATGGTACTGTCCGTTTCGATCCGGGTGGGGCAGTTTTTTCCTGGATCAGTTCTCGTTGACGACGCTGACCTTTACCCTCCCGGCCATCGCCATGCTGTACATCATGCACTCCAATCCCTATAACGTCAAGGTGGGCACCCTGGACGTCCACGTTGTGGAGGATATGGTCCTGCGGCTCTACCGCAAGAACACCCCCTTCATCTTCATGAGTCTGCTGTGGCCGGACTACAACATGGAGGGCAAGCACCTCCCGAATGAGATCCAGGCGCAGATCCGCCGCTTTTCCAGAGATTTCTTCCGCAACGGCGTGATGTTTACCCTGAGCAACGGGCATATCATGATGATCGCCACGAAGAAATCCAATCCGGACTATGAGGAGTGGATGCAGACCATCCTCAAGGAGTTCCGGGTGCAGTATGAAAAATTGCGATTCCCGTTCAAGCTGGTGTACGGCGAGTCGGTTCGGGAGATCAGCCAGAAGAGCGAGTACGCCGAGCTGATCGACAGCATCCACGCCGTCATGGCGCTGAACACCATCCACCGGCTGAACAACGACGATATCGAGCGCTTCAGCCAGCGGGAGTACATCCTGGAGCAGCTGAAGGACATCTACCTCAAGCATGACCTGGACGATCCCCGGGTGCTGGCCTATTTCCAGCCTGTGTATGATTGCAAGACGGGCTCCATCAATTCCGCAGAGGCGCTGATGCGGCTCAAGCTGGACAAGACCGGCATCATCTTCCCGGATTCGTTCATCTTCCTGGCAGAGAACCGGGGCTATATCCATGTGCTGACGGAGATCATCCTCCACAAAACCTGTCAAGCCATCCGCAATCTGACGGAGGAGGGCTACGCCATCCGGCGGATCAGCGTCAATATGTCCGCGCTGGAGCTGCGGGCGGATGATTTCTGCAACGACATCGAGCGGGTCATCCACGACGTGGGGATCCCCTTCGAGAAGGTCGCCGTTGAGCTGACGGAATCCCACACCGAATCCGATTTCATGATCATGAAGGAAAAGATCGAGAAGCTGAACCACCAGGGGATCAAGTTCTATCTGGACGATTTCGGCACCGGCTATTCCAACATGGAGCGTATCATGGAGCTGCCCTTCGATATCATCAAGTTTGACCGCACCATGCTGATGGCCTGCGACAAAGACAAGCGCTCCGTGAAAATGGTCAACAGTCTGGCGAATATGTTCCTGGATATGTCATACTCTGTACTCTATGAGGGCGTAGAGAGCGACGGGGACGAAGCCCTCTGCAAGGGAATGTCCGCCACCTATCTGCAGGGCTACAAGTATTCCCGGCCCATTCCCATCGACCGGCTGAAGGAATTCCTGCCCAAGGCCGTCTGACCGTCTGTACTGCTGCTTCGCATCCGATCCGGCTTTTCGGGTCGGGTGCGTCTGCCTGTTGATCCAAGGAGGAACATGGCATATATTGACATCAAAAACGTGACCCGTGTCTATGATACGGGAGACGTAAAGATCAACGCCCTGAGCGGCGTGGATCTGGAGATCGAGCGGGGAGAGCTGGCGATCATTGTGGGCCCCAGCGGCGCGGGCAAGACCACGCTGTTGAATCTTTTGGGGGGCATGGATACCGCCAGCTCCGGTTCCATTTACGTAGACGACCGGCAGCTGGTAGGGCTGCGGGGCCGGGAGCTGACCCGCTTCCGCCGCTATGACGTGGGCTTTGTCTTCCAGTTCTATAACCTGGTGGGCAATCTTACTGCTCTGGAAAACGTGGAGCTGGCCAGCCAGATCTGCCCGGATCCCATGCCCGCGGCTGAGGCGCTGGAAAAGGTGGGCCTGGCCCATCGGCTGCAAAACTTCCCGGCGCAGCTGTCCGGCGGCGAACAGCAGCGGGTCGCCATCGCCCGCGCCCTTGCCAAGCGGCCGAAGCTCCTGCTCTGCGATGAGCCCACCGGCGCGCTGGATTACGTCACCGGCAAGGAGGTTTTGCGCCTGCTCCAGGACACCTGCCGCCGGGACGGGATGACGACCTTGATTATTACCCATAACTCCGCGCTGATGCCCATGGGAGACCGGGTCATCCGGCTCCGCAGCGGGCGCGTGCTGGAAAGCTGGATCAACAGAAGCCCTGTGGATGTGGAAAGGATCGAGTGGTAGTGAACAAAAGCCTGCGTACAGAGCTTGCCAGGGAGATCCGGGCGTCGAAGTCCCGCTTCGTTTCCATTCTGACGATGGTTGCCCTGGGCGTGATGTTCCTGGTGGGACTCCGCTCCGCCGCGCCGGATATGCGCTTCACCGCGGACAGCTACTTCGATCAGCACCGGTTTTTTGACCTGCAGATCTACTCCACTCTGGGCTTCGGCCCCACGGACGTGGAGGCGCTTGCCGCGCTGGAAGGCGTGGAGGCCTGCGTCGGCGCCCAGTCTTTGGACGGGACGCTGCGCTATCGAAATACAGAAAAGGTGATCAAGCTCCACAGCTTGACCACCGATTTTAATGTTCCCGAGCTGGTGCGGGGCCGGCTGCCGGAGACTGCCTCCGAATGCGTGGCGGACGCCCTGCTGTGCGACGCCCTATCCATCGAGCCCGGGGCCTCGGTCAGCATCAGCGCCTCGCCGGAGGAGGCCCTGTCCGACGATTCGTTCACCGTGGTGGGGATCGTGGAAAGCCCGCTCTATATCTCCCTGGATCGGGGCAACTCCTCCCTGGGAGACGGCTCTGTGGCGGGCTTCGTGCTGCTGCCCGAGGCGGCCTTCGCCCTGGATTATTCCACCGTGGTCTATCTCCGGGCCGACGGAGCCGCGGCGCTGGACGCCTACAGCAGCGAGTACAAGGATCGGATCCGGGCGCTGACTGACGCGGCGGAGCCTCTCACGGAGCGGCTGGCCGCAGAGCGCTATGTGTTCCTGCAAGTCGACGGGGCGGAGCAGCTTTCCAAGGGGGAAGCTGAGCTGGCCGACGCCCGGCGGGACGCGGATCTACAGCTGGCCGAGGCCTCCCGGGAGCTGCAAGCGGGCCGCGCCGCGCTGGATGACGGATGGGCGGAGCTGGCCCGGGGAAGGGAGGAGCTCCGGCAGGCAACCCAGGAGGGCCGTCAGGCGCTGGACGAGGCCCGGGAGGAGCTGAACGCCGGACGGAAGAAGCTCCGGGCCGCGGAGCTGCAGCTGCCTATTGCCCAGGGCTTTGTCACCATGAGCCGGGAGCTGTACCGTTCCAATCTTGCAGCCGCCCGGGACACGGTTTCCCAGGCGGAGGCCCAGGTGGCCCGGCAGCAGGCGTCCCTTGCCCGGGCCCAGGCCCAGGCGGAGCAGGCGCACCGGGAGCTGGACGAGATCCGGGAGGGACTGCGGCAGAATCTGATCGCTGCCCTGAGCGGGGGAGAGCAGGATCCGGCCTATACCGCCGAGGCGCTGACGGCTGCCCTGGCCAACGCCGCGCTGGAGGACGCTTTGGTGGAGGCCGCCCAGCACAGTCTGGAAGCGGCCCAGCAGGAGCTGTATGACAGCAGGGCCAAGCTGGAGCAGACCCGCAGCGACGGAGAGCGGCAGATCGCCCAAGCTTCCGCCCAGCTGGCTGCGGGAGAGGCCGCCGTCGAGGAAGGCCGCCGCGAGCTGGACGCCGGAGCGGAAGCCCTTGCCGCCGCCCAGCAGGATTACGATACCCAGGTCGCCGCAGGCGAACAGCACCTGCAGGAGGCGGAGGCGGAGCTCCAACGCAGGGAGGAGGAATACGCTGCCGGCGTCACGGCGCTGGAGGAAGCGAAAACGGAGGCGGAAACGGCGCTGGCAGAGGGCAGGGAAGCCCTGGACCGCGCTGCCCGGCGGCTGGAAGACCTGGCCCCCGCTGAAACCTACGTGCTGGACCGGGGCAGCAACTACGGCTTCGTGAGCTACGATCAGAACGCCCAGCGTATGACGAACCTGGCCCGGATGTTCCCCGTGATCTTCTATCTGGTGGCGGCCCTGGTCTGCCTCACCACCATGACTCGCATGGTGGAGGAGGAGCGGACCCAGATCGGTGCGATCAAGGCCATGGGCTACGGCACCTGGAGCATCGCCGCTAAGTATCTGATCTACGGCGCTCTGGCTGCGCTGATCGGCTCTGTCCTTGGCGCGGCCATCGGAACGGTGCTGTTCCCCTGGATCATCTTCAGCTCCTACGACATCATGTACGATCTGCCGCAGCTGACCCTTTTGGTCAACTGGCCTCTGTGCCTTGCGGCTGCCGCCGTGGGCCTGTCGGTGACGGTAGGGGCGACCCTGTGGGCCATGCTGTCCACAGCCCGCCAGACCCCTGCCGCCCTGCTGCGGCCCCGGGCCCCCAGACCCGGCAAGCGGATCCTCTTGGAACGGATCAAGCCCCTGTGGAAGCGTATGAGCTTCTCTATGAAGGTCTCCGCCCGCAACCTGTTCCGATTCAAAAAACGGCTGATCATGACCGTGATCGGCGTGACGGGCTGCACGGCTCTGCTCATCGCCGGTCTGGGTCTGCATACCAGCATCTTCAATATTCTCGACGTGCAGTTTTTCGATCTCTACCGCTATGACGTCCTGCTGACCGTGGACACCGACACCCCCGGCGTCGGGGAGCGGGTGGAGGCGTTTTTGGAAAGCCGGGGGGAGACTGCCTCCTGGGCCGGGGTCTATAACCGCTCTGTGCGCTTCTCCGCCAACGGGAAGACCGTGGAGGGCTACGTCATGGTGCCCGCCGATCCCGCCGCACTGGGAGAGCAGATCCTCCTGCGGGACATGGACACCAAGCAGCCCGTGGAGGTTCCGGCGGAGGGCGCTTTGATCGACCTGAAGCTGGCGGAGCTTCTGGAGCTTTCCCCCGGGGACACGGTGCAGGCGGACGTGGGCCGTATGCTCTCCCTGCGGGTGGATTCCCTCCGGGAGCACTACGTCTATCACTACGCGATCCTCTCTACTGCAGCCTATACGGCTCTGACCGGGGAGACCCCCAGTCCCAACGAGTATCTGATCCGGCTGGATCAAAACGACGACGCTTCGGTCTCCGCCTTTTGCAAGGCCCTTATGGGCATCGAGGGCGTCCGCAGCGCCCAGAATAAGGCCGCCATGGCCCGGAGCTTCCGGAACACCATGAACGCGGTGGACGCCGCTGTGACGGTGATCTTCCTGTCTGCGGCGGCCCTGGCCTTTGTGGTGCTCTACAATCTGACCAATATCAACGTCACCGAGCGGATCCGGGAGCTGGCCACCCTCAAGGTGCTGGGCTTCTACGACCCGGAGCTTGCCATGTACGTCTACCGGGAGAATATCGTGCTGACCCTTGCAGGCATCATCCTGGGCCAGTTCTTCGGCAAGTACCTGCTGGCCTTTTTGATCCGCACCGTGGAGATGGACATCGTCATGTTCGGCCGCGACCCCCATCTGCAAAACTATCTGCTGTCCGTGGTGCTGAGTCTCTTCTTCGCGGCGCTGGTCAATTACAGAATGTTCTTCCGCATCCGGAAGATCGACATGGTGCAGGCGCTGAAATCCGTGGAATAGCGGACAGCTCCGTAATAACGCAGCAATCGAAACCCACAGAAAAGGATTGATCCCCATGCAGAACAAAACCATCAAAGAGGATTTTCATATGCACTGCCGCTTTTCTACGGACTCCCATGCCAGTCCGGCGGCCATGTGCGAGGCGGCCTATGCCAAAGGCCTCACCGCGATCTGCTTCACCGACCACCAGGATCTGGGCTTTGACGATCCCAACTGGTTTCGCTTTGACCCCGAGGCCTATTTCCGGGAGCTGGAGCCCCTCAAGCGTGCCTGGGCCGGACGGCTGGAGGTGCATATCGGCGTGGAGCTGGGGCTGATCCCCGACGATCCGCGGCTTGCCCGGGAGGCCGAGGCCCTGGTGCGGGACTACCCCTGGGAGTACGTCATCGGCTCCACCCATCAGATCCCGGTGGAGATCGACGGCTGCCGCTGTCTGGTAGACCCGGCCAGCCCTGGGGAGGCCTGCCGATCCTGGTATCATTTTGCCTCCGTAACGGAGCTCATGTCCGTCTACTATGAGACGGTGCTCAAAAATCTGGAGCAGTTTACACTGTATGACACCCTGGGCCACCTGGACTATATGCTCCGCTACGCGCCCAAGGAGCTGGCCCCGGATCGCTTTGAGGATCACGCGGCCCAGATCGACCGGATTCTGCAGACCGCCATCCGCAAGGGCGTCGCGCTGGAGGTCAACACCGGCGGCCTGTATAAGGGTACGGGGAAGACCAACCCCGAGGACAGGATCATTCGCCGCTACCTGGCCCTGGGGGGCAAAATGCTCCGCTACGGCGCGGACGCCCACCGTCCCGAGCACGTGGGCTTCGGCTTCGACGCCCTGCCGGAATACGACCTGCAGAAATAAATCTGTAGCGCCGGCAATCTGCCGGCCTTAACCCCACATCCCACAAAAATGAACGAAAACAGAACACAAACAGGAGGAACACAGAATGCGGATCATCACCATCAGCAGGCAGTTCGGCAGCGGGGGACGGGAGCTGGGCAAGCGCCTGGCCGACCGTCTGGGCTGGGACTACTACGACAAGGAAATCATCGACACCCTGGCTGCGGAGCACGGGCTGGATCCTGAATACGTAAAGCGGGCCCTGTCCAACCACGGCTGGCACAACGTCCAGCTCAGCTACCGGAACAGCTTCTCCAATCTGCTGTACCACCCGGGCGCCAGCACCCAGCTGCTCTGCCGGGAGCGGGAGGTTTTGAAGAGCATCGCCGCGCTGGGGAATGACTGCATCATCATCGGCCGGGACGCGGACGTGATCCTGGAGGACTATCACCCCTTCCGGATCTACGTGTGCGCCGAGACCCAGGCCCGGCTTGCCCGCTGCATGAAGCACGAAGCCAGCCGCCCCCAGGAGGAGCGGCTGACCGAAAAGCAGATCCTGCGTAATATCCGTAAAATTGACAAGAACCGTTCCAGCACCCGGGAGATCATCAGCGGCAGGCCCTGCGACGATTGCAGCGCCTTTGAGCTGATCGTCAACACCACAGGCTGGGAGATCAAAAAGCTGACTGCCGCGGTGGGAGACTTCGCGCTGCAGTGGTTTGAGGGATAGAGAGATGGAAACAAGCTTATCGAAAAAGGATCTGACCCAGGGCGTGGTGTGGAAGAAGCTGCTGGTGTTCTTTCTGCCCATTGCTGCCGGTACCTGCATCCAGCAGCTCTATAACGCGGTGGACGGCCTGATCGTGGGCCGCTTTGTGGGCACCGAGGCCCTTGCTGCCGTGGGCGGCAGCTCAGCCCAGATCATCAATCTGCTCATCGGCTTCTTTGTGGCCATCACCTCCGGGGCCTCGGTGGTCATCGCCCAGGTCTACGGCGCCAACCGCCAGCGGGACGTCCAGCTGGCCGCGGGGAACGCCATCGCCGTGTTTTCCCTGTTGGGCGTGCTGCTGATGCTCTTTGGGCTGATCTTTTCCCCCGCCATGCTCCGGCTGCTGAAAACCCCGGCGGACACCCTGGAGGACGCGATCCTCTATCTGCGGATCTACTTCATCGGCGTCCCCTTTATTCTGATCCTGAACATGGAGTCCAATATGCTTCGCTCCGTGGGGGATTCCGTGAGCCCGTTTTTGTTCATGGTGGTGGGCTGCGTCACCAATATCCTGCTGGACTGTCTGTTCGTGCTGGTGTTTGAGTGGGGGGTCACCGGTGTGGCCGTGGCCACTGTGGCGGCCCAGATGGTGAATATGGCCCTGCTCACCAGAAGGCTGATGACCACCAAGGAATCCTACCGGCTGAGCCTGGGGGAGCTGCGGCTAAAGGGCGTCTATCTGAAAAATATGCTCCGGCTGGGGATCCCGGCGGGGCTGCAGTCCTCCATGTACGCGGTGTCGAATATGATCATCCAGGTGGGTGTGAACTCCCTGGGCACTGTGGTGGTGGCCTCCTGGGTCATGACCGGCAAGACCGACGGCATCTTTTGGGCCGTCAGCAACGCCCTGGGCGCGGCCATTACCAGCTTTGTGGGGCAGAACCGGGGCGCGGGCCGGGACGACCGGGTGAAGCTCTGCGTGAAGCAGGGTATGATCCTCTCCTCCATCATCACCGTGGGCCTGTCCGGGCTGATCATGCTCACCGGCCGTCCGCTGCTGTTTATCCTCACCAAGGATCAGGCAGTGCGGGACACCACCTGGCTCATGATGGTCTATTTCGTTCCCTATTACTTCACCTGGGTGGTGATCGAAGTCCTCTCCGGCGTGCTGCGTGGCTACGGCGACGCGGTGCGTCCCGTGGTGATCATCGGCATCGGGATCTGTCTGCTGCGGATCATCTGGATCGCGACCCTCTTTGCCGAGATCCACACGCTGTTCGTCCTCTGTCTCTGCTATCCCGTCTCCTGGACGCTCACCAGCGGAGCCATGTACGTCTACTACCGCAAGGGCGGCTGGAAGAACCGGGGCAGCGTGATCGTAGACCGATAATAAACGCAGGGGCGCACAGTGTGCGCCCCTACAAATTTCTGATGCCTATTCCGTCATTCCCCGCAGGAAGCGTCCTGTTTTCGACGCCTCGCAGTCCAGAAGGGCCGCCGGGGTGCCTTCAAAGATCACGCTGCCGCCGTCGGTCCCCCCGCCCGGGCCTAGGTCGATGACCCAGTCCGCCTTGGCGATCAGCTCCATGCTCTGCTCCACCATGACCACGGTGTTCCCCCTGTCCACCAGACCCCGCAGCAGGGCCAGCAGCATGGCGATATCGCTGACGTGGAGGCCGGTGCTGGGCTCGTCCAGCACGTAGATCTGCCCCTGGCGGTGCAGCTCGCTGGCCAGCTTGACCCGCTGGATCTCGCCGCCGGAAAGGGTGCTGGTGGGCTGGCCCAGGGTCAGATAGTCCAGGCCCACGTCCATCATGGCCTGGAGTCGGGCGCGGATCTTCTCATTTTCGAAGAAGGCGCAGGCCTCCGCGATGGTCAGATCCATCACCTGCTCGATGTTCAGCCCCCGGTAGCGGTAGGAAAGGGCCGTGGGGTTGTAGCGGTGGCCGCCGCATTCCTCGCAGGTCACCGTCACGGGCTCGGCAAAGGCCATCTCATAGCTGATCTGCCCGGTGCCCCGGCAAATGGGACAGCCGCCGTCGGAGTTGAAGGAGAACCAACTGGCCCCCACGCCGTTTTCCTTGGCAAAGACCTTGCGGATCTCGTCCATAACGCCGGTGTAGGTGGCAGGGGTGGAGCGGATGGAGGTGCCGATGGGCTTCTGGTCGATCACAATGGCCTCGGGGTAGGCCTCCGGGAAGGCGTAGCGCATGAGAGAGCTTTTTCCGCTGCCTGCCACGCCGGTCACAGCGGTGAGGATCCCCTTGGGGACGGTCACGTTGACGTGCTTGAGGTTGTGGCAGCAGGCGTCCCGGATGGGGTAGCCCTCCGTCCAGGGCAGGGGATCCCGGTTCAGGGTGATGGACTGGCGCATGGCCCGGGCTGTGGGGGTGTCGGCTGCTTTCAGTTCCCCGAGGCTGCCGGCAAAGATCAGCTGGCCGCCCTTGCTTCCTGCGCCGGGGCCCAGCTCCAGAATGTGATCCGCCAGGGCGATCATCTGGCGGGAGTGCTCCACCACCAGCACATTGTTGTGCTTTTCCCGGAGCTCACAGAGCATTTTGCCGATGCGCTCCGCGTCCGCAGGGTGCAGTCCGGCGGTGGGCTCGTCGAAGATATAGGTGATGTTGTTGAGGTAAGCACCCAGATTCCGCACGATCTTGATGCGCTGGGCCTCGCCGCCGGAGAGAGTCTCCGTCTTGCGGGAGAGGGAGAGATAGCCGATGCCCACGTCCGTCATGCGCTGGAGATAGGCGGCGATCTGCCGGGCCAGCGCGCTCCCTCTGGGATCGTCAATGGTACGCAGAAAGGCCAGCAGCTCGGCTGCGGTCATGTCCATGCACTCCACGATGTTTTTTCCGTTGATCCGGGAGGCCAGGGCCTTGGGGTTCAGCCCGGAGCCGCCGCAAGTTTTGCAGAAGCCCCGGCGTACGTGGGTCAGGATCTCCTCCTGCAGGCTCTTTTTCAGCTTGGTGATGTCTTTTTTCATATACAGGCGCTCAAAGCGGGGGTACACGCCCTCGTAGGGCAGGTAGTCCATGCGCCCGATGTTGTTGCATTTGAACTCTACCGTCAGCGGCTCGTCGCTGCCGTAGGCCAGCAGCTTCCATTCCTCCGGGCTGAAGTCCCGGAGCTTTTTGTAGGGATCCAGCCGGGGATTGTTCTGATAGTAGACCGTCTGCCAGCCGGAGGAAAACTGGCTGAATTGGATGGCCCCCTCCGCGAGGGTCTTGTCCGGGTCGAACATACTCTCCTTGATCAGCTCTGTCTGTTCGCCCAGGCCGGTGCAGTCCGGGCACATCCCGGCGGGGTGGTTGAAGGAGTAGGCCATGGAGCCTCCTGCGCTGGGCTGGCCCACTCGGGAGAAGAGCAGACGCAGCAGGGGTGCCACGTCCACGGCAGTGCCCACGGTGGAGCGGGAGCTGGAGCCGATGGGGTGCTGATCCACCACGATGGCGGGGGTCAGATTGCGGATCTCGTCCACCTTGGGCCGGTCATAGTGGGGCATTTTGTTCCGCAGGAACAGGGGATAGCTCTGCTGCCATTCCCGTTCCGATTCCACAGCCACCGTGTCAAAGGCCAGGGAGCTCTTGCCGGAGCCGGAGACCCCGGCAAAGACCACCAGCTTCCCCTTGGGAATGGTCACATTGATGTGCTTGAGGTTGTTTTCGGCAGCGCCGAGGATTTCAATGTCGTCCGGATTACGGTTCATCGCAAAGCTCCTCCCGGTGTATGTACAATTTGGTATGCGGCATTTCCCCCATTCTACACCAGAACCCGCAACAATGCAAGCGTTGGTACACTGATCTACATAAAATCACGGCGGAATGCCCTTGTATTGCGTCGTGAAAGAGAATATAATAAAACCGAACAATGTTTGGAGGTATACATCCCATGATAAATACGATCCTTTGGGACGTGGACGGGACGCTGCTGGATTTTGACGCCGCGGAACGGGCTGCGATCACCACCCTGTTTGCAGAATTCCGCCTGGGAGAATGCACGGAGCAGATGCTTGCCCGGTATTCCGTCATTAACGTCGGCTTCTGGCAGCGGCTGGAACGGGGAGAGCTGACCAAGCCCCAGATCCTGGTGGGCCGGTTTCAGCAGTTTTTCAGTGAGTTCTGCCTTGACGTAAGCCTGGCCCCGGCCTTCAATGAGCGCTATCAGCTGACCCTGGGGGATACCATCGTCCTTCGGGACGACTGTCTGGAGCTGATCCGATCCCTGAAAGGAAAGCTGCGGCAGTACGTGGTATCCAACGGAACCATAGCGGCCCAGACCAAGAAGCTGGAACGCTCCGGCCTGGGCGCGCTGATGGACGGGGTCTTTCTGTCCGAACAGATCGGCGTGGAAAAGCCCAATCCTGCCTATTTTGAACGGGTGTTTGAAGTGATCCGCCCGGAGGCCCTGTCCTCGGTGCTGATCGTGGGAGACTCCCTCACCAGCGACATCCGGGGCGGCATGAACGCGGGGATCCGGACCTGCTGGTATAACCCCAAGCACCAGCCCCTCCCGGCGGGCTACCGGGTGGATCATACGATCTCCGACCTGCGGCAGATCCCGGCGGTGATCGCAGCCTCCTGTCGGTAAGGTTTTCCGTCAGTTTTTCCGGCGACGGTCATTTCCGCCGCCCATGCCGCCCATGGTGCTGAGCTGGAGCCCGGAGGCGTCCACTTTGGCGGCGCTGTCCTGCTGGTCGGTCTGGGTGGCCAGATCTCCGTCCAACTGCTTGCGGATGCTCTGGGCCCGGAGCAGGCAGAACTGCTTCAGGGTCTGCACGCCTTGGTCGAACTCCTCCACGGAGTAGAACGCGGTGGGATCCTTTTCCACATAGGGGCGCAGCAGCTCCGTCAGCTGATCCAGCTCCGCCTCGAAGACGCCGCTTTCAAAATAGCCGCTGATCAGCTCCTCCATGGTGTCGTGATACTGTTCCAGATACGCTTCGTCGGCGGGGATCCAGGCCCACATGGGGCGGTTTTCCTCCGTGGTGCCGGAAAGGGGCGTGTCAATGCCGGTGTTGAGCAGGGAAGCGGCGTTGCTGCCGCCCTCTGCTTCTCCAAAGCCCCCGCCCATGCCGCCGCTGAAGCCGCCGAAGGCCAGATTGTAGTCCCAAGGCAGCATGGAGAGCTTTCCGTCGCGCTCATAGAGATAGTAGTTGTGCAGTATACTGCCGGTGTAGCTGTCGTAGTTCAGAACGAAGTTGTGGGCCGCGAAGTAGCGGATCACCTCGTCGGTGTCCAGCGCCTCCGCCGCGTTGCCCTCCGAGAGGGCCTTCAACGCGGCAATCACCCGTTCCGCTGCCCCCTCGTCCATGTCGGTCTCGTCGTTGTCGAAGATGTCGGCGTAACTGGAGGTGTCGTCGTCCGTGTAGCGCAGATCCGCGCCCTTGGCGTTGCTGCCGAAGCCCATGCCCCCGGGGCCGCCGGGCATTTGACCGGGGGTAAAGCCGTCCGGAGGCGTTCCCGGGGTCGAGCCGTCGGGCATTTGTCCGGGAGTGAAGCCCTCCGGGGGCGTTCCGGGGTTAGAGCCGTCGGGAGCTGTTCCGGGGTTAGAGCCGTCGGGCGTTGTAGAGCTTGTACCGCTGCCCGGGGTGGGACTTGCCACCCCGTCCGGCGGGGTCTGTGTCCCGTTTTCGCCGTTCTGCCCGGGGAAGCCGGGGTTCTGCCCGTTTCCTCCGGGGAAGCCGCCCTGTCCCTGCCCGTTGCCGCCGGGGAAGCCGCCTTGACCGGCCTGTCCGGAGAAGTTACCCTGTCCGGGGAAGTCGCCTTGACCTTCACCATTCCCGCCGGGGCCGCCTTTTCCGTCGGCCATCTGATCCAGCTCCTCGGTCTCCGGCTTGTAGAGCACGCCTTCGCCGTCCTGGGTTCGCTCGAGCCAGGCCTCACTGACGTCCTCGATGGCGATGTAGAGGCCGTGATCCTCGCCGTTGATCCGCAGCCAGACGAAGCTGACCAGGGGAGCGTCCACTCCCAGCTGCCGGAACAGCCTGTAGCTGAGCCAGTCCTTCAGATAGGTGCTGTCGGCGTAGAGGTTGTTGAGGCTGAGCTTGTTCAGCCCGTGGTAGCTCTGGCTCTTGTTGTATTTGCCGAAGTTGAGCTTGAAGCTGTAACGGTCACTGTCCTGGTCGCTTGCCACGGAGGAGAGGCTGGTGTTGCCCTTGGTGGCAAAGGATACCTCCTCCAGGGTCTCCCCGTCGATGGTGACGCTGGTTTTGTATTTCGTCTTTTCCAGAGGGTTCGCCCGCAGATCGTCCCAGTCCTCCTGGGAGATGGTGACGTCGATGCTGTGGACGCGGTCAATGCTGAACAGGCCGTTGTAGACGCTGTCCGCGTCCTGCCCACTCCGGGTAGAGGACTGCCCGGCCTGGGTCGTGTCTGGTGCGTTTTGGGCCGTGTTTTCCGTCACCTGGCCGGACGCTTCGCTTTCGCCCTGGGCCGGATCGGAGCCTGCCGCTTCGCTGTTCCGGGCGCTCCGGTTCGGGTTGTCGCCCTGTCCCCCATTGTCGGAGCCCTTTCCGCAGGCAGTCAGAGACAGCAGCAGCGTGAGGATCAGACAGGCAGCCAGCAGCCGCCGATTGTTTCGTTTCATGGTAATCCCTCCCATTTCGCTTTTCTGGGCCTATCATAATACGGCAACCTTAGGGATACCTTAATCAGAGCCCGTAGGGGGCGGCGCCATCGACGCCCCGGTCCCCGTTCGCACAGAGTCCGTAGGGAGCGATGCCCACATCGCTCCTTTTACCCGTCTGTACAACGCCCCGAGGACGGATGTGGGCATCCGGCGCTACAGTAGGGTGCGTCAGGGAAATGGCCGGCTAATAGGCGGCGCTACAGTAGGGTGCGTTGGGAACGCGGACGGCAGAGTGCCGTCCCTACGGGCGTATAACGAAAACCACACCGCTGAACGGATCAACGGTGTGGCTTCTTTTATGACAGTTTACAGTTTCAAGTCACTTATAACTTGTTACCTATTACCTATTACCTATTACTTGTCATTAGTACATTCCGCCGCCCATGCCGCCGCCGGCTGCTGCTGCGGCTGCCATGGCTGCGTCGGCCTGGGGATCGGGCTTATCCACCACCAGGGACTCGGTGGTGAGCACGGAGGCCGCGATGGAAGCGGCGTTCTCCAGAGCGCTGCGGGTGACCTTGGTGGGATCCACGATACCGGCGGGGATCATGTCCACGAAGCTGTCCTTGGCAGCATCGTAGCCGTAGCCCTGCTTGCGGCTGTTCTTGATCTTCTCAAAGACCACGGAGCCGTCCACACCGGCGTTCTCGGCGATCTGACGGATGGGGGCCTGGAGGGCACGGGCAATAATGGAAGCGCCGGTCTTCTCATCGCCGCTCAGACGGGCCACAAGGCGCTCCACAGCGGGAATGGCGTTGACGTAGGCAGTGCCGCCGCCGGCCACGATGCCTTCTTCCACAGCGGCACGGGTGGCGTTCAGCGCGTCCTCCACGCGGAGCTTCTGCTCCTTCATGGCGACCTCAGTGGGGGCGCCCACCCGGATGACGGCCACGCCGCCGGACAGCTTAGCCAGCCGCTCCTGCAGCTTCTCCCGGTCGTAATCGGAGGTGGTGACCTCGATGGCGGCCTTGATCTCATGGACGCGGTTCTTGATCGCTTCGGGATCGCCCATGCCGTCCACGATGGTGGTGTTGTCCTTGGTGGACTTGATCTGACGGGCGCGGCCCAGGTCGGACACGTCAACGTCCTTCAGATCCATGTTCAGATCGGAGGAGACATAGGTGCCGCCGGTGAGGATGGCGATATCCCGGAGCATTTCCTTTCTGCGGTCGCCGAAGCCGGGGGCCTTGACGCACAGGCAGGTGAAGGTGCCGCGCAGACGGTTCACCAGCAGAGTAGCCAGGGCGTCGCCTTCAACGTCTTCCGCGATGATGACCATCTTCTTGCCGGCCTGGACGATCTTCTCCAGCACGGGCAGAATCTCCTGGATGACGGAGATCTTCTTATCGGTGATCAGAATGTAGGGATCGTCGATGACGGCTTCCATCTTGTCGGTGTCGGTGACCATGTAGGGGGAGATGTAGCCACGGTCAAACTGCATGCCTTCCACGACTTCGAGGCCGGTCTCGGCGGTCTTGGATTCCTCGATGGTGATGACGCCGGAGGAGGTGACCTTCTCCATAGCCTCGGCGATCAGCTTGCCCACTTCCTCGTCGCCGGAGGAGATGGCGCCCACGCGGGCGATGTCAGCGGTGCCGGAAATGGCCTGGCTGTTGGCCTTGATGGCCTCCACGGCGACCTCAACGGCCTGCTTGATGCCCTTACGCATGACCATGGGGTTGGCGCCGGCCGTGACGTTCTTCAAGCCCTCGCGGGTGATGGCCTGAGCCAGCAGGGTAGCGGTGGTGGTGCCGTCGCCGGCCACGTCGTTGGTCTTGGTGGCGACCTCGCGGATCAGCTGGGCGCCCATGTTCTCAAAGGCGTCCTCCAGCTCCACATCCTTGGCGATGGTCACGCCGTCATTGGTGATGAGGGGAGCGCCGTACTTCTTGCCAAGCACCACGTTGCGGCCCTTGGGGCCCAGGGTGACCTTGACGGTATTTGCAAGCTGGTCGAGACCGGCCTGGATCTTCTTTCTGGCTTCTTCGCCGTAAATGATCTGCTTTGCCATAATTGTTCAGCCTCCTGTTATTCTACGATAGCCAGAATGTCGCTCTGGCGGACGATGGAATAGTCAACGCCGTCCAGCTTGACCTCGGTGCCGGCGTACTTGGCCACGACGACCTTATTGCCGGGCTTGACGACCATGGCGACCTCTTTGCCGTCCACGATCCCGCCGGGGCCGACAGCGACCACTTCGGAGATAACGGGCTTCTCCTTGTTGGCGGTGGAGAGGATGATACCGGACTTGGTGGTTTCTTCGGCCTCCGTTGCTTTCAGCAGCACACGGTCAGCCAAGGGCTTTAACTTCATAGGAATGCCTCCTTAAAATTATTTACGAGTTTCAGTAGCGGCGCACAGCGTGCGCCACGGGAAAGTGCCGGGAAACGCAATAGCTTAGCACTCTGCATTTCTGAGTGCTAAGCTATTATATCATGTTTGTTGCATTTGTCAACTGTTCTTTTGTGAATTTTTTGTTTCATGGAACAGCGTGGGGCAGAGCGTCCCCTACGGGGGAGGGGGGTGCGGAGCGATGTGGGCATCGCTCCCTACGGGGACGAGTTATGCTCGCCCCTAGGGCTGCTTTGCAGATTCGATCTCCAGGATGGTGCGGAACTGGGTCTCGTACAGCTCCCGGTAGACGCCGTTTTGGGTGAGGAGGCTTTCGTGGGTGCCGGATTCGGCGATTTTGCCGTTTTGCACCACCAGGATCCGGTCGGCCTTGAGGATGGTGGAAAGGCGGTGGGCGATGACGATGCTGGTCCGACCTTGCATCAGGTGCTCCAGAGCCTCCTGGATGGCGTTCTCCGAGATGGAATCCAAGGCGGAGGTGGCCTCGTCCAGGATCAGAATGCTGGGATCCTTCAAAATCACCCGGGCGATAGACAGCCGCTGCTTCTCGCCGCCGGAGAGCTTCAGCCCCCGGTTGCCCACCAGGGTCTCATAGCCCTCGGGCTGGGCGGCGATATAGCTGTGGATGTTGGCGATTTTACAGGCGTTTTCCAGCTCCTCGTCTGTGGCGTCCGGCTTGGCGTAGAGCAGATTCTCCCGGATGGTGCCGTTGAAGAGATAGCTCTCCTGGGTCACCATTCCGATGTTGGAGCGCAGGTATTTGAGATCCATATCCCGCACGTCCACGCCGCCTACCGTCACCCGGCCGCCCTGCACGTCGTAGAGCCGCGGAATCAGATTCACCACCGTGGACTTGCCGGAGCCGGATGGCCCCACGATGGCGTACATCTTCCCGGCGGGGACTGTGAAGTCAATGTCGGTCAGCAGAGGCTTTTCCGGGTCGTAGGAGAAGGCCACGTGCTCGCAGCGGATATCGGCGTGCTTCATATCGGGCTTCTTCCCGTTGTCCTTGCAGACGATGGGGTTCTCCATGTCGAAGTAGTCGAAGATCCGGGTGAACAGGGCCAGGGAACGGGTGAAATCCACCTGGATGTTCAGCAGACTCTGCACCGGCCGGTAGAGCCGGTTGATCAGAGCTACCGTGGCGGTGATGGTGCCCACGGTGAGGCTGGTGTCCGATTTGGCGATGATCAGCCAGCCTCCTGCAAAGTAGATCAGCAGGGGCCCCAGCTGGGTAAACATTCCCATGACCACGCCGAACCACTTGCCGGAGCGCTGCTCCTTGAGGTGCAGCCTGGTGAGCTCCTCGTTAACCCCCACAAAGCGGGCGTATTCCAGCTCCTCCCGGGCAAAGAGCTTCACCAGCAGGGAGCCGCTGACGGACAGGGTCTCGTTGATCAGCTGGTTCATCTCGTCGTTTTTGGCCTGGCTCTGGCTCAGCAGCTTCCAGCGGGTATGGCCCACGCTGCGGGTGGGGAGGATCAGAAGCGGAATGACCACCATCCCCACCAGGGCCAGCTGCCAGCTCATGGTGAACAGGGCAATCAGGGAGGTCACCACCGTGGCCACATTGCTGACGATGCTGGACAGGGTGCCGGAGATCACGGAGCTGACCCCGGAGATGTCGGTGTTCATGCGGGTAATGATGTCGCCCTGCCGCTCCGAGGTGAAGAAGGCGTGGGGCATATGCTGGAGGTGGTCGTACATCTGGTTCTTCATGTCGAAGATGATGCGCTGGGAGATCCAGGCGTTGATGTAGCTCTCCAGCACGCCGATGACCTGGGAGACTGTGAGGGTGCCGAAGGCCGCCAGCAGCAGCTGGATCAGCAGCTTCATATTTTTCCCCACCAGGGCTTCGTCCACGATGCGCCCGGTGATGATGGAGGGCAGCAGTCCCACCGTGGCGGAGAGCAGGATGGCAAGAAATACCAGAACAAACTGCAGCCAATAGGGCTTCAGATAGGAAAGGATCCGCACCAGAAGCGCCTTGCTGAGCTTCGGCTTGTGTTCCTTTTCCTCGTCGGTGAGAAAGCCGCGGGGGCCGAATCCGCCGGGCATAGCCATGGGAGCACCTCCTGTTCTGATCGGGTTCGGAGTTCAAAGCGCGCAGAGACGGCGCCCTGCCGTCCGTTTGTGCGTCCGTGGCTTTATCATATCACAGCGAAATTTGTTTGTAAATTGAAAATAGCTTGCGTGAAGCGGAGATTTGTGATAAAATGGTAAAGAAGAGAGAAATAACTATACTGCATCAGGAGGAAGCCGCTGTGTCGTTACGCTGGAAATGCGGGATCGCGTTAACGGTCACGCTGCTTTGGATCGGCTTTATCATGTTCCGATCTGCAAAGCCCGCGTCGGAATCCAACCAGGAGAGCTTGTACATCCTGGAGCTTCTGCGGCGGCTCTTTCCCGGAATGACCCATCACTTCGTCCGCAAGCTGGCGCATTTTTCCGAGTATTTCATCCTGGGCGGCCTGCTCTATGCCTTTTGGCGGCTGTTGAGCAAGGGAAACGTCCTGCTTCCTCTGACGCTGGCCGCCGGGGTGGCCTGCGTGGACGAGCTGCTGATCCAGAGCCATACCCCCGGTCGGAGCGGAGAGGCGGGCGACATCCTTCTGGATTTTTTGGGCGCCGCGGCCGAGGTGGGGCTTTTCCTCCTGCTGCGCCGCAGAAAGGAGAGACGGAGCCGTGAACGGTGCGGAACAAAAAGCTGAAAATATCCACAGCGGCCACCGGCAGCGTCTGCTTGCGTCCTATCTGCGGGGCGGACTGACTGCGTTCTCCGACGTGGAAGCCCTGGAGCTGCTCCTCGGCTATGCGATCTCCCGGCGGGACGTCAATCCCATCGCCCACGCCCTGCTGCAGGAGTTCGGCGACCTTTCCCGGGTGCTGGATGCCCCCATTGCCCAGCTTGTCCGGGTCCCCGGCATAGGGGAGCGCAGCGCCGTGCTGATCCATCTGGTGGGGGAGCTATGGCACAAAAGCGAGAACAGCCGCTTCGAAAACAAGGTCTTTCTGCGTTCCACCCAGGAGCTGGGAGAATACCTTGCCTCCAGATCTGCCGGTCTGCGGGAGGAACGGGCCTGGCTGCTCTCCCTGGACGCGAAGTGTAAGGTGATCGAATGCCGCGAGCTCTGCCGGGGCGCGGTGAACGCGGTGAACCTGCCCTTCCGCAAGCTGGCGGAGGCCGCTCTGATGGCCAACGCCTCCACGGTGGTGTTGGCCCACAACCACACCACCGGTACGATGATCCCCTCCCTGGACGATCTGGAGTACACCCGGGACGCCGTCCGGGCCCTGCGGCTGGTGGACGTGATCCTGACGGATCATATGATCCTCTGCGACGGCAACTACCTCTCCATGCGGGCCAGCCATATGATGGATCTGTAACGGTCGGTCGTCGGATCTGCAGCGGCCCGATAACGGATCAGCAGCGGCCCGCCCTTGACAACGCTTCGACACCCTTCTTCCGATTGCGAAAGCCTTCGGGGGAAGGGTCCTTTTTTCGCGCCGCCGCATAGTATGGCCGGGAGGGATCAAAATGAATGATCTGTATTTGACGCTTCGCTCCGTCACCCCGGGGCAGAAGGGAAGAGACGCGCTCCAGAAGGCCGGGATCCGCTGCAGTCTGCTGCGGGCGCCCCGGGAGATCGCCCCGGGCGGCTGCGCCTACGCCCTGGCACTGCGGGAGCAGGATAGGTCCCGGGCCCAGACGGTGCTGGATCGTTCCGGCGTCCGCTGGGTGGGCTGTTACCGTCGCCGCGCCGACGGAAGCTTTGTGAGGACGGACCCATGATCTATCTGGACAATGCCGCCACCACCCTGCGGAAGCCGCCCCAGGTCTCCCAGGCGGTGGTGCAGGCGCTTCGGCGCTGCGCCAATCCCGGCCGGGGCGGCCACGCGGCCGCGGCGCTGGCGGAGGAAACCGTATACCGCACCCGAAAAACGGCGGCCGCGTACTTCGGCCTGGAGCCGGAACAGGTCTGCTTTACCGCCAACGCCACGGAGGGCTTGAACATCGCCCTGCGCTCCCTGGTGCGGCCGGGCAGCCGGGTGGTGCTCTCCGGCCTGGAGCACAACGCCGTCACCAGAACGCTGACGGGGCTGGGGGCGGAGCTCGTTCCGGTCAGCGCCCACATCTTCGACGGGGATCGTTGGCTGGAGGCCTTTTCCGACGCCCTGACCCCGGGGACGGCGGCCTGCGTGTGCCTGCAGCTGTCCAACGTGTTCGGCGCGGTTCTGCCGGTGGATCGCATCGGCGCGCTCTGCGCCGCCCGCCGGATCCCCTTTGTGGTGGACGCGTCCCAATCCGCCGGTCTGCTGCCGGTGCGCCCGGCCTTCTGGCAGGCGGCCTTTACTGCCATGCCGGGGCACAAGGGGCTCATGGGCCCCCAGGGGACGGGGCTGCTGCTCTGTCGGGCGGAGCCTGCGCCCCTGCGCTTCGGCGGTACAGGCTCCAACTCCATGGAGCAGACTATGCCCTCAGAGCTGCCGGATCGCCTGGAGGCGGGGACGCTGAACGTGCCCGGGATCGCCGGCCTGGGAGCCGCGCTGGATTGGCTCACCCGGCAGGATCCGGCCCTGCTGCTGCGCCGGGAACGGGGACTGCTGGATACTGCAGTCCGGGGCCTGCGGGCCCTGGGCGTCCCGGTATGGGCCGGGGCGGATCAGCTGGGGGTGCTGTCGTTCCGGATCCCGGGGCTGGACAACGAGGAGGCCGCAGCCCGTTACGCCAAGGCGGGGATCGCCCTGCGAGCCGGGCTCCACTGTGCGCCCCTGGCCCACCGAACAGGCGGAACACTGCCGGAGGGGACCATCCGCCTGTCCCTGTCCGTGCTGTCGGAGCCCGGGGAGATCCGGAGCTTTTTGAGCGTGACAAAAGGTATGATGAATCATTAAAAAAATTCTTGCGTTTTATTCGTAAATAGAGTATAATCATAAAGATAAAATAGGAGTATTGTGTGGAGCTGTTTCTCCGCACTGGATTTGGGAGCCTGCTATGAAAGAGATTCAAGAATTCTTTTACAATTTGAAAAGTGCGATCCCAACGGTTTCCCTGGCGGATATCTTCGACATTCTACTTGTTGCCGTGCTGCTGTTCTACGTGATCAATATGATCCGTTCCACCAGCGCCAACCGGATCGCAAAGGCCATTATCTTCCTGCTGGTCGCCACCTTGGTGACCGAGGTGCTCAATCTGAACGCCATGAACTATCTGCTCGACCGGGTCCTGCAGTTGGGATTTGTGGCGCTGATCATCGTGTTCCAGCCGGAGCTGCGCCGGATGCTGGAGCGCGTGGGCAGCCGCGGCTCTGTCAAGGGGCTGATGAGTCTGGCCGGCGCCCAGACCCAGAAGGACAGCGTGGAAGCCATCGAGCAGGTGGTGCAGGCCTGCGGCGCCATGTCCCAGGAGAAGGTGGGCGCGCTGATCGTCTTTGAGCGAAACAATTCCCTGGAGCAGATTGCCGCCACCGGCACCATGGTGGACGCCGCGGTCTCACAGGAGCTGATCCGGAACATCTTCTTCCCCAAGGCCTCTCTGCACGACGGGGCAATGATCATCAACAACTCCAGGATCGCGGCGGCCGGCTGCGTGCTGCCCCTGTCCGACAACCGTTCCCTTTCCACCGATCTGGGCACCCGGCACCGGGCCGGCGTGGGCATAAGTGAGAACTGTGACGCGGTGGTGGTGATCGTCTCGGAGGAGACCGGCGCCATCTCCGTGGCCATCGGCGGAATGCTCAAGCGGCACCTTGCCTCCCAGACCCTGCAAAAGCTGCTGGTCCAGGAGCTGATCGGCGAGGAAAAGAACCGGGGCGTGCTGGATATCATCAAAGGCAAGAACCGCAAGAAGGGAGGGGACGACAATGCTTCGAGGTCATAAGTTCGTTACCCTGATCATTTCTCTGTTTGGGGCTGTGGTGCTCTGGCTCTATGTGGTCACCTCCATTAAGCCCCAGGTGGACTTCCCGGTCAGCTCCATCCCCATCAGCATCATCGACCGCACTCTGGAGGAGCGGGGCCTGGTCATCACTTCCCAGACGCCCCAGAATATGACCCTGGATCTCAGGACCTCCCGCGCAAACGTGTCTAAGCTGAACGCTGAGACCATCAACGTGTACGCCGACGCCAGCAACGTCAGAGAGCCGGGGCAGGCCTCGCTGCAGTGCGTGGTGACCTTCCCGGACACCGTCCGTTCCAGCGACGTGGATATTCTGCGAAAAAGCGTGGATAACATTACCATCACCGTGGATCGCCTCCAGCGGACTGCCTTCCCCATCCAGTTCAAGGGCTCCGGCAAGGTGAAGAGCGGCTTCTCCTTTGAGAATCCCAGCGTGGTCATCGACCCCACCGAGGTGGTTGTCACCGGCCCGGAGCATGAGGTGGAAAAGATCAAGAGCGTGGTGGTGGAATACGACATCTCCGATCTGGAGGAGACGGTGGTGGTGACGGAACCCATCCACTTCCTGGATGAAAACGGAGCCGAGATCGAGTTCTCCGATCTGGTCAGCTTCAACCTGACCGAGACCAGCGTGACCCTGCCTGTTCTGCGTACCAAGGAGCTCAAGTTAAAGGTCGAATTCATCGAGGGCGGCGGCGTGACCGAAGATAACGTCAGTGTCGATCTGAACCCGAAAACCATTCAGGTGAAGGGCGAAGCCAATGTGATCGATAGCCTGGACGACGAGCTGGTGATCGGCACCATCGATCTGGCCGTGATCCCGTTCTTCCATGACGTTGAGTTCCCGATCTCTCCGAAGCTGCGTGCCGGTGTGCGGAACGTAAACGGGGAGGAGAGTGTAAAGGTCGTCATCCGTCTTACCGGCGTGTCGGAGGACACCATCAACATTTCCGATATCCGCGTCATTAACCCGCCTGAGCCCAAGGAATATAACACGAGGGTCACCACCTCAACGGTGAAGGTCAATCTGCGAGGCAGCACCGAGGAGATCGCAAAGATCAAGGCCAACAACGGCAGCGGCATTTACGTGGAGGTGGATCTGGCGTCCTATTCCGACCAGACCGGCGCCTTCTCCGTGCAGGGCCGTGTGGTCAACGAGACCTATCCCTCCGTCAGCGTAAGCGGTACCGCGGAGATCGGCGTGTCCGTCTCCCAGCGGGTCGAGTCTGACGAGGAATAAGAGGCCGGAACGTGTTCGGCTATGTCAGACCCCGGCGGGATCTGCTGGAGCAGTCCGCCTTTGAGAGCTACCACGCCGCCTATTGCGGGCTATGCCGGGCCCTGGGGAAGCAGTACGGCTTTCGTGCCAGGTTCCTTGTCAACTATGACATGACCTTTCTCTACCTGCTGCGGTCCTCTGCGGCCCCGGCCTGCGGCGTGGAGCCCTGCCGCTGCCCGGCGAAGCTCTGCGGCAGGAAGCCCTGCGCCCTGGACACGGAGGGCTACGCCCCTGTGTGCGCCTGCACCGTGATCCTGGGCTACGAAAAGATCCGGGACAATCTGCGGGACGAGGGTTTTTTCAAGGGCCTGCCTTACCGCCTGCTGCGCCTGCTCTACCGACGGGCATACCGCAAGGCGGTGGCCCTGCTGCCGGACTTTGCGGCCCTCTGCGCCGGGCAGCTCTCGGCGCTCCATGACTTGGAGGCGGCGTCCAGCCCTTCCATTGACGCGGTTTCGGACGCCTTTGCCCGGATCGTGGCCGGCTGCGTGGACGACGTTTCAGATCCGGGTCTGCGCCGGCCCATGGAGCAGATCCTCTATCACACCGGCCGCTTTCTCTACCTGGCCGACGCCCTGGACGATCTGAAGGACGACTGCCGGAAGGACGCCTACAATCCGCTGCGGTATCGCTTCTCCGTGGAGGAGGGCAGCCTATCCCGGGAGGATCTGGACTATCTGAGCCAGCTCACGGACAGCTCCGTGAATCTGGCCGGCGCGGCCTTGGAGCTGCTGCCGATCATGGCCTACCGCAGCATCCTGGAAAATATCGTCTATTATGGGTTCCCCGCCGTATTTTATGCCGTAAAAACGGGAAGATTCCAGGCAAAGGAATCTCTGTGGAAGAAGAGAAACGATCAATCCGACCATACAGGAGAGACAATATGAAGGATCCCTATGAGGTGCTGGGGGTATCCCGCACCGCATCAGACAACGAAATCAAAACCGCCTATCGGGAGCTGGTGAAGAAATACCATCCCGATAACTACGCGAACAATCCTCTGGCTGACCTTGCCTCCGAGAAGATGAAGGAGGTCAACGAGGCCTATGACGCCATTACCAGATCCCGGGGCTCCAACGGCTCGCCCTATCAAGGCGGCGGCAGCCAAAGCAATCAATACAACTACGGCTACAGCTACGGCTACGGCAGCGCAAACACCGGCAGCTCCTACGCCCAGGTGCGTGCCTATATCAACGCCAACCAGCTGGACGCGGCGGAATCCCTGCTGAACACCGCGCCCAATCGGGACGGGGAGTGGTACTACCTCAAGGGCACCATTGCCTATCGTCGGGGCTGGTTGGACGAAGCCCGGCAGCACTATCAGACCGCCTGCGCCATGGTTCCGTCCAACTATGAGTATCAGAACGCCCTGCGGACGGTGCAGGGCGGCTACACGCCCTATCGGCAGACCAACTACCAGCGCAGCGACATGGACGACGCCTGCAACATCTGCCAGGCGCTGATGTGCCTGAACTGCCTGTGCGGAGGCGGAGGCTGCCGATGAGCCGCACCAAAAAGCTGACCCTTTCGGCTATGGTGGCTGCCCTCTGCGTGGTCTGCCTGGCCGGATCGACGCTTTTGCCCCGGGTGACCCTCTCCCTGGCCGCCCTGGCCGGGATTTTTCCGGCGCTGACCGTGCTGGCCTGCGGCTGCGGCTGGGCGGCGGGCGCGGCCTCTGCCGCGGTGCTCCTGGCGCTGCTGCTCCTGCCGGACAAGACTGCGGGAGTCTGGTTCCTGTGCTTCTTTGGTCACTATCCCATCTGGAAGGCGCTGATCGAGAGTCTGCAGACCAAGACCGGCAAGCCCCTCCTGGGCTGGGCCTTGAAGCTGCTGGGCTTCGGGCTCTGCATGGCGGCGCTGTATCTTATCTTCGGCACGCTGTTTGCCAACGCGATCCCCTATGATTTTTCCGCCAACGCGGCGGGGCCTGCTGTGCTGATCGCGGCACTGCTGGCCGCCTTCGTCCTCTATGATATCGCCTTTTCCATTCTGATCGGCTGGTTCCGGGTCAAGGTCCTGCCAAAGCTGAGATAATCATGAGCGGACAAGCGATCCCTGTGTACGGCACAGCTGCTTGTCCCTGCACATTATAAATCAACAAAGAGAAAAGAGAAAAGAAGGAGCGATCCAATTTGATCAAGAGCATGACCGGATACGGTCGGGCTGTGGGTGTATTTGCGGACAAGCAGATCACCGTGGAGGTTCGATCCGTCAACAATCGCTATCTGGACTGCACCGTGAAGCTGCCCCGGCTGTACGCCTTCTGCGAGGACGCCGTCAAGCAGACGGTGAAGCAGTTTGTCACCCGGGGCAAGGTGGACGTGTTTGTCACCGTGAACCTCACCCAGAGCAATGACGTACACATCGCCCTGAACCGCCCCGTCCTGGAGGGCTATCTGGCCGCCCTGCGTACCATCGCAGAGGGCTATCCCGTCCGGGACGACGTCAGCGTCAGCACCCTGTCCCGCCTGCCCGACGTCTTCACCGTGGAGAAGACGGAGCAGGACGAGGATCTGCTCAAGGAGCAGCTGTTGGGCGTGGTTGACGAAGCCCTGCACGGCTATGACGCCATGCGCTCTGCCGAGGGCGAGGCCCTGGCAAGGGATCTTTCCGCGAAGGCCGACGGCATTCTGAAGCGGGTGGCCTTTGTGGAGGAGCGTTCTCCCCGTTCCGTGCAGGAGTACCGGGAAAAGCTCTATGCCAAGATGCAGGAGGTCCTTGCCTCCTCCGCTGTGGACGAAGCCCGGATCCTGACCGAGGCCGCCATCTTTGCGGATAAGGTCGCCGTGGATGAGGAGACCGTCCGGCTCCGCAGCCATATGGATCAGCTCCGCACCATGCTCTCCGCCTCCGAGCCCATCGGCCGGAAGCTGGATTTCCTGATGCAGGAGATCAACCGGGAGACCAACACCATCGGCTCCAAGTGCTCCGATCTGGAGATCGCCCGTACCGTGGTGGATCTCAAGGCAGAGCTGGAAAAGATCCGGGAACAGATCCAGAACATCGAATAGGCGAAGCGTATGAAATTGATCAATATCGGTTTTGGCAATCTGGTATCCGCCCAGCGGCTGCTGTCCGTGATCAGCCCCGACTCCGCGCCGGTGAAGCGTCTGGTGCAGGAGGCCCGGGATCGGGGAATGCTGATCGACGCCAGCTTTGGCCGCAAGACCAAATCCGTGCTCATCATGGACACGGATCATGTGATCCTCTCCGCGTTGGATCCCAGGATCATCGCCAACCGTTTTCAAGCTGATGCAGAAGAGGAGCAGAAGGATGAAGAAGGGTAGACTGATCGTGATCTCCGGTCCTTCCGGGGTCGGAAAGGGAACCGTTGTCAGGGCTCTGCTGGAGCGCGACCCCCAGCTGCGGGTCTCCGTCTCCGCTACCACCCGGCCCATGCGCCCCAACGAGATCGACGGGGTTCACTATTATTTCATCTCCCACGAAAAATTCGAGGAAATGATCGCCCAGGATCTGTTTCTGGAGCACGCCCAATACGTGGGCAACTACTACGGCACCCCCGAGGCGCCGGTGGATCGTATGCTGGAGCAGGGCTTCGACGTAATCCTGGAGATCGAAGTTCAGGGCGGCCTGCAGGTGATGAAGCGTCGTCCGGACGCCATCTCCGTTTTCCTCGTGGCCCCGTCCTTTGAAGTCCTGGCTGCCCGTCTGCGGGGCAGGGGCGACACCGATGAGGAAAAGGTGCTGATGCGCCTGCAGCAGGCCCGCATGGAATACCTGGTCGCCTCGCAGTACCAATACGTCGTCGTCAACGACCGTCTGGAGGACGCCGTCTCGGACGTGCAGGCCATTCTCCGGGCGGATGCCATAAAAACAGAACATCAACAGCATTTTTTGAAGGAGGCACTTTAATATGCTTTATCCCCCTATGAGTGAGCTTTTGACCCATATCGACAGCCGCTATCTGCTGGTCAACGTGGTTGCGCGCCGCGCCCGCCAGATCGCCATTGAGGCGAAGGATTTCGGCGTGACCCTGCCGGAGAAGCCCGTGACCCTCGCCATTCGCGAGGTCGCCGACGGGAAGCTGAGCGCCGAGGTCAAGAAGGAATATCTGCGGTGAGCCGCCTCCTGCACCGTCGGGAGAATCTGTCATGATCGCCAAAATCGCCCTGGACGGCTTGGTTTACGCCATTGACAAGCCCTATTCCTATCTGCTGCCGGAGCCCCTCCGGGCAGCGCGTCCGGGCTGCAGGGTCAGCGTACCCTTCGGCGCGGGGAACCGCCAGCGGGAGGGCTTGATCCTGGCGCTGGAGGACGGAGACGGCACTGGCTTGAAGGCAGTGTCCGCGCTGCTGGATCCGGAACCGGTGCTGTCACAGCGGATGCTCCATCTGGCAGCCTTTGTGCGGGAACGGTATTTCTGCACCTTCTATGAGGCCGTTCGCGCCATGCTGCCTGCCGGTCTTTGGATCCGCACCACCGAGGTCTATGTCCTGGGAAAGCTGCCTGAGGACTGGCTGGAGCGCCTGGATGGGGATCCGCTTCCCACCCGGATCGTGCAGCTGATCCTGGACGCCGGCGGCAGACTGCGGGACGACGCCCTCTCCCGTCAGGCGGGGGATGGCGCAGACCTCCCCGAGGCCCTGCAAAAGCTGAAAAACCGAGGCTGGATCAAGGTAGAAACGGTGCTGCAGCGGAAAAACAGCGACAAAACCGAGCTGATTTTGACCTGTACCGCGGACCAGGAGCAGATCGAAGCCCATCTGCGCCGCCGGGGGAAAACCGCCTCCGTTCAGCGGGCCGTGATGGAGCTTCTGTCCACCGTGGGTGTGATCTCCCAGAAGGAGCTGCAATACTTTACCGGCGCTTCCACCCAGACCATCCGGGCCCTGGAACGGGCCGGACTGCTGCAGATCACCGCCCAGGAGCTTCTTCGCAGGACACATATCGCCCCCTATGAGGGCGACGTGCGCTTTGAACTCTCCCAGGCCCAGCGGCAGGTGTATGAAGGGCTTCTGGCCCAGATGACCGCGGCGGAACCCGGCGCTGCGCTGCTTTTCGGCGTGACTGGCTCCGGCAAGACTGCCGTCTACATCAATCTGATCCGGCATTGTCTGGCAGAGGGGAAGTCCTCCCTGCTGCTGGTGCCGGAGATCTCTCTGACACCTCAGATGCTCAGCCTGTTTTCCGCCTGCTTCGGCAAGGAGATCGCCGTGCTCCACAGCGGGCTGCGGGTGGGGGAGCGCTTCGATGAATACAAGCGCATCGCCCGGGGTGAGGCCCGGGTGGTGATCGGCACCCGATCCGCCGTCTTTGCTCCCCTGCGGGAGCTGGGCTTGATCGTGGTGGACGAGGAACAGGAGCACACCTATAAATCTGAAAACAGCCCCCGTTATCACGCCCGTGAGGTGGCCCTCTATCGGGGCAGCCGGGAAAAGGCGCTGGTGCTGCTGGGCTCCGCCACCCCCAGCGTGGAGTCCATGTATCACGCCCAGCGGGGCGATTATACACTTTATCGGCTTCCCGGACGCTTCAACGGAAAGGATCTGCCTGCCGCTGAGCTTGTGGATATGAAGCAGGAGCTGCTCAACGGGAACGCCACCGCTGTCAGCGGCCGCCTGCTGGATGCCATCCGGGAACGGATGGCCCGGAAAGAGAAATCCATCCTTCTGCTCAATCGCAGGGGCAGCAACCGGCTGATCCTCTGCGTGGACTGCGGCTTTGTCCCCAGCTGCCCCCGCTGCAGCGTCAATCTGACCTATCACATGGCCAACGAGCGGCTGATGTGCCACTACTGCGGCCACTCCCAGCCCGTGTTTGAAAAATGCCCGGAATGCGGCGGCCACCTCAAACGGGTGGGCATCGGAACCCAGCAGCTGGAATATGATCTGGGGAAGCTGCTTCCGGAGGCCGGGCTGCTGCGGATGGACGCAGACACCGTGAGCGCCACGAATCCCCACGAGGCAGTGCTGTCTCGCTTTGCGGAGGGGGACGTCTCCGTGCTGATCGGCACCCAGATGGTGGCCAAGGGCCTGAACTTCTCCGACGTGACCCTGGTGGGCGTGGTGGACGCGGACGCTTCGCTGTATGTGGACAATTACCGCTCCGCAGAGACCACCTTTGCCCTTATCACTCAAGTAGTGGGGCGCTCCGGCCGGGGACAAAAGACGGGAACGGCGCTGATCCAGACCCTTACGCCCCAAAACCCGGTGCTGCTCCAGGCCGCCGCCCAGGATTACCCGGCGTTTTACCGCGCCGAGCTTCCCCTGCGCCGTCTGCGGAACTGCCCGCCCTTCTTCGATCTGATCCAGATCGGCTTTGCGGGCTTCCCGGAACGCTACGTGGAGGACTGCGCCCGCCGCTTTGCCCAGAGTCTGTGGCAGGGCCTGGAGGGGGCCGGTCTGCGGGGATGCGTCTCAGATCTGCTGGGCCCCGCACCCTTTGCCGTTGCAAAGGTCAACAATCAATTTCGCTTTCGCCTGACCCTCGTCTGCAAAAACTCCAAGCCGCTGCGGCTGCTGCTCAGTGAGATGCTTCGGAGCTTCCCCAAGGAGAAAGAAAATCGCGGCGTTCGGGTCTTTGTGGATATCAACGGATACGAATAGGAGAATCACAGTATGGCAACCAGGAATATCATCACCGAGGGCAATCCCACTTTGACCAAGGTCTGCCGGCCGGTCACGTCCTTTGACGAGCGTCTGGCCACCCTGATCGACGACATGAAGGAGACCGTAGTCCAGGCCAACGGGATCGGTCTGGCCGCGCCCCAGGTGGGCGTGCTTCGCAGAGTCGTTGTGGTGGATCTGGGCGAGGAGATCATCGAGCTGGTCAACCCCAGGATCCTGGAGCAGTCGGGGGAACAGGACGGCCTGGAGGGCTGTCTCAGCGTCCCGGAACGCTTCGGCATGGTGAAGCGCCCCAACTACGTGAAGCTTGAGGCGCAGGATCGGCACGGAGACTGGTATGAATACGAGGGAGAAGAGCTGATCGCCCGCTGCTTCTGCCATGAGCTGGAGCACCTGGACGGCCATCTCTATACGGAGCGCGCCTACCGGATGCTCAGCCGGGAGGAATACGAGGAGCTCATGCAGCAGGATACTGAGCAGGAGGCGCAGAAATGAGATTGGTGTTCATGGGAACACCGGCCTTTGCAGCAGCCTGTCTCTCCGCTGTTCTGGAAACGGAGCATGAGGTGGTGGGCGTCTACACAAAGCCGGATACGCCGAAGAACCGGGGCATGAAGCTGATTCCCTCCGAGGTGAAGGTCCTGGCCCAGGCCCACGGCCTTCCGGTCTATCAGCCCACAGGCTTTCGGGACGACGAAGTGTACGAGACCCTCAAGGCCCTGGCCCCGGATCTGATCGTGGCGGTGGCCTACGGGAAGCTCCTGCCCCAGCGGGTGCTGGACATCCCGCCGCTTGGCTGTATCAACATCCACGGCAGCATCCTGCCCGCCCTGCGGGGGGCTGCCCCGGTTCAGTGGGCCGTACTCAACGATCTGCCGGAGACCGGCGTGACGGCCATGTACCTCAACGCCGGCATGGACGAGGGCGACATCATCGACGTCCGGACTACCCCCATCGGCGAGACGGAGACCGCCGGCGAGCTGATGGACCGTCTGGCTGTATTAGGGGCGGAGCTGCTGCGGGATACTCTCTCCGCCATTGCCGGGGGGACTGCCTCCCGCAGGGCCCAGGATCCCGCCCTGGCCAGCTACGCGCCGATGCTGACGAAGGAGCTTTCTCCCATCGATTGGACACAGCCTGCCAGACACATTCTGGCGCAGATCCGGGGGCTGAATCCCTGGCCTGCAGCCACTGCCACCCTGGGCGGTACCGAGTTCAAGATCTGGGAGGCGCGGGCAAACGCCCAGCGCACCGACGCTGAACCGGGCGCCCCGGTGAGTCTGACAAAAGCCGGGCTTGTGGTTGCCTGCGGCGACGGTACGATCCTGATCACCAAGCTGCAGGCCCCCGGCGGAAAGGCCATGGCCGCCGCCGACTATTTCCGGGGACACCCGATCGATATTTAGGGAATAGAGAATAGTGAATAGGGAATAAGTATCTTCATTCTAAAAGGAGTGCCTATGTCCGCGAGAGACACCGCCTTATCTGTACTGATCGCCTGCCGCCGGAACGGCGCGTGGTCCGACGCCGCGCTGAAGCAACAGCTGGCCAAGGACCGTCTGGACCGGCGGGACGCCGCGCTGGCTACGCGACTCTGTGCCTCCGTACTGCAAAACCGGCTGCTGCTGGACGAATGGATCAGCCGCTACTTGAAGGGGAAGCTGTCCGCCCTCCAGCCCGTGGTGCTGGACGTGCTGCGGCTGGCAGTCTGTCAGCTGCGCTTCTTTGACAAGCTGCCCCCCTCCGCCGTGGTGGACGAGGCGGTGAATCAGACCAAACGCTTGGCAAATCCCAGGGCAGCGGGCCTGGTGAACGGCCTGCTGCGGGCCATGCTCCGGGATCCCTCCAGGCTGACACTGCCGGAGGATCTCTTCATCCGCTACAGCCATCCCCGGGAGCTGGTGGAGCTCCTGCGGGAGAACCTGGGGGAGGAGGACCTGGAAGCCCTGCTGGCCTGTCACAATCAAGCTCCGGCAGTCTATGCCCAGGTGAATACTCTCCGCACCGACGGGGCGACTCTGGCGGCCGCATTTCGTGCCGAGGGCATGGAAGCGGAGCCCCATCCCTGGCTTCCGGACTGCCTGCTGCTGTCCGGCGGGGGAGTGGAACAGAGCGCCGCTTTCCGGGAGGGCCTGTTCTACGTGCAGGACCCGGCTGCCCGACTGGCGGTGCTGGCCCTGGATCCAAAGCCCGGCGATCGGGTGCTGGACTGCTGCGCCGCCCCCGGCGGGAAGAGCTTTGCTGCCGCCATCGCCATGCAAAACAAGGGCGAGATCACTGCCTGCGACATCCATCCCCACAAGCTTTCCCTGATCACGGCCGGGGCGGAACGGCTGGGGATCTGCGGCCTCAGCGTCCGGGAACAGGACGCGTCCAAGCCGAATCCCGAATGGGAAGGGAAATTCGACCGGATCATCGCCGACGTGCCCTGCTCCGGTCTGGGGGTCATCCGGAAAAAGCCGGATATCCGCTACAAGGCGCTTGCTCCGATGGAGCAGCTGCCGGAGCTGCAGCGCCGGATCCTGGAAGCCCAGGCCTCCCATCTGCGCCCGGGCGGGACCCTTGTGTATTCCACCTGTACGATCCTGCGTCGGGAAAACGAAGCTGTGGTGGAGGCCTTTCTCCGCGACCACCCGGAATTCTCCCCGGCGGCGATGGAGCTGCCCGGCCTTGGGCAGATCGCCGACGGCCGGAAGACGCTTTTGCCCTGCAGAGAGGGAACCGACGGTTTCTTCTTTGCAAAACTGATCAAACGAAATGACTGAAATCAAAACACTGAATTTAGCGGAGCTGAAAACCGCGCTGGCGGAGTTGGGGCAACCGGCGTTCCGTGCCAAACAGGTCTTTTCCTGGCTCCACCGCGGGGTCCGCTCCTTTGATGAAATGACCGATCTGTCCAAGTCTCTGCGGGAGACGCTGGCGGAGCATTATCTTCTCACCGCGCCGGTTCCGGTGCGCCGCCAGGAATCCCAGCTGGACGGGACGATCAAATACCTCTGGCAGCTCCACGACGGCAGCTGCGTGGAAACAGTGCTGATGCGCTATCACCACGGCAACACCGTTTGCATCTCCTCCGAGGTGGGCTGCGCCATGGGCTGTGCCTTCTGCGCCTCCACCATCGGCGGCCTGGTTCGCCGCCTCTCCGCCGGGGAAATGCTGGACGAGGTGATGTTCACCGAGCTGGACTCCGGCCTCACGGTGTCCAATATCGTGCTGATGGGGATCGGCGAGCCCCTGGACAACTACGACAACGTCACCCGCTTTCTGGAGCTGATCAACAGCGGCGAGGGCCGGAACATCGGAATGCGCCATATCAGCCTTTCCACCTGCGGCATCGTGCCGCGGATCCTGGAGCTGGCGGAAAGCAAGCTGCAGCTGACCCTCTCCGTCAGCCTGCACGCCCCGGACGACGAGACCCGCAGCAGGATCATGCCCGTGAACCGGCGCTGGCCGGTGGATGAGCTGCTCTCCGCCTGCCGCAGCTATTACGAGAAAACAGGCCGCCGGATCTCCTTTGAATACGCCATGATCCGGGACGTGAACGACAGCCCGGAGGCGGCGCGGCTACTGCTGCGAAAGCTGAAGGGCCTGCCGGCCCATGTGAATCTGATCCCCCTTAACCATGTGGAGGAGAGCCCGCTGAAGCCCAGCGAACGCGCCACGGTGCTGCGCTTCCAGAAGCTGCTGGAGGAGCAGGGCGTGACCTGCACCGTTCGCAGGACTCTGGGCAGCGATATCGACGCGTCCTGCGGGCAGCTGCGGAAAAAGTTCACGCAAAAATCCACATCATGAATCCCAAGCCCGTGCATTTTGCCCGGGCGGAGAAAGGAGCTGTGCTGTATGGAAGCCTGGGGACTGACCGATCCCGGTCTGGTTCGCTCTGAGAATCAGGATTATTATCTGCTTCAGCAGCTTGGCGAGCATGACTTCCTTGCCGTTGTCTGCGACGGCATGGGGGGCGCGAAATCCGGCAATGTGGCAAGCCGCCTGGCCGCCGAGGTGTTTGTGGAGGAGCTCAAGCGGGGCTATCGCGCCGGCATGAACCAGGAGCAGGCGGATTACCTGCTTCGCACTGCCGCCTCCATCGCCAATACCGCCGTCTATGAAAACGCGCAGCTGAATGAAGAAATGTCCGGCATGGGCACCACCCTGGTGGCGGTGCTTGCCGTGGGGAAGCGGGCCTACTTCGCCAACGTGGGAGACAGCAGAGGCTATCTGATGAACCGGCAGGGGATCCAGCGGGTGACGGTGGATCATTCCCTGGTGGAGCTGATGGTGCAGCGGGGCGAGCTGACCTCCGAGCAGGCGAAGAGCTACCCGGGAAAGAATTTTATCACTCGTGCCATCGGCACCGAAAAAACAGTCGTTTGTGACCTCTACACGGCTACCCTGCGGCAGGGGGATTGTATCCTGCTCTGCAGCGACGGCCTGACGAATCACCTGGCCGATCAGGAGCTGCTGTTTGAAGTGATCCACGGCGTCAAAAAAGAGGATTGCTGTCAACGCCTGCTGGGAATCGCGAAGGAGCGCGGCGCACCGGATAATGTGACCGTCGTTCTCATCGCCTACTGACCTGGAAGGGAGAATCATGATGGAAAAATACATTGGAATGATTCTGGACGGACGGTATGAGATTCTGGAGATCATCGGCGTGGGCGGCATGGCCGTCGTCTACAAGGCCATCGATCACCGGTTGAATCGTCTTGTCGCCGTCAAAATCCTAAAGGACGATTACCTCAACGACGCGGATTTCCGCCGCCGTTTTCACGGAGAGTCCCAGGCGGTTGCCATGCTGTCCCATCCCAACATCGTCAGCGTCTACGACGTGTCCAAGAACGACGATCTGGACTATATCGTGATGGAGCTGATCGACGGGATCACGCTGAAGCAGTATATGGATCAGCGCGCCCCCCTTTCCTGGCGGGAAACGCTGCATTTTGCCATGCAGATCGCCAAGGCGCTGGAGCACGCCCACAGCCGCAGCATCATCCACCGGGACATCAAGCCCCATAACGTGATGATCCTTAAGGACGGCAGCGTCAAGGTCGCCGATTTCGGCATCGCCCGCATCGCCTCCGCCCAGAACACGCTGACCAAGGAGGCCCTGGGCTCCGTCCACTACATCTCTCCCGAGCAGGCCAGAGGCGCCCGGGTGGATAACCGTTCGGATATCTACTCCCTGGGCGTGGTCATGTACGAGATGCTCACAGGGCGGCCGCCCTACGACGGGGAAACGCCGGTGAGCGTGGCGATCCAGCATATCAACGGGACGCCTCTTTCTCCCTCGCTGCTCAACAGCGAGATCCCGACGGGTCTGGAGCAGATCACCATGCACGCCATGTGTTCCGATCTGAATATCCGCTATTCCTCCATCACCGATATGCTCAAGGACATGGAGGAATTCCGCAAGAATCCGTCCATTCGCTTTACCTTCCTGCCCAACGCCAGCGCCTCCGGCGTGGCGGGCAGCCCCCGGGTCCAGCCCGCAAAGCAGCAGGGTGCGCCCAGCCGGGAAAAGGAGCTGGAACGGGAGTACGAGCGCCAGGATCGGGAGGAACGGCGCAGACAGATCTGGATGATCGCGGCCATTTCCCTTGCGGTGTTGGCACTGATCGGCCTGCTGTTCTTGATCCTCAGCAAATCCGGCGAGGACAGCCCCGTGGAGACCACCGCTGCGCCGGTGAGCACAGTCCCCAGCGAGGTGCGCGTGCCTGCCCTCATCGGATCCATGTTTGACGAGATCCCGCCGGATACCTATCCCTACATCAAGCTGGTGGTCAACGAGAGCTCCTACGTATACAACGACAAGTGGCCCGCAGGCGTCATCTGCGATCAAAAGCCGGGCGTCGGCGAGAAGGTCACCCCGGGCACCGAGGTGTTTGTCTATATTTCCCTGGGTGAGCAGACCGACGCCATGCCCCGTTTGAAGGGCTCTACCGCGGAAAACGCCAACAGCCTGCTGAAGGCCCTGCATATCCAGCTTACCGTTCTGACCGACAAGGAATACAGCGACGACGTTCCCGAGGGCCGCGTGACCCGCACCGATCCCGAGGAAGGCACGACGCTGAAAAACGGCCAGGTGGTGACGGTCTACATCAGCATGGGCAAGGAGATCAAGACCCAGAAGGTCCCCTCGGTGCAGGGAGCTTCCCTGTCCAACGCCACCGCAGCCATCCACGGCCGCAATCTGGAGATCAGCGTCAAGGAGGAGTACAGTCCCACTGTGGAGGCGGGATACGTGATCTCCCAGTCTCCCGATGCCGGTACGGAGGTCGAGGAGGGAACCACGGTCACCGTGGTGGTGTCCAAGGGCAAGCAAACCGTCACGGTCCCCGATGTGGTCGGTAAATCCAGATCCAGCGCTGTGGAGCAGCTGGAAGGGCTCCTGTTTGTGGTAAAGATCGATTCGATGTACCATGACTCTGTGCTCTCGGGCCTGGTCATCAGCCAGGATCCGGTGGGCAACACGGAGCTGATGCCCGGCAGTACGGTCCACATCGTCGTTTCCCTGGGCCCCACGCCGCCCCCCAGCAGCGAGCCGACGGAGCCCAGCCAGAACCCAGAGCCGTCCAGCGAACCGACGGAGCCGTCCTCCGATCCCACGGAGCCGTCTGAATCAAACGCGAATCCTTGACGGGAGCGTTGCTATGGAGCAGTTAAAAGGCGTTATCATCAAAGCCCTTTCCGGTTTCTATTACGTAGCCTCGGAGGATCAGATCTACGAATGCCGCGCCAGAGGCAGGTTTCGGAAGACGGGGGAGTCCCCCCTGGTGGGCGACCGGGTCTTCTTTGCCCCGGAGCCCGGGCTGAAGGGGACCGTGTCGGATATCCTTCCCCGCAGGAACCATTTCCTGCGGCCTGCCGTGGCGAATCTGGACGCCCTTGTGATCCTTGCGTCCTGCTCGATCCCTGTCACAGATCCCTTCCTCATCGACCGCATGACCGCCATTGCCATCCGGCAGGGCGTCAGCCCGGTGATCTGCGTCAACAAGTCCGATCTCAGCGCGCCGGAGCCCCTGGCGGATATCTACCGCACCGCCGGCTTCCCCGTGGTATGCACCAGCGCGGAAACAGGCGCAGGAATCGCTGAGCTGCGGGCCCTGATCCAGGGAAAGACCGTGGCCTTCACCGGGAACTCCGGGGTGGGTAAGAGCGCGATCCTGTCCAGGCTTTGCCCCGACCGACCCATCGAGACCGGCGAGGTCTCCCAGAAGCTGGGCCGTGGCCGACATACCACCCGTCACGTGGAGCTCTACCCCCTGGGGATGGAGACCTATGCCGCGGATACCCCCGGCTTCTCCTCCTTCGACCTGGAGCAGATGGACGCCATCCCCAAAGAGGAGCTGGAAAGCCTCTTCCCGGATTTTCGCCCCTTCCTCGGCCATTGCCGTTTCCCGGACTGCTCCCACAGAAAGGAACCGGACTGCGGCGTTGTCGCGGCCGTCGCCCGAGGCGAGATCTGCCTTTCCCGTCACAAGAGCTATCTGCGGCTGTATGAAGCGGCCATGCAGATCAAGCCCTGGGAACAGAAATAAATTTCCCGTATGAACCCGCCGCCTTCCGCATAGGCTTGATCGGAAGGCGGTGGGTTTATGTATTTTTGCAACCGTGTGCTGTGCCGACCGTTGTTTTGGGCCGGCGCAGCATTTTTCGTATCTGCGCTGATCGGCTCGTTCTGGATCAGCTTTCTGCTGGGCGGGCTTTTGATGCTGTTGTCCCTGCTTTCCCATTAACAGGGACATCTTCCGCGCCGGGCAAGCATAAGTATAGACAGAACCTACAAGGAGGAAGCAGAAATGGATATTCTTTTTCACGCGCAGTCGATCTCCTATCTGGCGGAAAAGCGTTACGACGGCCTCAGACAGGAGCAGACCGGAGAAATCACCATTCCGGAAACGCTGCCGGAGCTGGGCCGGGTGGCGGACTGCTTCGGCACCGTTCTGGTGCAGAACCGCAGCACAGACAATGGCAGCGTTACCGTATCGGGCGGGATCCAGGTGGGGGTGCTCTATGTTCCGGCGAATTCGGAGGAGCTTGAGCGCCTGGAGCTTTGGCTGCCCTTTACCGTCACGAAAAAGATCCCGGTGCAGGCGGACGCCACGGTGCACTATTGGGGCTGGCTGCGCTCCATCGACGCAAGATTCGTTAACAGCAGAAAGCTGTTGATCCGGGCGGATCTGGGCAGTGAGCTGACCGTGCTCACGCCCGCGACCCTGGAGCTGCAGCAGCTGGACGTGTGTCCCCGCGGCTTAATCCTGAAAACGGAAACCTACCGGATGCGGCTGCCCATGTGCGCCGCCGAGCGGGAGGTACGCATCGCGGACGAGGTGCTGATGCCGGAGGACGGCCCCGGCCTTGACCGGCTGCTGAAGGCCCAGTGCTGGGTAGAGCTGGGGGATCGGCGTGTGATGGGGGACCGGGCGATCTTCCAGGGGGAACTGAAGCTCCGGGTCCTGGGCCGCACAGAGGATGGGGAGCTCTATTCCTGGACGGGCGGCGTCCCCTTCTCCCAATACGCGGAGCTGGATCTTTCCATGGAGGAGGACACGTTCATGGCCATCCAGCCGATCTTGAATCATGTGGAGATCGACACGGACGGTCAGCTCTCCAGCCGGCGCCTGCTTGTGAACGTCAGCTTTACGGCCCAGATGGTGCTCTGGGGCGAGATCCCCGTTACGCTGACCCAGGACGCCTACGCCCTGGGAGCCGAGTTCCGGCCGGAGTGGCAGAGTTGCGAGCTCTCCGCCTGCCTCGATATGCTGGAGGCAGATCTGTCCCAGAACCTGGAGCTGCCTGCGGATGCGGTCAAGCTGCTGGATTGGACGGTGTTCCCGGATCAGGAGCCGGGTGGCGCGGAGGAGGCCAGAGGGAAGCTTTCCGTGAATGTTCTGTATTACGACGGGGAGCAGAGGCTGCAAAACGCGTCCCTGCGCCGGGATCTGCATTTGCCCCGCAGCGCCGAGCCCTCGGCGGATTGGCGCTGGAGACTGCTGCCGGGAGAAGTCAGACAGCAGGGCGGCCAGCTCTCGGTGCCCCTGCAGGCCCGGCAGCAGTACTGCCAGACCAAAGCGATGCGAAATCTCTGCGGCGGCACCCTGACGCCGAAGCCGGTCACAGACGGCCCGTCGCTGATCGTTCAGAATGCTTCCGGGAACCTGTGGGAGCTTGCCCGGGATCACGGCAGCACGATCCGGGCGATCCAGGCTGCCAATGAGCTGGATCAGACCAGCCTGAGCGAAGAACGAATGCTGCTGATCCCGGTCGGACGCGGCGTATTGACCATGGAGGAGGTCTCTGAATGAATCTGTATGAGGATATGCGCCGTCGAACCGGCGGCAACGTCTATGTGGGCGTAACCGGGCCTGTGCGGGTCGGCAAATCGACCCTGGTCAAACGGATGATGGAGGAGCTGGTTCTGCCGAATATCAGCGATGAATATGCCAGGGAGCGGGCCCGCGACGAGCTGCCTCAGTGCGGCTCCGGGAAAACGATCATGACGGCGGAACCGAAATTTGTGCCGGAGGAGGCGGTGGAGATCTCCCCGGACGGACAGACGAAGTTGTCCATCCGGCTGATCGATTCGGTGGGATACGTGATCCCCGGCGCCCTGGGGGCCACGGAGAACGACGCCCCGCGGATGGTCACTACCCCTTGGTTCGACCATGAGATCCCCATGACCGACGCCGCTGAGCTAGGAACCAAAAAGGTGATGGAGGATCACTGCACCGTGGGCCTTGTGGTCACCACGGACGGCAGCGTGACAGATATCCCCCGGGAGGACTATCTCGCCGCGGAGGAGCGGGCGATCCGGGATATGCAGGCCACAGGGAAGCCTTTCCTGGTCTTGCTCAACACCACCACGCCCGATTCCGCCGAGACGGAGGCGCTGGTCAAACAGATCGAAGCCTCCAGCGGGGCCACCGTACTGGCGGCTGATCTGCTGACCCTGGGCAGGGGAGACGTGGCCAAGATCCTCACAGAGCTTCTGGGGCAGTTCCCCCCCGACCGGCTGGAATTCAGCTTCCCCTCCTGGTTTGACGTGCTGGAGCCGGAGCATCCCTGCAAGCGGGAGCTGTTCCGGGCCATCCGCGAGGCTGCCCCGGAGCTTGTGCGAGTCTGCCAGGCCGGTCGGATGTCCGACGCCCTGGAGGGGCTGGACTGTGTGTCCCGCTGCGCGATTTCGGAGATCCTGCTGGGCACAGGCACCATTCGCTACACCATCAGCCTGCCGGAGGCCCTGTTCTATGAGATCCTGTCTCAGCGCTCCGGCGTCCGGATGGAGAACGACGGGGATCTGCTGCGTACCCTTTCACGTTACGCGGAGATCCGGGAGGAGCACGAGCGCCTGCGGGCCGCCTTGGAGCAGGTGGAGAGCACGGGCTACGGCGTGGTCATGCCGGTCCGGTCGGAGCTGACCCTGCAAAAGCCGGAGCTCATCAAAAAGGGCGGCGCCTGGGGGGTTCGGCTGCAGGCCGTCGCCCCGTCCATCCATCTGCTCCGGGCGGATCTGGCCGCGGAGCTCAGTCCCATCGTGGGCGGGGAGGATCAGGCCAGAGAGCTGGTGCAGCGCCTGTCCGCGGAGGAAGGGGCCGAGACGGACGCCGTCTGGGACAGCAATCTCTTCGGGAAGTCCCTGTATGAGCTGGTCAGCGAACGGATGACGGTCAAAATGACCGGCCTGCCCGAGGACGCCCGGATGAAGCTTCGCCGGGCTCTGGAACGGATCGTCAACGAGGGGGCAAACGGGCTGATCTGTCTGGTTCTGTAACAATATAAGCAACAGTTTCCGACGGTTTCAGTAAATATAGCTTGAAATCCGTTCCAATGTGGAGTACAATACAAGTGCAACCAATTATTGGCCGTATTGCGCCACATAGGAAAGGATGGAGAATACTTTGAAACCCTTTGCTAACCTGACGCTTCCGGAGAAGGAAGCACTTCGCAAGTCCCTCCAGGAGGAGTTTGACCGCGTTTGTGAAAAGAAACTGAAGCTCAACATGGCCCGCGGTAAGCCCGGCAAGGAACAGCTGGATCTGGTTTCCGGCATACTGACCGTGCTGACCAAGCCCGAGGACTGCGTCAGCGAAGGCCTCGACGTCCGCAACTACGGCAATCTGTCCGGCCTTCCGGAGGCGAAAGCCCTCTTTGCCGAGATCCTGGACTGCAAGCCGGAGCAGTGCTTTATCGGCGGCTCCGCCAGCCTGCAGCTGATGTACGATCTGATCGCCAAGGCCTACACCCACGGCCTGCAGCACAGCCCCAAACCCTGGGCCAAGGAGCCCGTGGTCAAATGGCTCTGCCCGGCTCCCGGTTATGACCGTCATTTCGGCATTTCCAAGAGCTTCGGGATGGAGCTGATCACCGTTCCCATGACTTCCGAGGGCCCGGATATGGATCTGGTGGAGGAGCTGGTGAAGGATCCCGCTGTCAAGGGTATCTGGTGCGTGCCGAAATACTCCAACCCCCAGGGCATTGTCTATTCCCGGAAGACCATCGACCGCTTTGCGGTCCTGCGTCCCGCCGCGCCGGACTTCACCCTCATGTGGGATAACGCCTACTGCATCCACGAGGTGTTCGGCGAATATCTGCCCTTCCCGGACATTCTGCGTCTGTGTGCGGAGGCCGGCAACCCGGACATGGTCTATGAGTTCGCCTCTACCTCCAAGGTCACCTTCCCCGGCGCGGGCATCAGCGTGATGGCCTGCAGCGAGGCCAACCAGAGCTATCTGCAGAGCCTGCTGACCTATCAGATCATTTCCTATGATAAGGTCAACCAGCTCCGCCATGTGCGTTATCTGAAGGATAAGGCTCACACCATCCAGCTTATGGCAAAGCACGCCGAGATCCTTCGGCCCAAGTTCTCCTGCGTCCTGGACGCGCTGGAAAAGGAGATCAAGCCCCTGGGTCTTGCCACCTGGGAGTCTCCCAAGGGCGGCTACTTTGTCTCCGTGAACACGCTGCCCGGCTTGGCCAAGCGTACCCTGGAGCTCTGCGCCCAGGCAGGCGTCACCATGACCGCCGCAGGCGCCACCTATCCCTACGGGAAGGATCCCGCGGACAGCAACATCCGCATCGCGCCCAGCTATCCCGGCCTGGACGAACTGCGGCAGGCCATCGAGATCTTCTGCCTCTGCCTGAAGCTGGCCGCGCTGGAGCAGGCGGGCTGAGCCCTCTGCACATTCAGACTATCTGACAAGCTTTATGGAACAGACAGAAACACAGCGCTCATACCGCTGCATGAGCGCTGCCGTGCTGAAGTGGATCGCGATCATTACCATGCTGATCGACCATATCGGTGCGGCGGTGCTCTATGGCCTTGCCAAGGAGCGGGGCGGCTGGTGGACAGGCGTGTTCAGCAAGGGCTTCTATTTTGCGCTGCGGGGCATCGGACGGCTGGCCTTTCCAATTTTTTGCTTCCTGCTGATCGAGGGCCTGTTCCACACCAGAAGCCGGTGGAAGTATTTGCTGCGCCTGGGCCTGTTCGCGCTGATCTCCGAGATCCCCTTCGATCTTGCCTTCAATAACGGCCGCTTCGACCTCGCCTCCGGCCAGAATGTGTTTTTTACCCTGCTGCTGGGGCTTGCAGCCTGCGCCGCCTGGGAATGGCTGACGAAGGGCAACGATCCGAACTGCCATCCCCTGCGGGGCCTGGCCGCCGTGCTCTGCGCGGTTGCCGCATTCTTCGCCGCGAAGCTGCTGAACACGGACTACGGTGAGCTGGGCGTGACGCTGATCCTTGTGATGTATCTGCTCCGGAAGAAGCCCTTTGCCAGGGATCTGCTGGGCATCGGCGTCCTTTGCCTGATGTTCCTGCTCTCCAATTCCCATTGGATCGAGATTTTCGGCGCCTTGAGCTTCCCCCTGTTTCACCTGTACAATGGGCAGCGGGGACGGCAGAACAAGTACTTCTTCTATTTCTTCTATCCGGTGCATCTGATGCTGCTCTACGGCGTCCTTCTGCTGCTGATCAAGAACGGCGTCAGCGTGTGAGCCCTAAACTTCTCGCATTTGTTTTCGTCCCCTGCGGAGAAAAGAATTGCTCCGCAGGGGACGTCTTGTCTTGCATTCCGGGGGAAAATATGGTATCATAGCGCGGAGGTGATATGGATGACACAAAATGATTACCCGCAGGAGCAGCTGGATCAGAAGGATCCGGAGCTGACCGAGGAGGCGGAGCCGATCCAGGCCCAGGAAGAAAACGTGTATGTGGAGCGGCCCAGAAGCAGCCGAATCTTTGCGTGGGTGCTGTTGATTTTGGTGGTCACCGGCATTATTCTGTACTATCTCTGGATCGCCGGCGTCCTGCATGAATAAAATGCGGATCCTGGGGATCGATCCGGGCTATGCCACCACCGGCTTCGGCCTGCTGGAGACTGCGCCTGCCGGCGTCCAACTGCTGCGCTACGGCGTTGTCACTACGCCGAAGGAGCTGCCCTTTCCCAAGCGGCTGGAGATTCTCTATGACGATCTGCTGCAGCTGGTGGAGGCCACCGCGCCGGACGCCGCCGCGGTGGAGGAGCTGTTTTGGGGGCACAATATCACCACCGGCATCGGCGTCTCCCACGGCCGGGGTGTGATCCTGCTTGCTCTGACCAAGGCGGGAGTCCCGATCTTTGAGTACACGCCCATGCAGGTCAAGCAGGCAGTCGTGGGCTACGGAAAAGCGGAAAAACGGCAGGTCATGGATATGACCCGTCGGCTTCTGCATATCGACAGGATCCCGCGGCCGGACGACGCCGCCGACGCCATCGCCATCGCCCTCTGCCATGCCAGATCCCAATCGTCCCTGCTTACCCGCCTGCAGGCGGAACAGAAGGAGTAGTGCATATGTTCTATTACCTGAACGGAAAAATCACGGTTTTGGATGCCGGCCTGGCCGTTGTGGACTGCGCGGGCGTGGGCTATGCCTGCCACTGCAGCAGCTATACCCAATCCCAGCTTCGGCTGGGGGAGGAGCATCGGCTCTATACCCATGTGAATGTGAAGGAAGACGCCTTTGACATCTACGGCTTCTCCGGCAGGGAGGAGCTGCGCCTGTTTGAGGCTCTGACCGGCGTCACCGGCGTGGGCCCCGCCTCCGCGTTGGCGATCCTGTCCGTCCTCTCGCCGGATCAGCTCACCCTTGCCATCATGACCGGCGACGAGAAGTCCATCACCAGGGCAAAGGGTGTGGGCGCCAAGAGCGCCAAGCGCATTATTCTGGAGCTCAAGGACAAGATCGGCGGGACGCTGGATTTCTCCGCCGGGCCCGAGGGCGCACCTGCTCCGGCCGCTTATGCCGACGGCAGCCGGGTGGCCCTGGCCACTGCAGCTCTGGCGGAGCTGGGCTACTCCCAGTCTGAGGCCGCCTCCGCGCTGAAGGGGGCCGACGCCGAGCATATGAGCGTGGAAGAGCTGGTTCGCTACGGACTGCGGGCTATGGTGATGAAGTGAGGAAAGACAGATGAGTATTGATTATTCGCAGGATTACGAAGCACCGGTGGTGACCGCCTCCGTGACGCCCCTGGACGAGGGAGAGATCTCCCTGCGCCCGAAGACCCTGCGGGATTACACGGGCCAGGAAAAGGCAAAGGAGAACCTTGCGGTCTACATCGAGGCCGCCCGGCGGCGCAATGAGCCGCTGGATCACGTTCTGCTCTACGGCCCTCCGGGCCTGGGCAAGACGACCCTGGCCGGGGTGATCGCCAATGAGATGGGCGTGAATATCCGCGTCACCTCCGGCCCCGCCATCGAAAAGCCCGGTGATCTGGCGGCGCTGCTGACAAATCTGAACCCCGGCGACATCCTGTTTATCGACGAGATCCACCGCTTGAATCGGGTCGTGGAGGAGATCCTCTATCCCGCGATGGAGGACTTTGCCATTGATATCATTGTGGGGAAGGGTCCCAGCGCCAATTCTATTCGCCTGGATCTTCCGCGCTTCACGCTGATCGGTGCCACCACCCGCGCAGGACAGCTTTCCTCCCCCCTGAGAGACCGCTTCGGCGTGTCCCTTCGCTTGGAGCTATATCAGACCAAGGAGCTTACCCGGATCGTCACCCGCTCCGCGAACCTGTTCGGAATGCAGATCGACCCGGCCGGCGCCCGGGAGATCGCCTCCCGCAGCAGGGGAACACCCCGGATCGCCAACCGGATCCTGCGCCGGGTGCGGGACTTCGCCCAGATCTATTACGACGGGGTCATCACCGCCGAGGCAGCCGCCCACGCACTGGAAAAGCTGGAGATCGACGAGCTGGGTCTGGATCGGATCGACCACCGGATGCTGCGGGCGATCATCGAAAACTACGGCGGCGGGCCCGTGGGCCTGGAGACCCTGGCTGCGACCATCGGCGAGGAAGCGGTGACTCTGGAGGACGTCTACGAGCCCTATTTGATGCAGATCGGCTTCCTCTCCCGCACCCCCCGGGGCCGCTGCGTCACCCAGCTGGCCTATGACCATCTGGGCATCCAATCTCTCGGCCAGCAGGCCATGAAGCTTTGATTCCTTTCATCTGCTTATTATACACTATATACAATCATGACTAATAAATATTATGAATTTTTTGTAAAGATGCCATAGCTTTGTAAAAAATTTATTGACAGATTGTGATTGCGTGGTATAATATTTCTCGGGTCGTAAAGAATAATACAGACCTAAACAGTTTCATGAGGCACGATTACAGTTCTGTTTCCGGCATGGAATACCGATCAGGCGTTCAATCTTCGTGTCAATCGGCCGCTTGGATCCAAAGCGCAGGTTTGCAGGATCCTTTGTCGGGCCGTGCTTTTCCCGGCGAAAACGGGTATCCCGTTTAGCATATTCTAATTTTGCCCATGTTCGCGAAAGAATTGGACAGGCAACCAAAAGAGAGGTATTTCCCATGTTCGAAGACAAGACTTTAGTTTGCAAAGAGTGCGGCAACGAGTTCGTATTCACCGCCGGCGAGCAGGAATTCTACGCTGAGAGAGGCTTCCAGAATGAGCCCCAGCGCTGCAAGGCCTGCCGTGACGCTCGCAAGAACGCTGTCCGTGGCCCCAGAGAGTTCTTCACCGCTACCTGCGCCGCCTGCGGCAAGGAAGCTCGTGTTCCCTTTGAGCCCAAGACCGACCGTCCTGTGTACTGCAGCGAGTGCTTTGCAAAGATGAGAGAGAACGGCTGATCTGATCAGCTTCGCGGCATCCGGTTTCCGGATGCCGCTTCTCTTTGCCTGCGGAACTTTTTCTGGACAATCAGTGCTGATTATGATATAATATCGTGTATGATTTTTCGCAGGGATCGCCAAGGAGGAGCTTTGGAACAGAATCACACAACGGAAAAAACTGTGAAAGCGATCAGCCTCGTCACTATGATCACCTTGGTGGCGAAGCTGCTTGGTATTGTCCGCGAGGCCCTGCAGGCCAACACATTCGGCACAACACTGCAGTTCGATCTGTATTCCACCGCTTATAATCATACGATCTATCTGTTTACGACTCTGGCCTATGCCCTGTGTGTTGCGGCGGTTCCCATCATATCCAAAAAGCTCTCTGAGGGCAAGAAGGCCGCGGAGCGCTCCGCGGGCAATCTGATCACCGCCTGCGTGATCCTGAGCCTGGCGATTTGCGCCCTTGGCTTTGTTCTTGTCCGGTTTGCGCCCCTGGAGCGCTGGTTCGAGTTTGAAGGCGAGGCCGTTGAAAAGCTCAGGGGCTATCTGAATATCTGCCTGCCCACGCTTCCGTTGATCGTTCTGATCTATCTGTTGGTGGCAGTATTTCAGTCCATGGGCAATTACAGTCTCCAGGGCAGTCTGAGCCTGCCCTATAATCTTGCGCTGATCCTGTTTCTGCTGTTCTTTGCCGGCTCGGAGCAGATGACGGAATATGTGGCGGCAGTGTGCTTTGCCTGGCTTCTGCAGCTGGCGATGATCCTTCCCGTTGCCTGGAAGAGACGCTTTGTGCTTTGCCCCGGCCTGCGGCTGCGCGACCCGGATTTGAAGCTCTTTGGCAGGACCGCGCTGGTGACGCTGTTTACCACCTCCATCTTCCTGTGGTGCTATCTGGCCGATACGAACACCGTTCAGCCCTACGGCGACGGTGCGGTCAGCGGCGTCTATTACGCGGATAAGCTGTTTTCCCCCGTGGCCACCACGCTGATCTACAGCATCAGCATTGTGCTCTTCCCAAAGTACAACCGGGCGTTCACCCGCACCGACGACGATGGCTACAAGCGCTACGTGGGCTCCACGCTGAACAGCACGCTTTTTGTGATCCTTCCGTTTTCCGCGCTGCTTGGCGCCTTTGCGCTGCCGGTGGTCCGGGTACTGTTTGAACGGGGCAGCTTTGACTCTGCGTCCTCGGCGGTGACTGCCAGCGTTTTCTCCATGTACTCTCTTGGAATGGCCGGCTTCTGCGTGCTGGATCTCACCAACAAGGCCTATTATACCATGCGGAAGACGCTGACGCCCCTGCTGATCAACGGCGTGGTCCTGCTGCTGAATCTGGTGCTCAACCGCCTGCTGGCCTCCAACAGAGACCCGGGGCTCATTGCACTGGCAACCTCCGTTTCCCTGAGCTGCGGCGGCGTTCTGGCGCTGATCTGCTTCTTCCGGCGCTCCAAAAACGCCCTGGCGCTGTCCAGGCTGGACAAGGAGATCATCTGCGCGGTGATCACAGGCGTTTTAGCCTATTTGTGCTCCGGCGCGCTGCCCCAGGATCAGAGCAAGATCCGCATTCTGGTGGAATACGCTCTGCTCGGCCTGTTGGGGCTTGCGGTGTACGGTGCCCTCTGCTGGCTCCTGGGTGACCGGGAAGCCCTTCGCACCATGTTCAAACGTGTTAGAAAGGGGAGAGACTGACTTGAATAAGCTTCGTCGTCCCACTCTGCTGTTTTTGATCCTGTTTCTGTTGTTCTCCCTGGCTGCCGTGGTGCTGGCGGTGCGACGGGTGAAGATCGAGCAGGCGCAAAAGACGGTCTGCTTTGTCATGAGTTATGAAGATATCTCCACGCTTTCTTCCGCCTCCGGAGAGTCCGCGGAGCTCTGGTGCTCCACGCTGGCGAGAGCCGGGCTCCAGGGCGTCCTGCTGACGCCGCGGCAGGCCGAAGATCCGCGGATCATTCGCCTTGTCACGGACACGGAGCTTCCGATCGTCCAAGCTGGCGGTGTGCCCCAGGGCGGGCTGTACATTCCTTCGCTGCATTACGATATGTCCACCCATAAGGAGACGCCTTCCAGCTTTGTTTATGCCACGGAAGCGCTTCCGCCGGAACAGATCTTCGACGCCTTGAACCGCAGCGGCAGTCTGTACGTGATCATGGAAAAGGAAGATCAGACCGGGAATCTGCTCCCGGAGGGGTGGGATTCCAATTCCGTCGAGGGCCCCATTTGCAAAGGCTTCTGGCTGACCCGGTGGTGTCAGCTCTCCTTCGGCAGGCTTGGCTATTCCGGAACGGAGGAAACGGAAAACATTCTCTTCCGTTCTGTGATTGATCGCGGCATACAGGTTTTGTGGCTTGCGCCCATCTACACCGAATCCTCGACCATGATGACGGATCGGTTTACCTACGGCGGGATGCTGGCCCGGCTGAAGGATCGCCTGAGCGCCATCGGATACAGCTTTGGGATCCCCACAGGCTACGAGCCCTATGAGCCCGCCTTCCTGTTTCGTATTCTCGCCGGAATGGCGGTGCTTCTGACCTGCCTGCTGCTGGTGGATCGTCTGTTCCGGCTGCCTGCCTGGATGCTGTACGCGCTGCTTGGCCTGTCCGTGCTGGAAAATGTCGCAGGGTTCTTCCTGGCGCCGAATATGCAGACCACAGTCCTGGCGCTGATGGCTGCCGTTTGCTATCCCTGCCTTGCTGTGGTGCTGCTTTACGGCTGTATGGAGCGCTGCCTGGAGAAGGGCCGTGTGTCGCTGCGGGTGCTTCTCGACGTTCTGCTGTGCGTCCTTGTGGCGCTTGTCGGCGGCGTCGTCATCGGCGCACTGCAAAGCAGCCGGGAATATCTGCTGGTGCTGCGGATGTTCCGAGGCGTAAAGCTCAGTCAGTTTGCCGTCTATGCCTTTGCCATCCTGTATCTCACGGTCAAGCTCTTCCATCAAAAGGGAAGAAGTCTGCGGGAAGACCTTACGGGCATCATGAAGGAATTCCGTTCCAAGGTGATGCTGGTGCTGCTGCTGCTCTTTGTTTTCGCAGCTGGCCTGGTTTACTTGCTGCGTACCGGAGACCAGATGCTTTCGGTTTCTACCTTCGAACAGCGCGCCCGAAGCTGGCTGGAGAACGTTCTCTATTTCCGGCCTCGCACCAAGGAATTCCTGCTGGCCTGGCCGTCCATTGGGGTCGCGCTTTTCTTCGCCACCCGCAGCAAACGGATCTTTTGCTGGCTGTTCGGCGTGTTCGCCGCGGTGGGTTTTGCGTCCGTTGCCAACACCTTCTGCCACAGCAGAGCGTTATTTATGGTCAGCCTTGCCCGTACGGGATACGGCATCGTCATCGGAATGGGGCTCGGCCTGATCCTGTTTCTGCTTCTGCGCGTCGCGTTCAAAGCAAAGAAGCAGGAAGCCGTGACCGACGCCGGAAAGCGTTAAGAAAAAACAATACTTCGGGGCGATCATGCCGCGCAAATGCAGCGGAGGGTCGCTCCGATTGTCAAAGGAGCATATGATGAAGGATCACTTCGGCAGGGAAGTGGAGCTGCGGGATAAAAGGCTCTGGCTTCTGGATATGGACGGCACCATCTACATGGAAAACCGGATTTTTGACGGCACGCTGGAGCTGCTCTCCAGAATCCGCGCTATGGGCGGCCGCTATGTGTTTATTACCAACAATTCCTCCAAATCCGTGCAGGATTATCTGACCAAGGTTCGATCCATGGGCATTCAGGCAGAGGCGGAGGACTTCTTCACCTCTGCCCAGGCCGCGGTGCTGCTGCTGCAATCCCAATACCCGGGGGCAAGAGTCTACTGCCAGGGCACCACAAGCCTTGTGAACGAGCTGCGCCGGGCCGGGATCGACGTCCGTCTGGACGTGGAGCCGGTGAATGTGGTGCTGACCGGCTTTGATCTGGAATTGAGCTCCGAAAAGCTGCGCCGCACCTGCCAGATCCTGACGGAACAAAAAAACGTGGCCTATTACGCCACGAATCCGGATTTGGTCTGCCCGGTCAGCTTCGGCTACGTGCCGGACTGCGGCTCCATGAGCATCATGATCAAAAATGCCACCGGCCGGGAGCCTGTGTTCATCGGCAAGCCGGAGCCCACCATGATCCGCATTGTGATGGAGCGCTTCGGTTATCAGCCGGAGCAGACCGTTGTGGTAGGGGACAGGGTGTACACCGATATTGCCTCCGGGGTTCGGGCCGGCGTGACCACCATCGGCGTGCTCTCCGGCGAAGCGACTGAGGCGGATTTCCGCGCAGGACCCTGCCCCAGCTATCTGCTGCAGGACGTCAGGGAGATCCTGAACGCGCTGTGATCCAACACAGACCGCACTGAAAAAAGGGGGGGATTTCTATGAAGCTGAATCAAACCGAGCTGCAAACCGTGCAGGGAGATATCGCAAAAATCGATTCCGTCGGCACCATTGTGAACGCCGCCAACAATTCTCTGCTGGGCGGCGGAGGCGTGGACGGTGCCATCCACCGGGCCGCGGGGCCGGAGCTGCTGCAGGAATGCCAGACGCTGCACGGCTGCGAGACCGGACTGGCTAAGCTCACCGGCGCGTATCGCCTGCCCTGTAAGTACGTCATCCATACCGTAGGCCCCATCTGGCAGGGTGGGAGCCGAAACGAGCCGGAGCTGCTGGCTGCCTGCTACCGGAATTCCCTGCGCCTTGCCATGGACAACGGGATCCGCTCCGTCGCCTTTCCCTCCATTTCCACCGGCGTCTATTCCTATCCTCTGGACCAAGCGGCGAGGATCGCAGTCCGGACTGTCCGCGAATTTGTGGCTGCCAACCCGGACGCCTTCGACCGTCTGATCTGGGTGCTCTTTGACGCGAGAACGAAGTCCGCCTATGACGCCGCATTGTCAGAGCCTCTGCGGGAATAGGCGATCAATAGAAAACGGGAAAATTTGTTCTGGACCTTCGACCGAAAAAGGAAAACGCTTGATCTCCGAAGAAATCAAGCGTTTTTGGAGCTGTTACCCGGATTTGAACCGGGGACCTCATCCTTACCAAGGATGCGCTCTACCGGCTGAGCTATAACAGCGTTTCGCAGTCAGCTTCGTTATTATAGCAAAAAATCCGAAAAAGTCAAGCACTATTTTCAAAAAAGAAAAGAAAATACGGAAAATACAGAGTATTTTTTTCGATTAACCCTGCTTCTTCAAGCGGGCGCTCTTGGGAAGACCGAATTTGGGAACAAAACGATCCAGGCCTGTAAAGGTAAGGATGAGGATGGAGCCGATCATGATGAAGCTGGTATAATTCTTGCTGATGATATCCACAGGCTTGAATTCCTGCAGGGGATAGACCATAGAGGCGATTCCGGCGAAGAAGACGGGGAAGCAGTGCCAGGGGATCAGCTCCGAGCCGTAGATGCCCATGGCAGAGGTAAAGGTAGCCAGCTTGACGCGCAAGGCGTAGGCGTCCGCTTCGGAGTCGCACTCTGTGTTCTGCTCCACGATGTCCCGGATGATGGGGGACATGGTGGAGACCTGGGCTGCTTCATCCGCCAGGGCGGCATTGCCGAGCAGACAAAGCACAGAGCACCAGCCCATCAAATGATGTACGTTCTTGGACATACGCACGACCAGGCGCTTCAGCGGGGCGAAGGCGTCCATGGCGTTCATGATCCCGCCGAATAGGGAGATCCACATCATCATAACGACCACCCAGCTGCCGGCGGACTCGAAGCCCTTGAAGATGATACCCGTAGCGGAGAACCACTCCGACATGGTGATCGTGCCGGAGATCGTACCCAGGATCAGAGAGGAGAAGATGCCTGCGCCAAGGCAGAGCAGGGTGTGGATATTCAGGAAGCTCAGAACGATCACGACGATCACAGGAACGATCATGTAATAGGGGATGTTCTGCTGGAGCTGATTCAACATCTGCCAGGCGGATTCCCGTTCTTCCTTCAGCTTTGCCATCGTTCCGGCGTCGATTTTGGAGATCGCTTCCGCGACGTCGCCGGTGGTGGTGGGCAGCTTCATTCCGATCAGACCGACCAGATAGAACGCGATCGCCGACAGAAGCAGACAGCCGGCCGACCAGAAGAGCTGATGCTTCACGCGGTCAATGATCCGGATGTTCTGCATTCCGCAGCTGAGGACCGTCACGTCGGAGATCATGCCGATGTTATCGCCGAAGCAGGAGCCGCCTGCAATGGCGCAGACAGTCAACCCGGCGTTGCCGCCTACGATATGGCTCAGCCACAGGAAAATCGGCGCACAGGCCGCAAAGGTCCCCCAAGAGGAACCGGTGGCCACGGAAAGCAGGGAACAGACCAGGAGGCAGACCGGCGCGATGGTTCTGGCAGAGACGCCAAGCTTGAGGGCGAGGTTGATCATCGCGGCGCCGACGCCGGTTTTCATAAAGCATTCGCCGACTGTGGTGGCAAACATCAGAATGAAGAAAACCAGAATGATTTTTTTCGTGGCTTCCATGCCATGCTCAAAGGCATCGCCGAACTTGACCTTCGAGGTCAGCATATAGACGACGATCGCCACAAAGCTTGCGATGGGCGCAGCGATCAAAAGGTCAAATTTCAGAAAAAGCACCAGCGCGGCGAATAGAAACAGAGGAAAAAACTTCAGGATCGCGATCAGCGGATGATCCGGCTGCTTTTTCTCGTTTTTGGGGCTGTTGTTCTGTTCCATGGGTCAGGTATCCCTGCCTTTCTTCGAGGATAGCTGGAATTCAACAAGAAATGTCCAACACTATTATATTAACAGAATAATTTACAAAAGTAAACAATTATTTCGTTTGAATCCGACACATCGCTGGAAAGTTTGAGTATTTGTGAAGAATATTTGTTTCTTCTCTTGCAATCGAGTATGCTCCTGTGATATAATCGCTCCATCCAATTCAAAGGAGGTTGTTCCATGAGAAGAATACTTGCGATTCTTTTGTCCGTATTCATGCTTGTTTCCGTCATCGCGGTTCCGGTCTCGGCGCGGGAAGGGGAGCAGGAGGACAAGCCCTATGTGTTCACCGAAGCCGATAATGCGCTGATCGAGCAGGACGTGTTTGCGTCCATCGAAGCGATCAAGGCAGACGCCGCCCAGACCTGCGGCGGGATCGGAAAAATGACCGAGCAGGATTACGCCGCGCTGGTCCCGCAGGTGATCGAGGCTGTCGAGGCCTCCGAAACTTATGTCCCCGGGACCCTGCAGCAGAATGGCTCCTTCCTGGTGTGGGAGACAACGGTTGGCCTTCCCTGCTGCTATTCTCCCCGCATGGAGGCTGAGCTCCACAATACCGAGAATGAGCCCTCTGCCGAAGAAATCGCACTGGCCCAGGAGAGAGCGGACGCCCTGTTCGAAGAACTCTCCGCAGTGAAGGGCGGCTGGCCCTCTTCCGCGAAGATCGGCTTGATCCAGCCCTACTGGGAGTCCAACTCCAGTTATGCCGACAGCAGCTTCAAACCATATTCTCCCTCCTATAAGGCTGCCTGGCAGGCTTTCTGCACCGCCACGGGCGGCGAGGGAATGCGTTACACCATGAACAATGCAACGGTCGATAACATTGCCTCCGTCATGTCTCAGTGCGGTCTGGTCATGTTCGATTCCCACGGCACGACCGACTACGACGGATACAACGAAGATTATACCTCCCACGCCAACAGCTCCTATCTCTGCCTGATCACCAATGCCGGCGTTACCTCTCAGGATACGCAGGCCAAGCAGGGCGAGTTTGGCACCTATTATGACTGCATTTCCGGCTCCGGCTACGCCTACGTGAACGGCACCTGCATCGCCAACCACATGGGCGAGAATCGCGCGCCGCACAGCTTCCTCTACATGGGCATTTGCCTCGGCATGGCCACCGACAAGATGGAGGCCGGCCTGCGCGATAAGGGCGTCGAGGCCGTCTGGGGCTACTCTCAGTCGGTTTCCTTCGTTGGTGATGAAAAGTACCTGAAGGATCTGATGAACTACATCAAGGACGGTGACACACTTGCTGTTGCCGCATCCAAGGTCAAGGCGCAGTACGGCGACTGGGATCCTGCCTACCCCAATTACTCTTACAGTCAGTGCGTGGCAAATCACATTGCGTTCCCCATTGTTGCTTCCGCTGAGGATCCCTATCCCGGCCATGGCAACGTGGACGTTATTCAGACGGTCAACTCCACCTGGACGCTGTACACCCAATTTATCATCACAGCCCTTACCAACAACCCCGAATGGGGCACGGTTCAGGTGGATTACCAAACCATCACCGCTACCCCTGCATACGGCTACTACGTAGACGATTATGAAGTTGTTTCCGGTACGGCGAACGTGAGCCGCGAGGGCAACGTCTTCACGGTGGAGGCGGAATCCGACTGCACCATCCAGATCAACTTTGCCCCCAGAGATCCCGCTGTGGTCCAGTTCTCTGTGCCCAACGGCGTCAGCTGTGAATCCATCGAAGCCTACGTTGGCGATGAGATCACCCTGCCGGAGCCCCAGGGCGAGCCCGCTGTTGAGAGCCGCAGCTTCCGCTTCCTCGGCTGGGCCACGAGCCCCATGGAGGCGGACAGCCTGGATTGCCCGGAGTATCTGCCTGCCGGCACAAGCTTCAAGCTGCGCTCCACCGAAACCACGTTCTATGCGCTCTATACCTACTTCGTTGCCGTAGAGGGCCTCAACGACGATCAGTTCGTCCGTGTGGATGAAGCCCCCCATACCTGGCCCAACGAGTACGTGATCAGCTATGACGGCGCGTATGCCCTTGGCGCTACCACTGCCTGCTTCGGCAGCAACGTCAACAACAAGCTCGGCACCAAGAAGGCTGTCGTCGATCTGTCGGATGCCGGACTCGTCTATGAGGATAATATCCTCAACGGCGTGACGGACGATGTTACCTATGTGATCGAAGCTTCCGAGAACGGAACCTTTACCATCAAAATGAAGTCTACGAATCAGTATCTGGCCATGGCCGCGGATTCCGATTCTCTGACTGCCTACACCTCCTCCAACAGCGACAAGACCCGCTGGACCATCAGCTACGGCCCCAACGGCCCTGTTCTGACCAACGCAAAATACAGCAACCGCTTCCTGCAGTACGATGATTCCGCGAAGGCGTTTATGTGCTTCAACACTGCCAAGAAGGGCCTGACGCTGTTTGCCAAGGCCAAAGGCGACAACTGGTTCACCACCTCGCCCAAGGAAAAGGTCGAGTGCGAGGAGCACAGCTTCGGCGAGTGGGTGACCGATACGGAGCCCAAATGCACCGAAGCCGGCAGCAAGCACCGCATCTGCACGGTTTGCGGTTATAAGGAGCTTGGTACGATCGATGCCCTCGGCCACGACTACGTCGCCGGCGAGCCCGTTGCGCCCAAGTGCACCGAGCAGGGCTACACGCTCTATACCTGCTCCCGCTGCGAAGACAGCTACAAGGGCGATATTGTTGACGCTCCGGGCCACAGCTGGGACAAC
>JAEEZZ010000040.1 GCA_016292255.1 Oscillospiraceae bacterium
ACTTCATGTGTCGTCAGACACACTTCATATGCCACGGGCATACTTCATATCGCCCAATGGCGATACTTCATCAAATCAAGGAGGCCAAACCATGACCGACATTCCCATCAAACGCCTGCGGGCGGGTGCCATCCTTCCCGCCTACGCCACGGCCAGCTCCGCCGGGGCGGATCTGTACGCATGCCTGGACGCGCCCGTGGAGATCGGCCCCCAGGAAACGAAAATGATCCCGCTGGGCTTTGCCATGGCGATTCCTGCCGGGTGGGTGGGGCTGACCTTTGCCCGCTCCGGCCTGGCCTCCAAGCGGGACCTGGCCCCCGCCAACAAGGTGGGGGTGATCGACGCGGACTACCGGGGAGAGTGGTTCATCCCCCTCCACAACCACGGCACGGAACGCCGCACCGTGGAGCCCGGCGAACGTATCGCCCAGCTCGTCCTCGTCCCCTGCATGACGGCCAGCTTTTTTGAGGCGGACAGCCTCGACGAAACGGCACGCGGCGCGGGCGGGTTTGGTTCGACAGGGAGAAATTGAAATGAAAAGGAAAACGATTCTTTGTATTCTTTGTGCCGCGTTTATGCTGTTGTTTAGTAGCTGCGGCACCGCGCCTGCAATTGGGTTTATTGATGGGCTGAGCTTTGACATGAAACCAAACGAGATCACAGCGCGGTTGGGCGAGCCAAAGCTGGTCCAAGAAAAAAGCGAATGGGCTGAAACGTATTACTCTTATGAGATAGAATTGGACGGCGTTCAGACGGCTGTGACAGTTACCTTTGTACACGATACAGATATGTTCTCCGTGGATGCAAAAGCAACATGTGACAGCGAGGAAAGCGCGAAAAGTCTGTTTGAAGCATGGAAATCCAAAGAAATTGCTGTTCTTGAGAACGAGAAGGGCTACTACTACGGGAAACCGGTCCAAACATCGGAAGACGAATACCGAGTTGAGCTGGGAACGAACCAAGGCGCAGTCGGCGTGAGCATTGAGATTTCTGTAAAAGGCACAGATGTACGAATCAGCTCTACATATATGGATTAAAACAGCTCGCCCCTACGGTGTGTTTGCTGACTTAAGCCGATAACCAGAATAGTAATTTGCAAAACTCCGATAATTCTCAATTGTCACCTGTCAATTCAGGAGGTAGTCATGTTTCTTCCTATTTCAAAACGTGATATGAAGAAGCGCGGCTGGGATCAGTGCGACTTCGTCTATATCATCGGCGACGCCTACGTGGACCATCCCTCCTTTGGCCACGCCATTATCTCCCGCATCCTGGAGCACGCGGGCTACAGGGTGGGCATTATTTCCCAGCCCGACTGGAAGGACCCGGCGTCCATCGACGCCCTGGGGCGGCCCCGGCTGGGCTTTTTGGTGATGGGCGGCAACATGGACTCCATGGTGAACCACTACTCCGTCTTCAAGCACCACCGGAAGATGGACGCCTACACCCCCGGCGGGGCCACGGGCAAGCGGCCAGACTATGCCACCGTGGTCTACTGCAATCTGATCCGCCAGACCTACAAGGACGTGCCCATCATCATCGGCGGCATGGAGGCCAGCCTCCGCCGTCTGGCCCACTACGACTATTGGAGCGACAAGATGAAGCGCTCCATCCTGCTGGACGCCCAGGCGGATCTGCTGCTCTACGGCATGGGGGAGCGCTCCATCGTGGAGGTGGCGGACGCCCTGAATGCGGGGCTCTCCGTCCACGATCTCAGCTTCCTGGACGGCACCGTCTACCGCTCCAAGACCACCGACCAGGTGGTGGACGGCATCACCCTGCCGGATTGGGAGACGGTGAAGGCCGACAAGACCGCCTACGCCCGCTCCTTCTACACCCAGTATCTCAACACCGACCCCTTCACCGCCAAGCCGCTGATCGAGCCCTACGGCAAGGAATTCGTGATCCAGAACCCGCCCCAGAAGCCCCTGAGCGAGGAGGAAATGGATCTCACCTACGACCTGCCCTACGAGAATACCTACCACCCCAGCTATGAGAAGCTGGGGGGCGTCCCGGCCATCAAGGAGATCAAGTTCTCCCTCACCTCCAACCGGGGCTGCTTCGGCGGCTGCTCCTTTTGCGCCATCACCTTCCACCAGGGCCGGATCATCCAGACCCGCAGCCACGAGTCCATCCTCCGGGAGGCGGAGCGCATGACCAAGGATCCGGAGTTCAAGGGCTACATCCACGACGTGGGCGGCCCCACCGCCAACTTCCGCCTGCCCGCCTGCGAAAAGCAGCTCACCAAGGGGGTCTGCGCGGGCAAGCAGTGCCTGTTCCCCCGGCCCTGCAGGAACCTGCGGGCAGACCATTCGGATTATGTAAACCTTCTTCGCAAGGTTCGGGCCCTGCCCGGGGTGAAGAAGGTCTTTATCCGCAGCGGCATCCGCTTCGACTATCTGCTGGCGGACAAGGACGATACCTTCTTCCGGGAGCTGGTAAAATACCACGTTTCCGGCCAGCTCCGGGTGGCCCCGGAGCACGTTTCGGATCATGTGCTGGATCTCATGGGCAAGCCCCGGAACGCGGTCTACGAGCGCTTTGTGGAGAAGTACAAGAAGCTCTGCGCCCAGATGGGGCTGGATCAGTACGTGGTGCCCTATCTCATGTCCTCCCATCCCGGCTCCCGGCTGGAGGATGCCATCGCCCTGGCGGAGCACGTCCGGGACATGGGCTATATGCCCGAGCAGGTGCAGGATTTCTACCCCACCCCCTCCACCATTTCCACGGTGATGTACTACACCGGCCTGGATCCCCGCACCATGCAGCCGGTCTACGTGGCCAAGGATCCCCACGAGAAGGCCATGCAGCGGGCGCTGATCCAGTACCGGGATCCCAAGAACTACGGCCTGGTCCACGAGGCCCTCACCCTCTGCCACCGGGAGGATCTCATCGGCACGGGCCCCAAGTGTCTGATCCGACCCCGCAGAGGCGGCGGAAAAGGAAAAAGTAATAGGTAATAAGTAGGGGCGGCTACTGGCCGCCCGCATCACACAGGCACCCCGAGTTCGGGTAAATCCCTGAACCATGAGTCAAAAAAATATTTTTCTCGGTGTAAACCTTTTGCCTCGCTCAACGATCTAATAAGCAGAAGCCCTTGAAAGCGAGGTGGCGCGTATGTGTCCCGAGCCGGAATTCGGTCCGGAATACCGAGCCCTGATTGAGTCCTACCGGCTGGCGCCGGAGGTTGCCGCAGGGCAGTTGGACACCATATTGGAGCGCTTTTTCAACGAAGACAGGCGCAAGACCCCTGGAAAAACAAAAACAGAAAAGAAAGGCAGTACACCGAAATGAGAGAAGAAATGAACAAGCAGAACGACACGGGGATCACCCCGGAGCTGCTGGAGCGGGCGAGAGCCAAGGACAAGGAAGCCCTGAGCCGACTCTATGAGAAGACCCAGCTGGATATCTACCGCACTGTCCACGCCATGATCCGGGACGAGGATCTGACCCTGGACATTCAACAGGACACCTATTTGAAGGCCTTTTCCCGGCTGGATCAGCTCCGGGATGCCGCCAGCTTTTTGCCCTGGCTGCGGCAGATCGCGGTGAACGAGGCCCGCGCCCAGCTCACAAAGAAGCGCCCCATGGCCTTCTCGGAGCTGAGCGACGGTGACGAAGAAGATACGCTTCTTCCTGAGCTGCCCGATCTGTGGACGGACGCCTCCCCGGAGATGACCCTGGATCGCAAGGAGACCAACCGTCTGATCCGGGAGATCCTGAGCGGCCTTTCCGACGGCCAGCGGATGCTGTTGGGTATGTTCTACTACGAGCGGCTCCCTCTGCGCAGGATCGCGGAGGATACGGGCCTGAGCGAGGGCACAATCAAGGCCCAGCTCCACCGGGGCCGCAAGCGGGTGGAGACCGAGGTAAAGAAGCTGGAGGCCCAGGGGATCAAGCTTTACGGCCTGTCTCCTGTTGCTTTCCTGCTGGCCCTGATGCGCCGGGCGGAGCCGACAGTGGCCGAGAGCGCAAGGCAGGCCGCGGTGAAGGCCGTGGTGGCCAAAGCCTCCGCCGATGCCGTGGCGGTGACGGCGGTGCCCGTTGCAGCCAAGACCTTCGGCCAGGTGCTGACCGGCAGACTGCTGGCAGGGGCCCTGGCTGTGGCCCTGATCGGCGGCGGTATCTGGGGTGGAGCCAAGCTGCTGAAATCCCAGCAGCGGGACAACCCCTACCGGCCCACCACCGTGGAGACCAACGAACGCCTTTCCGGGGTGGAGACCCCCGAGGAAATATCGGAAACCAACGAGGACCTGCCAGTGATCACGGATCCCGCTGTGACCGAGCCCGTGGTGACTGAGCCCGCCGAGACCCAGCCTGCCGCAACGGAACCCGCTGTCACGGAGCCCTCCGGTACCGATCCTGCCGTGACGGAGCCCTCCGGCTCGGAGTCCACGAAGCCCGTCAGAGCCGACAATCAATGCGGCGAGCACCTGACCTGGAGCTTCGATCCTGAGACCGGATGGCTGACCATCGCAGGCAGCGGTCCCATGGACGACTATGCCGACGTAACGGATACGCCTTGGTATTCGATCTGCAGTGAGATCCAACAGGTGGAGCTGCCGGATAATCTTACATCCATCGGCGACTATGCCTTTGCGGGCTGCACGGCACTTGAGTACTGCTTCAACGATAGCGGACTGCAGCGAATCGGAGACCACGCCTTTGACGGCTGCACGAGCTGTCACTGCCCCATGAAGTTTGAAAACTGTGAGATCGGCAATTACGCTTTTCGCGGCTGTCCAAGCTATTGGAGCGTGCTCGTATGTTCGGAAACCGTTACCCGTATCGGGGAAGGCGCTTTTGCCGGCTGCGGCAATCTGGAGGAGATCTGGATCCTGAATCGGGACTGCGCCGTCGACGCGACACCGGCGGATCCGTCCGTCACACTCTGCGGTTTCCCGGATTCCCCTGCGGCGCAGTATGCCGAACAAAGCGTCTGCCCGTTTCATCCCTTCGTGGAGAACCGAAACGAAATCGTCAATCAGTTGGAGCAGGGAATCGACCTGCGCTTTGATGGGATCGTTCCCCGGGATTCCCGCTACCTTATGAAAGTCGTCCGTGCCGATCGCGTGACGGCCACGGAAGCGGAGCTCCAACAGGCCGCGCAGACCGGGACCATTGTCCTGTCCGGAAGGGAATACCCCTACGCGGATTCTGCGGAAGAGGCTGCGGAATGGGGTAACTGGTTTACGAACCCTGAATGTGACAGATGGACTGGCGTCAACTCCGACGAGGTGGTCGGCTGGGTTCGGAGGACTGAGAATCAGTTCTACAAGGTTTTGCAGCAGGATGACTACTATATCTTCTACCATTGTTCTTCAGTCGGAGAGTGGGATCCCTACCTGAACGAATTCACAGACGTTGGCTGGCTCTGGCTGGACGCCGACAATCCGTTCAGTATGCTTGGCGATATCAGGACCATGGACGAGGCAAACGGCTTCTGTTATAAGTTCGATCCGCAGGTCAGCGGACTGGGGCTGAACGACCAGGGCCAGATCGTCCCCGGCTGGCACTCTGCGGGCAAGTAATGATTTCACGCAAAAAGGGCGGCTCCCTGCCAGACAGGGAGCCGTCCTTTTTGTGCTGTGTGGGGTATGACTGACAGTTCTGTCCCCGCACAAAGTACGGTAGCGGCGCACACCGGTGCGCCACGGCGCGGGGTTCCGAATTCCAAGCGCGTAGGAGACGCTCTTACCCCGAAGGGGGGAGCGTCCCGGCGTTCGGCACGAACGCAATTTGCCGCAAGGCAAATCCAGCCGCACCCCGTCGCCGGAACCTGGTCCGAACAACGCCCCCGGCTGGATCGTCTGCTGACGCATACGATTGTTTGCTTCGCAAACCGGGCGGCTCATCCTGACGGATAAGAGCAGCCCCTACGGCGGGCTATTAGCCCGCGCTACGGACTCTGCGCTCTGAACTACATAATAATTTTTTCCAATTCCGTTAAACCTTTTTCCGCTTTCGTGCGTCTTATAGACAGAACGCAGCGAAAGGAGGTTCGAAATGCCAAATGATACCAGCTTCGCGGTGATGTACAAAAAGCTTGTGGATCGCAATTTCGAGCCGGAGCCACAAATGCTGAAAAGGATCCGAAGTAATCTGATGGGGCAGATATCCGCCCAGGCTTCCCCCGTGACAAAGGAAAATCAAATCTGGACAAAGCGATCCGACTGTGATAAGATACCGTCCGGAACGAGAATAGGAGAAGAAAAGAAATGAAAACGACCGAAAAGAACACGACCGAGAAGAACACGATCCCCGAAGCCGAATCCCTCTCCGCGCTGGTGGCCAAGGCCAAGACCGGCGACCAGGAGGCCTTCTCGGAGCTCTATGACAAGACCAGCGCCGAGCTCTACCGCAGCATCCGGGCCATGACCCGGGACGAGGATCTGAGCTGGGACATCCAACAGGACGCCTACCTCCACGCCTATCAGAAGCTGGACACGCTGGACAGCAACGAGGCCTTCTTCCCTTGGCTGCGGCGCATCGCCGTGAACGCCACCGTCTCCCGGATGCGCCAGCGGCGGGCTCTGACCTTCACGGAGCTGGCGGGCGAGGACGACGACGGGATGCCGGAGCTGCCCGACCTGAACGCGGCCAACCAGCCGGAGCTGTCCCTGGATCGGAAGGAGACCTCCCGGCTGGTGCAGGAGATCCTGGCCCAGCTGCCCGAGGAGCAGCAGTTGATTGTGGGTATGCGCTACTACGACGAGCTCAGCGTGAAGGAGATCGCAAACACTCTGAGCATCTCCGAAGGCGCGGTGAAGGCCCAGCTATTCCACGGACGGAAAAAGGTGGAATCCGCCGTCCGTGCCCTGGAAAAGCAAGGCGTCAAGCTCTACGGCCTGTCTCCCGTGGCCTTCCTGATGGCGCTGATGCGCCGCATGGAGCCTGCCGCGGCTGAGAGCGGAAAGCAGGCGGCAGTGAAGGCCGCCGTGACGAAGGTCTCCGCCGACGCGGCGGCAGCCACGGCGGTACCCGTTGCAGCCAAGACCTTCGGCCAGGTGCTGACCGGCAGACTGCTGGCGGGAGCCCTGGCTGTGGCCCTGATCGGCGGCGGCATTTGGGGCGGGGCCAAGCTGCTGAAATCCCAGCAGCGGGACAATCCCTACCAGCCCACCACCGTGGTGACCAGCGAGCGTCTGGCCGGGGTGGAAACCCCGGAGGAGATCCCGGAAACCAACGAGGATCTGCCGGTCATCACGGAGCCCGTGGTGACCGCCCCCTCTGAAACGAATCCCGCTGTCACGGAGCCTGTCGGCACTGAGCCCGTCGGTACCGATCCCTCCGGAACAGAACCCGTGACTACGGAGCCCACGAAGCCCGTCAGAGCCGACAACGAATGCGGCGAGCACCTGACCTGGCGCTTCGATCCTGATTATTGCGATCTGTACCTTGAGGGCTCCGGCGATATGGACGACTATGCCGGCGCGGAGGACGCACCCTGGCACGCTTATCAGAATGAAATCAGATATATACGCATCGCAGACGGGGTGACCAGCATCGGTGACAACGCCTTCGCGGGCTGCGTGAATCTGAGATGGTTCTCGCAAACAAGACTGACCCGCATTGGAGCCGGTGCCTTTGAGGGCTGCGAGAATCTGATCGTCGAACTGCCAATGACGCTGACCAGCATCGGAGACCGCGCCTTCTCCGGCTGTACCAAAGAAACATACCTGTTCTTGACGGGGAGTCTGCGGGAGATCAGCGATACGGCCTTCCGGGGCTGCGAAGGTCTGAGCCTGATCGTCTGTTCGGCGGATCGAAGCAAGCTGGATCTGGATGTTTTTTCCGACTGCGCCGGATTGCGGGAGATCTGGGTGCTGAATCCGGAGATCACCGTCAGCGGAAGACTTGAAGACCCGTCCCAGATCACGATCTGCGGCCTGCCGGGCTCCACTGCGGAGCACTACGCCGGCGAGAACAACATTGCCTTTGCGTCCATCGCCGACAACAGGGACGCCGTCACTGAGATCCTGCGGAATGAGCGGTATGACAATTTCACCCGCCTGTCCATGGTGCTCCCGTTTGGTGAACGCTACCTGGCGCGGGTGGAGCACGCCAAGCCCGTTCTGGCAACGGAGGCGGAATTCCAGCAGGCGCGGCAAAGCGGAACGATCGTTCTGAACGGAAGAGCGTATCGCTTCACGGAGTCCCTGGATCGGGCCAAGGAGTGGGGCTTTGTCTACGAATCACTGCTAGAGCATATCCCTGCGGTGGCCTGGATTGCTTTGGAGGACGGGATCGCCGCGGGGCAAGACGATAACGTCGTATACTCCGTAGTGGCAGCAGAGGAAGGGTATTACTTTAGAATAAACGAAAGGTATCAGGCCTACGAGCACGTGCTCAGAACCGAATACGAGAATATTGGCTGGCTGTGGCTGGATGCAGACACCAAAATTGCGAGTTTCATCGACGGAGCCGTCGAAGGCCTGACGCTCGACGACGTAGACGATACTCTGGAAAATGTATTCCGGCGGAACAAGCGGAACAATGTGTTCAGCATATCGAGCACAATTTCGTTGAATGACTGGCTGCACGTGACAGAAGACGGCGAGTTCTATATCTATGAGCCTCCCGGAGGCCGAAGATGATCAGCGGCGTTTCTGCCAGGAGACGGCTCCCTGCCTTGCCCAACAAGGCAGGGAGCCGTCCTTTTTGTGCGGTGTGTGGGGATTATGGTTTCTGGTTCAAAGTACGGTAGCGGCGCACACCGGTGCGCCACAGTGCGGGGTTCCGAATTCCGAGCGCGTGCGGGACAGGAAACCGTCCCCCTGTCCCTCCCCCTGTCCCGCAAAAAAATCCTTGACAAATACAGAATAACGTGTATAATGATGGCACAACTGAACAGCCTTATCAAGAGTGGTGGAGGGAACGGCCCTGTGAAGCCCGGCAACCTGCAAGATCGCAAGGTGCCAAATCCGGCGAGAAAATCGGCAGATGAGGACATGACGCGTCACCACCCTGTCGAATGACAGGGCGGTTTTTTTGTTTCCACAAACGACGCGGACGGCAGCGTGCCGTCCCTACAACGAAAGGATCATACTATGCTGAAACGAATCTTTACCTCTGAATCTGTGACCGAAGGACATCCCGACAAGGTCTGCGACCAGATCTCCGACGGCGTGCTGGACGCCATTCTGGCCCAGGATCCCATGGCCCGGGTGGCCTGCGAGACTGTGGCCACCACCGGAATGGTGCTGGTCACCGGCGAGATCTCCTGCGACTGCTACGTGGACATCGCCCAGATCGCCCGCCGCACCCTGCTGAACATCGGCTACGATTCCCCCGATGCCGGCTTCAACGGCAACACCTGCGCCGTGCTCACCGCCATTGACGAGCAGTCCAGGGACATCGCCATGGGCGTGGACGCCTCCTTTGACGACAAGACCATCGGCGCCGGCGACCAGGGCATGATGTTCGGCTTTGCCTGCGACGAGACCGAGGAGCTGATGCCCGCCCCCATCGGCTACGCCCACAACCTCACCCGGGCCCTGAGCGCCCTGCGTAAGAACGGCACCCTGCCCTGGCTGCGGCCCGACGGCAAGAGCCAGGTCTCCGTGCAGTACGACGAGACGGGTCGCCCCGAGCGCATCGACACCGTGGTGGTCTCCACCCAGCACGCGGAGTCCATCGACATCGACACCCTGCGGCAGACGGTGATCGACACCGTGATCCGGCCCAACCTCCCCAAGCGCCTGCTGGACGCAGATACCAAGTTTTATGTCAACCCCACCGGCCGCTTTGTCATCGGCGGCCCCGCGGCGGATTCCGGCCTGACCGGCCGGAAGATCATCGTGGACACCTACGGCGGCTACGCGGCCCACGGCGGCGGCGCCTTCTCCGGCAAGGATCCCACCAAGGTGGATCGCTCCGCCGCCTATATGGCCCGGTACATCGCCAAGAACATCGTGGCCTCCGGCCTGGCCCGGAAGTGCCAGATCGAGCTGGCCTACGCCATCGGCGTGGCCCAGCCCGTCTCCGTGCTGGCGGAGACCTACGGCACCGGCAAGCTCTCCGACGGGGAGCTCTCTGAGCTGGTGCGCCGCAGCTTCGACCTGCGTCCCGCCGCTATCATCGAGCGGCTGGATCTGCGCCGTCCCATCTATCAGCCCACCGCGGCCTACGGCCATTTCGGCCGCACGGATCTGGATCTGCCCTGGGAGCGCACGGACGCCGTGTTTCATTGATTATTGGGTGCGTCTTCCTTCGCATAGTTTTTCATAATTCGCAAATACTACCTGCGACGATCTACGAAGGAGGTAGTATTTTTATGAAAGCAAATCATCTTTTTGCGCGGCTGGCGCTGGTGCTGACCGCTTTCCTGCTGCTGACCCTGCCCGTGGCCGCGGATTCCGCCGCGGACGCGGCCCTGCCCGAGGATGGGGTCTATTGCTTCTCCCGGGAGGAGCTGGACGAGCGGGATGAACTGACCGGCGTATTCTTCACCGCCCTTCCCGACCGGAACCAGGCGGAGCTGTGCCTGGGGGACAGAGTGCTCTGCGCGGGCGACGCCATTGCCCGCTCCGATCTCTCCCGCCTCACTCTGAAGCCCGTGGGCGGCGGCGACATTCAGCTGTCCTTTCTACCCTTTGAATACGGCCGCCTGGGGGAGGAAGCTGCCATGACCTTCCACTTTGAATCCGTGGAGGACGCGGCCCCCGTGGCGGAAAGCGGCACGCTGGAGACCTGGCGGAATCTGCCCAACAGCGGCAGGCTCAAGGCCAGCGGCACCGGAGAGCTGAGCTTTCGGCTGGAAAACCGGCCCCGCCGGGGCAGCGTGGAGCTGAACGAAGACGGCAGCTTCACCTACACCCCCAAGAAAAACAAGGTAGGGGAGGACAGCTTCAGCTTTACCGTCACCGACGCCGCCGGGCGGGTCTCCGCGCCCGCCACGGTACGGGTGACCATCCGCAAGCCCACCGACGCCCAGACCTTTGCCGATCTGGATCGGGATCAGCAGTTCGAGGCCATCTGGATGCGGGAGACCGGCCTCTTCGGCGGGGAGCTGATCTCCGACCGGCTGAGCTTCGGGCCGGATCGCAGCGTCAGCCGGGGCGACTTCCTGGCCATGGTCATGGAGCTGGAGGGGATCGACCCCGAGATCGGGCTCCAGGTCTCCGCCTTTGCCGACGCGGAGGATGCCGCGCCCTGGCTCCGGCCCTATCTGGCCTCCGCTCTGCGGCGGGGTCTGATCCGGGGAGAGTCCACCCCGGAGGGGCTGGTGTACCGGCCCAACGATCCCATCTCCGAGGCGGAGGCCGCCGGGCTGGTGGCACAGGCCCGGGGCACGGAGCTGGCCCTTCCCACGGCCTTCGCCGAGCTCAGCGAAACGCCTCTGACCCGGCAGGCAGCGGCCAAGCTGCTGTACCAGGCCTACGGGGAATAAAAAGCAAGCGGCGGGAACCGGATCCGGTCCCCGCCGCTTCAGGCTGTCAAAGAGCTTCCTGTATTCCGTTCTTCAACTTTCAACTTTCAATTTTCAACTTTCAACTTCTTCGGCGCGTCCTCGCGTCACTTTTTCGCCCCGACCTTGGCCCAGAAGGGGAAGCTCAGGGGCCACACGCCGCCCACAAAGAACACCATGGCGCCGTAGCGCAGGGCGTCCCAAAACAGCCCGTCGGAGATCATGCCGAACACAGCCTTCAGCCCGACGCGGATCCCGAAGAGGATGGCCAGGCCCAGCACCACCTTGCAGATCTGGCCGGGCAGGGGAGCCTGCTCGGAGAATTTCGTCTTCCGATCCATTGTAAAGGCCGCCAGCATACCCACCAGGGAGCCCAGCAGCGACCAGGCGTTTTTCAGGGCGTTGACGTAGTTGCTGGTTTTGGTGTTCACGTCCACCTCGTAGGCCTCCGCCGGGAACTTCCCGAAGCGGACGAAGGCCAGGTAACCCAGGGAAAGCACAAGCATCACGCCCAGGAAGCCGTACATCACCCGCTCGTTGGTTCTGGCCCGCTGGAAAACAGGGTACAGGCCCAGCACCGCCGCCAGACCGATCAGCAGGCCCACGCCCACGTCGGAGGGATAATGGGCGCCCAGGTACATCCGGGAGAAGCCCACCAGAAGGATCGGAACGGCCAGGAGCCAGCGCAGCCAGATGCGCTTTGTCATCCGGGCAACGCCGCCGAAGGAGCAGGCCGCGCCCTGGGTATGACCGCTGGGGAAGGAGTAGCCGGTGGCGCCGGATTTTGCGGATTCCACCATGGTAAACGTGGGATCCTTCACCCAGGGGCGAGGTACCCGGCAGATCAGCTTCAGCCACTGGGACAGGATCGTCCCCAGAAAGCTGGCGGAGAGCAGGTAGTAGCCCTTCCACTTATCCACGCACCAGAACAGAATGAGCGCCAGCACCATGAAGAAGGTCTCTTCTCCGAAGAAGGTGAAGGCCTGCATGAGCTTGTCCAGCAGCGGGAAACGGATGGATTCGAGCGCTTTCAGAAAATCCATATGGTAGTCCTCTTTTGTCAGTATCGCGGTTGAATATAAGGCGAGCGGGACTCCGGATCCGGCCGCATGTGGATGCCGGAGATAATCCCCATCGCAAGATAGACGGTGATGATGGAGGAACCGCCGTAGCTGACAAAGGGCAGCGTCAGTCCGATGACCGGGGAAATGCCGGTGCACATTCCCACGTTGCTCACGATCTGGAAGATCAGCATGGCAGCGATGCCGATGCAGATCAGGCGGTTCATATAGTTGGGCGTTTTCAGCCCCACCCACACGCAGCGAAGCACGATGGAGACCAGCAGCAGCAGGGTGAGCAGACAGCCCAGAATGCCCAGCTCCTCGCCGATGGCGGAGAAGATGAAGTCCGTGTGCTGGGCGGCAATGGCGTGGTTCTGCACCATGGCTCCGCGAAAAAGGCCCTGGCCGGTGACGCCGCCGCCGGAGAGCATGGCCACGGAGCGGTTGGTGTCCCAGCGGATGCCGGTGCCGTCCGGGTCGATGGTCTCATCGAAGAACATCAGGATCCGTTCCTTTTGGTGATCCTGGATGAAGTGCTCCCACAGGATGGGGAACACTGCCACAGCTGCCACCAGCGCGGCCACGAACCACCAGGATCGCACCCCGCCCACGTAGGCCACCACCAGGAAGATGAACAGAAAGACGATGGCGGAGCCCGCGTCCCGGGAAATCACCACGATCAGACCCATCATGACCAGGGTCTGCACCACAATGGAGGCAACGGATTTTACCGAGGAGATCTTGCCCCGGTGGTTGTTCATGGTCTTGGCCAGGGCGATGACAAAGGTGATCTTGCAGATCTCCGCCGGCTGGATGTTGACGGGCAGCAGGGGCAGATCCAGCCAGGCCCGGTTGCCTGTGTTGCCCTCCACGCCCCAGATATAGAGCATGGACATGAACAGCACGTTGAAGGCCAGCAGAAGCTCCCGGTGCTCCGCCAGGATCTCGATGTCCAGCAGGGACACGGCCACGTAGAGGCAGATGCCCAGCAGCAGCGCCGCTGTCTGCACAACAAGGTAACGGGACGAGCCGCTGTACCGGGTGGCGCTGGCAATGACGATCAGGCCGAAGATGGAGGTGACCACGCATAAAAACAGCAGGAGCAGATCACCCCGCCGATAGAATTCCGTGATGTTGTTCCGGATCCGCCGCACAGCCGCACCCCCCTTTTTGTTCAGAACAGAGGTATTATAGCATTTTTTGCGGCGGGTGTAAAGAATTAATTCACATCCGGACCGTCCACGGCGATCAGCAGGCGGCGGAAGCTGAGAAAGAAATTGACCAGGTGGGACAGGCAGTAGGTGAACACGTAGCCCCGGAGCCCGAAGCGGGGCAGGAGCAGCCAGAGCCCCAGCACGTCGATGACGTTGGTGAAGCTGTTGTAGCGCACCAGATGCAGCTGCTGGCCCAGCCCCTTTTGCAGGCCGTCCACCACGGCGTCGGGATACAGAAACAGCACCATCGGCGCAAAGATCCGCAGATAGCGGCCCGCCTGTTCGCTGCGGAACAGGCCGCGGCCCAGCAGCCCGCCTCCCAGATAGAGCAGCCCACCGATCCCCAGGGCGTAGAAGGCGGTCAGCGTCAGACTCTTCCGCACCAGGGCCAGCAGCCGGGCGCGATCCCTTCGGGCCAGCAGGCGGGCCGTCTCCGAGACCATCAGCTCGCTCAGAGAGAACAGCAGCTCCGCCGGGAACCAGAGCAGGGGAAACACCATGCCGGAGACAGTCCCATAGGCGGCCAGGGCGGTCTGCCGGGAGCCGGAGCGTTCCAGCCCGTAGGGGATCAGAAATTGCTCCACCGCACCCAGGCCGGAGCGCAGGGCGTCGTTGGCCCCCAGGGGAAGGGCCGTCCCCGCAATGGGCGGGAGGCGCTTCCGCCTGGGCAGGGAGCGGGTGAGGCGCAAAAACAGCAGCGTGAAGGAGAAGGCTGCCGCCCCGTAGGAGCCCGCCACCACCGAGGCGCAGAGCCGGGCCGGGTCTGAGCCCGCCAGCCCCAGGAGCAGGAGCGTCGCGCCCACGCTGAGCAGCCGCTCCCCCAGCTCCACGGCCACCAGCTCCCGCACCCGCCCGCAGGCGGTGAAGGCGGAGCGCAGGATCCCGGAGAGGATCGGCAGCGGCAGCAGCAGCCCCAGCAGCCGCAGCGCAGGCACGGTCCTGCCGTCCCGGAGCAGGAGCGTCCCGATGGGCCCTGCCAGCAGGAAGAGTCCTGCCCCCACCGCAGCGCTGACCAGAAAGCCGTATCGCAGGCAGGCAAACAGCGCCCCGGCGATCCCCGCCTCGTCCCGTCTGCCCCAGGCGGAGGCCGTCAGCTGCAGGGCGGCCACCCGGATCCCGGCGGAGCCCAGCGTCCCCGCAAAGCCTCCCACCGTCAAAATCAGCTGCAGCACGCCCATGCCCTCCGCCCCGATCCGTCCGGCCAGCACCGCCTGAAACAGGACCCCCAGTCCCCGCAGGGCCAGGCCGCTCAGCGTCAGCAGCAGCGTTCCCCGGATCAGCGTCCGTCCCTTCCCCAAAAAACCACCCCCAAAGAGCCTATGCGCCCGCCCCTGCGGGTATGTTTTGCCCTGAGGCCGGGCATACTGGAAGCAGATTCTTTTTTCAGGAGGAATAAGCATGAACCTGCAGAACACCGACACCCAGAAGAACCTGATGCGGGCCCTGGCCGGGGAGAGTCTGGCCCGAAACCGCTACACCTTCGCCGCAGGCCAGGCGGAGCGGGACGGGCTGCCCGTGATCGCCGCCGTCTTCCGCTACACCGCCGACCAGGAGAAGGAGCACGCCGAGATCTTCGCGGACTTCCTGCGCCGGGGCGGATCGGACAACATTTTCATAGAGGGGGGCTTTCCGGTGGATACCGCAGCCGATACCCTGTCCCTGTTGGAGGCCGCCGCGAAAAACGAGACGAAGGAGCACACGGAGCTATACCCGGCCTTTGCCGCTGCGGCCCGGAACGAGGGCTTCTCTGAGATCGCCCGCAAGCTGGAGCTGATCGCCGAGATCGAAAAATGCCACGCGGGCCGCTTCGATGCCTTCCACAGGCTGCTCAGCGAGCACAAGCTGTTCGTTTCCGACCTGTCCTGCGGCTGGATCTGCATGAACTGCGGCCATGAGCTCAACGGCACCGAGGCCCCCCAGCAGTGCCCCGTCTGCGGGGAAGCGGGCTACTTCATCCGGGTGGAAATGTCGCCGTACTCGTACAGTGATCTGTGATTTTGCGGCGAAAACGGCGAAATTGAAGCGTGAGTCGGCGCTTTTTGCTCCGGCTCCGCTTTTTTCTTCACAATTCTTACAAAAAAGACTGGAAAATAGTCTGCCGTTATGGTATTCTAATTCTGCGGTTCGTCCGTTCGCCGGCACGAACCGCATATCAATTCAAAATGAGCCGCGTATGAAAGGAAGAACCACAATGACAAAACACTTGCGAAAGCTGCTTGCCCTTCTTCTTGCGCTGAGCCTGCTGCTCGGCGTCTTCCCCACGGCCCTGGCCGCTTCGGCAGAGAAGAACGAGCCAAGCCTGCCCTCTGCCGCAGGATCGGAGGAGGCAGAAACGGATGCTCCGATGCCCAACGGTATGCACGTACAGACGCCCTACGGCCTCCGCTTAGGCTCCGGGAGGACGGAAACCCGCGGAGAGACAAAGGATCTCCCTGCCTATTACAACAGCGCGGACGAGGGCCTTGTTACCTCCGTCAAAAATCAGACGCAGTACGGCAACTACGGCACCTGCTGGGCGTTCGGCACTATTTCGCCCATTGAAACATATATGATCAAAAACCAGATGCCCATCGGTGAGAGCGGCGTCACCTCTTCCACAGATATGGATCTGTCTGAGTATCACCTGTCCTATTTCACCTATTCCAACTCCTACGATGAGCACGGCCTCACCAACGGTGACAGCTCTATCCTGGATGCCTCCCACCTGAATGTGGGCGGCGACGGCTACAAAGCGACGCTGACGCTGATGCGCTGGATCGGCGCAGCCAGCGAGGAGGAGGCAGACCTTGCCTATTCCGAAGCCTCTCTCGACAGCACCATCGACCCCAAGTACGCCTACGCCTACGATATCGGCCACGTCACCAGCGTGGACTGGATCGAGCCTTCCGACGTAAGCACGGTCAAGCAGTATCTTCAGCAGTTCGGCTCCGCATTCATCGGCTATTACTACAACCCTGCCTATCAAGGCACCGGCGGCGCCTACTGCTACATCAGCACCTCTGCCAGCAACGACTACGGCCCCAACCATGGAGTCACCCTGGTGGGCTGGGACGACAACTACAGCAAGTCCAATTTCACCGGCCTGTCCAAGCCGATGAGCAACGGCGCCTGGATCATCAAGAACTCCTGGGGCAACAGCTCCGCCACCGACAACGGTTACACCTACATCTCCTATGAAGACACCTCCTATCTGGGCCACCCCATCATGTTCTTCACCGTGGACACCCTGGACGCATACGACCACCTTTACCAGTACGACGGCACCTGCTTTACCGGCAACAGCGCCAAGGGCTGGATCCCCCTGACACAGAACCGCTCCTTGATTTCCAACGTGTTTACCGCCGCCGGTCACGAAACGGTGGAGGCCTTCTCCATCTGTACCCTGGAAGAAAACATGGGCTACAAGCTGGAGGTCTACAAGAATCCGACCAATCTGACCGGCTCCAGCCCCGACCCCACCTCCGGCAGCCTGATGTCCACCCAGACCGGCACCATCGCCCACGGCGGCTATCATACGATCCGCATTGCCACCCCCTTCAAGGTGGAGGCGGGGGACAAGTTCTCCGCTGTCTTCACCCTGGAATCCCAGCAGACCGGTGACGGCTTCCAGATGGTCATCCCCGTGGACGAGAGCGAGACCGAGGAATACACCGAAAACGGAAATCACCTTGCAAATATCACCTTCACGCACGTCAGCCATCCCGGCACATCCTTCTTCCGCCTGCGCGACAACTCCGCCTGGAGTCAGTTGGACAACGGCGCGAGCCTCCGCATCAAGGCCTATACCCAGGACGCGCCTTTTGAACTGACGTTGAATGCCGGAGCCCACGGTACGGCAGTCCTCGGCGATTATACTTCCAAGGGCTACCTTGTCACCGCCACGCCGGACAGCGGCTATTATACCTCCGGCTATACGATCCTCTCCGGCAGCGCCTCCGTGATCCAGAACGGCAACGTCCTCTACGTCAATCCCACGGAGCCCACAACGATCCGCATTGAATTCGCCGAACAGACCGGCTTCACCCTGACCTACAGCGTAAACGGAGAGCAGTACGGCAGCGCCGTCACCGGCACGACCGGCGAAGCTGTCATCCTGCCCCAGACCGTCCCTGCCTACGAGGACTATACCTTCTTAGGCTGGATCACCGCACCTATGCTCAATGCGGTCCCCGATAAGCCCCTGTGCTTTGAGCCGGGCACGACCTACTATCCGAACGGCGGCAATACCACGTTGTACGCCCTGTATTCCTTCCGTGGCCTTGCCGTGCCGGGCCAGGACGGCAGCTACGCCAGGATCAGCTCCTCCTCTGAGTTCACCGAGGGCAGATATCTGATCGTAAACGAGAGTGCCCTTTGCGCCCTGGACGGCTCCAAGGCCAGCACCGGCGGTATGTGGGCGCCCATCAATACGGCCCCGAACTATCTGAGCGTCACTATCAGCGGCGAGCGGATCCCCGACACCGCGGAGAACCGGGCCGCCGACTTCCACTATGACCCCGAAACCCGCCAGTTCTACAGCAGCTACGGCTACCCCATCGGCGGCTACAAGAACGGCTATTACTTCTACGTCTGGGGCAAAACCAGCACCGACGCCGCCCAGACGGTGAGCTTTGACGGCAGCGGAAACGCAATTATTCAGGACGATTACTATCACAATTACCTCCACTATTACGCCGAGTCCAGTGCCTACTTCGCCTATAAGACCGGCAGCGGCGACCCGGTTCAGCTCTACCGCAAGACCGAGGACACCTCGACCACCTATTATTCCACGGCCTTTGACGCTGAGCCCGCTGTCACCTGGACCGTCAGCTTCGAATCCAACGGCGGCACCGCCGTAGCGGCCCAGACTGTTGTGAACGGCCAGAGCGCCGTCCGGCCTACCGACCCCACCAAGGACGGCTTCGACTTCGCGGGCTGGTACAAGAACAGCGGCTTGACTGAGGCCTACGACTTCTCCGCCCCCGTCACAGCCAGCTTCACCCTCTACGCCAAGTGGACGGAGGTCGTTCCCCAGACCTATACCGTCAGCTTCGAATCCAACGGCGGCTCTGCGGTTCCTCCCCAGACCGTCACCGAGGGCAGCACCGTCACCAGACCGGCTGACCCCACCAAGCACGGCTTCGACTTCGCGGGCTGGTACGCCGACACAGCTCTGACCCAGGCCTACGATTTCTCCACCCCCGTCACGGCCAGCTTCACGCTCTATGCCAAGTGGACTGAGGTCGTTCCCCAGACCTATACCGTCAGCTTCGAATCCAACGGCGGCTCTGCGGTTCCTCCCCAGACCGTCACCGAGGGCAGCACCGTCACCAGACCGGCTGATCCCACCAAGGAAGGCTGCAGCTTTGCGGGCTGGTTTACGGACACCGGCCTGACCGAGCTCTACAATTTCAGTACGCCTGTACACGCAAGCTTCACCCTCTACGCCAAGTGGGAGGATGCACAGACCCCGCACACCCACACCCCGGGCGAGCCTGTGCAGGAAAACCAGTCCGCTCCCAGCTGTACGGAGCCCGGCTCCTACGACAGCGTGATCTACTGCACTACCTGCGGCGCGGAGCTGAGCCGGGAAACCGTGCCCGTGGATCCTCTGGGCCACGCCTGGAACGAGGGCACTGTGACCGTGAAGCCCACCGACTCCAAGGACGGCGAGCGCCTCTACACCTGCACCCGCTGCAACGCCACCGAGACGGAGGTCATTCCCAAGCTGGATCGGGAGAATCCCTTCGTGGACGTTCTGCTGGGCAGCTACTACTACGACCAGGTGCTGTGGGCCTACTACCACGATCCCCAGATCACCAAGGGCACCGACGACACCCACTTCTCTCCCGACGCAGGCTGCACCCGCGCCCAGGTGGCTACCTTCCTCTACGCCGCGGCCGGCAAGCCCGCGTTCGAGATGCCCGACGCCAGCTTC
>JAEEZZ010000041.1 GCA_016292255.1 Oscillospiraceae bacterium
ATAACCGCACCGTCCGTAGGGGCGGCCACCTGTGCCCTTCATGGGTATTGGCCGCCCGCCCGCAGCACCGGCTGTCAATAACCGCATCGTCCGTAGGGGCGGCCACCTGTGCCCTTCATGGGTATTGGCCGCCCGCCCGCGGCACCGGCTGTCAATAACCGCACCGTCCGTAGGGGCGGCCACCTGTGCCCTTCATGGGTATTGGCCGCCCGCCCGCGGCACCGGCTGTCGATAATTGCACCGCCCCTACGGTGTGTTCAGGCGGGAAGAGAGGGGTAAACCGCCTCTTTTCTGCATAATCGCCGGTGTAATATCCAAATATCCTGCATATCTACCGGCGCTTTTCGTCAATTTGACAAAGCTTGAAAAGAATACAACCTGAGAATATTCGAATATTCCGGGCTCTGAAGTCGTTTCAAAGGGGTATTTTCTCAAAAAAACCGGAAATTGCGGGAAAAATCGCCCCGGCCCATTAGGAATTTTGCCAAATCGAAGTATTTATGAAAAAAGTTTTAAAATTGAATTGAAAATTGAAAATTCCTGTGGTACAATAGGTTAGAAAGAGGGAGAAGCGGTTTCTGCGGGAAAGGCTGTCTCCGCGGAACGGAGGCGCTGCAATGTCAAATAAATCCACCCAGGAGCCGAAGTCCAAGGAGAAGTCCGAAGGCAAATCCCACAAGATCATCGGCAGGCGCTACCGCTATACCAGCGACTACCAGATCGTCCCTGCCCTGGGCATGAACGGCGCCGGCGGCAAGCGGATCATCTACAAGGGTCGCTGGATTCGCCCCACCAATGAGCCTGCGGAGTACGAGAAGATCGTGCTCTGGCTGCGGATCCTCACCGCTGCCGCCGTGCTTCTGGTGGCTGCTGCCATGGGCCTGCATCCTGCCAACATGACCCACCGGTGGTATATGCCCGTTCTGGTGGCCAGCGTCTTCCCCCTGGCCTATCAGGTCATGGGCGCGGTGTCGCTGCCGCCGAAGATCTCCTACATGGAGCGGCAGAAGTACGACAAAAGCTTCGTCCGGGTGGGGCACAGCGCCGTGTTTGCGCTGGTGCTGTTCGGCCTTGCCGCCCTGGGCTGCGTGATCTACTGGATCATCGTGGCTGCCTCCGAGTACGTGGAGGGCAGCGCCCCCTACAGCCTGAACGACGGCGCCTTTGCGGCCCTGCTGGTGCTGGCCGGCGCGGCGGAGCTGTTCAACTACCGCTTCTTCAAGCGGGTGCAGACCGATACCTTCGACAACGATGCGTATCAGCCCTGAATTTGTATCGGACACATACGCGGAGCCTAGCGTGTGTGATTTGATAAAGTAAAAAATTTTTAAGGAGGAAAAAAATGCAAAACGTGAAAAGAATGCTCGCGCTCATTCTGGTTTTCGCTATGATGTTCGCTCTTGTTGCCTGCAACAAGAAGAATGAGACGGACACCACCGCTGCCAACCAGCCCGGCGAGCAGACCACCACCGCGGCCAACGGCGAGCCCAACGGCACCGAAAAGCCCAGCACCCCCGCTTCCAGCGAGGACAACAAGCCTGTGAACAACACCCCGCTGGTTGTTGCTTACAGCCCCTTCTCTCAGAAGTTCAGCCCCTTCTATGCTGACACTGCCTACGACCAGGATGTCGCCGGCATGGTTGGCCTCGGCCTGATGACCACCGACCGTATGGGCGGCATCATCTACAACGCCATCGAAGGCGAGACCGTGAACTACAACGGCACCGACTACACCTACACCGGTTGTGCTGATCTGGACGTCGCCTTCGACTCCGACACCAACACCACCACCTACACCGCGAAGATCCGCGATGACTTGAAGTTCTCCGACGGCGAGCCTGTCACCGCCAAGGACATCATCTTCACCTACTACACCTACCTGGATCCCGCTTACGTTGGCTCCAGCTCCCTGGCTTCCTACGATATCATCGGCCTGATGAACTGGCGTACCCAGACCTCCGACGCTGTCTACAACAAGTACAACGCCATTGCTGACGACCTTCTGAAGGACGGCCGCGGCGAAGGCTATGTGGCCGGCAGCACCTACACCGAGGATATGTACAACGATTTCTGGAACGACATCGACACCCAGTGGGCCTTCACCGTTCAGTGCATCTACGACTACGTGCATGCCAACTACGGTGTTGACGAGTACGCTCCTATGATCGGCAAGGAATCCTACGAAGAGATCAAGGCCAACGACGGCCTGATGGTCGCTTACGCAATGCGTCTGTGGAACTTCTGCAAGATAGAAGAGGTCGACGGCAAGAAGGTTCTTGTCGATGCCACCACCGGCACCTTCAGCTGGGATCTGGAGACCACCTTCCCCACCATGGACGATTTCGTCGCTGTCACCAAGGCTGCCTACAACGACAACCCCGCTGACTTCTTCGACGCTGAAAAGACCGGCAACGAAGGCACCTCCATCGTGGAGTTCGCCCGTTCCAACCTGATCAGCAAGTACGGCCCCCTCGACGCCGAAATGGCTGGCAAGGGTGTCAACTCCATCGAAGGCATCAAGATGGTTGACGACTACACCGTCACCGTCACCGTGAACGGCTACTCCGCTCCTGCCGTTTACAACATCCTCGGCATCACCATCACCCCCATGCACTACTACGGCGATCCCGCCAAGTGGGATCCTGACAACGGCATGTACGGCTTCGAGCGCGGCAATCTGGAGCAGGTCAAGGCTCTGACCGAGGTTCCTCGCGGCGCCGGCCCGTACGAGTTCGTGAGCTACAAGGACAAGGTCGTTACCTTCAAGGCGAACCCCAACTACTACAAGGGCGAGCCCAAGATCAAGACCATCCAGTTCAAAGAGACTGCTGCCGCTGAAGTCGCCACCGCTGTCAACACCGGCGACGCCGACGCGGGCGAGATGACCGGTTCCCGTACTCGTTTCGAGGAAGTTGCCAACTACAACTCCAACCACGAGATCACCGGTGACGTCATCACCACCTCCAAGGTTGACAACCTGGGCTATGGCTACATCGGCATGAACGCTGACACCATCAACGTCAACGGCGAGCCCGCCTCCGACGCCTCCAAGGCTCTGCGTAAGGCTCTGGCTACCGTTCTGGCCGTGTACCGTGACGTGGCTTTCGACTCCTACTATGGCGAAGCCGCTTCCGTCATCCAGTACCCCATCTCCAACACCTCCTGGGCTGCTCCTCAGTCCTCCGACCCCGACTACAAGATCGCTTTCTCCACCGATGCTCAGGGCAACGATATCTACACCGCTTCCATGAGCGCCGATGAGAAGTACGCTGCTGCCAAGGCTGCTGCTCTGACCTGGTTCGAGGCTGCCGGCTACACCGTCGAGAACGGCAAGGTTACCGCTGCTCCCGAAGGCGCCAAGCTCAGCTACGAAGTCATCATCCCCGGCGACGGCTCCGGCGATCACCCCTCCTACACCGTTCTGACCATGGCGAAGGCCGCTTTCGAAGAGATCGGCATCACCCTGGAAATCAATGACGTCGCTGACTCCAACATCCTGTGGAACCGTCTTGACGCCGGCAACCAGGAGCTGTGGTGCGCTGCTTGGGGCTCCACCATTGACCCCGATATGTACCAGGTTTACCATGGCAGCAACATCGTGGGCAAGGGCGGCACCGACTCCAACCACTACCACATCGACGATTCCGAGCTGAACCGTCTGATCATGGAAGCCCGTTCCTCCGACGACCAGTCCTTCCGTAAGGCTACTTACAAGGAATGCCTGGACATCATCGTTGACTGGGCCGTTGAGATCCCCGCTTATCAGCGTCAGAACTGCATCATCTTCTCCACGAAGCGCATCAACATCGACACCCTGACCCCCGACATCACCACGTTCTGGGGCTGGATGAGCGAAATTGAGAAGCTCGAGATGAGATAATCCCTGGCAACCAAAGCCGTAGCAAAACTTAAAAGGTGCGCCCACCGCCTGGTGGGCGCACCGACATTCAGTTAAAATCGTCGCGGCCTTGAGCTGCAAGAGGTGGTACACATGTGGAAATTCCTTGTTAGGAGACTTTTATTAGGTTTGATGATCATCATTTGCGGTGCATTCATCACCTATGCTGTCATCCGCTGTCTCCCCCAGTCCTACATGGAGAAGATGGCAAGACAGTTCGCTGCGAGTACGCAGGGCCGTATCAAATGGCAGGATATGCTGAAAATTCTGAACGAACAGTACGGCATGGACGGCAGCATATTGTCCGGCTACATCAACTGGTTCAAAGAGGCCATCCAGTTCAATTTCGGTGACTCCTGGATGTTCATGAAGCCCGTCACCAAGGTCTTCAGCGAGGTCATCTGGTGGTCCGTTCTGATGAACGTCATCACCCTGATCGTCGAAGTCCTGATCTCTATCCCCCTGGGCATTCTGGCTGCCCGTAAGCAGTACAAGCCCACCGACTACGCCGTCACGGTGTTCGCTCTGGCTTGTATCTCCCTTCCTTCCTTCTATATCGGCACCGTGTTCAAGTACGTCTTTGCGGTGCGTAATCAGATCCTCCCGCTCTACGGTCTGTGGGGCCGTTACTACAACGACCTCGGCACCTGGGGCAAAATCGGCGATATTGCAAAGCATTTGGTCCTGCCCGTCGCGACCCTGGCCCTGCTGTCCATGGGTTCTCTGACGCGTTTCACCCGTACCAATATGCTTGAAGTTCTCAACGCTGACTACATCCGTACGGCCCGTGCAAAGGGCCTGCCTGAAAAGGTCGTTATCAACAAGCACGCCTTCCGCAACACCCTGGTTCCTCTGGTTACCGTGTTCGCCGGCCTGCTGCCCAGCTTCTTCGGCGGCGCCATGATCACCGAGCAGGTCTTCCAGATCCCCGGTATCGGCTTCAATTCCTACCAGGCTATGCTGCAGGGCGATATTCCGTTCGCTATGTTCTACACCACGTTCCTCATGGTTCTGACTCAGGTTTCTCTGATCCTCTCGGATATTATGTACGCCGTGGTTGATCCTCGCGTCCGCGTCAACTAAGGAGGTGCTTTTATGAATAATGAAGAAAAAGATCTGAACCAGCAAGCACCTCAGCAGAAGACGGCTTCTCTTGCCCAGCAGGCTAAGCCGCAGCAAATGGCGCTGGACGACGCACGACGCGTCAAAGTGCTTTCTCCCGGAATGCTGGTGTTCAAGCGCTTCATCCGCAATAAGCTGGCTGTCGTCGGCATCATCATTCTGGTCGTCATGTTCCTCTTCTCCTTCGTGGGCCCGATCTTCTCCCCCTATACCATCGCCCAGATCTTCACGAAGGACGTGGAAGAGCCCGGCAAGTACGCCACCGGTAAGTTCAATACCGACCCCCGTTTCGTCGGTGAAGCCTCCTCTTCCATGCAGTCCGCCGTGCTGAAGACCCTCGGCACCACCAAGGTGGGCGGCAAGGATCCCGGCTACGCTCTGAAGGCCGGCCAGGAGATCTCCTTCGACGTCAAGGGCGAGCCCTACACCCTGCGCGTGATCAACCCCGATAAGAAGACGCCCACCGTCGGCATCTTCGGCACCAAGCTCATTGCCACCATCAAGCTGGAGGGCGAAATGCTCGCCGACACCAGCGTGGTGGACGAAGGCTTCGAGGCCGCGCTGAAGGCGCACTTCGAAAGCAACAGCAAGGAGACCAAGTTCGACTACAACGGCACTACGGTTTATGCTGAGATCTCCAAGATCGAGCGCAAATACTATATTGCCTCCGACGATCCGGTCGCCATTGCTTCCTTCAACATCTACACCGCTACCCTCGGTAAGGTGGCCGACCTCCAGGCCGATACCGCCTTCCTGCACGCGGTCAGCGTGGCCCTGATGGACGGCGAGACCTCCGTCAGCCACAACGACAACAACTACACCATCACCGGTGATCCCGAAAACGGTTACCTGCTGTCCGGCTCCGACGGCTCCGGCCTGTTTAACATCACCCGCGAGAACCAGTACCACAGAGTTTCTGTGGAGAAGATCGACGCGGAGGGTAACACCGTCAACGAGCAGGTGGACTTCGTCTCCACCATCGAAGACATTTCCGCCTTCGAAGGCGCTGTGAACGAAGCCATCGACACCGAGGCCTCTTCTTTCAGCTTCGGCGACGAGGAGTACAGCCTGCAGAAGGGTGAGATCGATTACGTCATCACCAATTCCGCCAACGAGCCCGTCCTGACCGTGGCCAACAGCTTCACCCCCGTTGCCACCAAGTACGACACCCTGGGCACTGAGCTGGAATACTGCTTCGCCATGGAGACTGCCATCGCCCAGGCGAAGAGCTCCTTCGAGTACAAGGGCGAGACCTACACCGTTGTGAACAACGGCGCAGACTACAGCATCTTCAACGCCAAGGATGAAGAGATTCTGATGGTCTCCGACATCGCCTACGGCGCTGACTATGTGGGCATCGAGCTGACCATTGACTTCGTCAAGAATCTGCAGGAGGCCATGCGCAGCGGCTCCGAGACCTTCTCCTTTGTCAACCAGTACGGCGAAGAGACCGACGCCATGATCACTGTCGTCAACGGCAACTACTACGTGTCCACCATGCAGAAGACCTCTCTGATCGACGCCCGCGCCGGCCTGTCCTCCGATCACCCCCTGGGCACCGACGTCAACGGCATGGACGTCCTCACCCGTCTGATGTACGGCGGCCGTGTCTCCCTGATCGTCGGCTTCGTGGTCGTGTTCTTTGAGATCTTCCTCGGCGTCCTCGTGGGCGGCATTTCCGGCTTCTTCGGCGGCGTTGTGGATACCATCCTGATGCGTTTCGTCGAGCTGTTCAACGCGATCCCCTTCTATCCCATGCTGATCATCCTTGGCTCCGTCATGGACGCCCAGCACGTCGATCCAACGTCACGACTCATGATGACCATGGCGATCCTCGGTATCCTGGGCTGGACAGGCATTGCCCGTCTCGTCCGCGGCCAGATCCTCTCCCTGCGTGAGCAGGACTTCATGGTCGCTGCCGAGGCCACCGGTATCCGTACCTCCCGCCGAATCTTCAAGCACCTGATCCCCAACGTCATGCCTCTGCTGATCGTCAACGCGACGGCCAGCCTCGGCGGCATCATCCTGACGGAGGCCACCCTGGGCTACCTTGGTCTGGGTGTCAAGTACCCCATGGCATCCTGGGGCGCCATCATCAACCAGGTCAACGATATGCAGGTTATGAAGTCTGCATGGTGGATCTGGATCCCCGCCGGCTTGTTCATCATGACCACGGTTCTCGGCTTCAACTTCGTCGGTGACGGACTGCGTGACGCCTTTGACCCGAAGATGAAGCGTTAAATGAGGTGACTGAATATGGCTAAAAACAAAGGCGCAAATTATATTTCCCGCAAGGAGTCCGCACGGATCTCCCGCGAGAACAGAAAGATCACGAATGCGATCGAAAAACAGCGTAACCGCAAGCACGTGAACCCCAACGAGTACCTGACCACGATGAAGAACCCGGAGAACGTCGTCGAGTTCGATAACGTCCACACCTTCTTCTTCACCGACATCGGTACGGTTCGCGCCGTGGACGGCGTCACCTTCGAGATCCCGAAGGGCAAGACCGTCGGCGTCGTGGGCGAGTCCGGCTGCGGCAAGTCTGTCACCTCTCTGTCTCTGATGCAGCTGGTTCAGCGGCCCCAGGGTCAGACCGTGGAAGGCTCCATTCGCTTTGACTCGGGCGACGGCATGGTCTACGACATTGCCAAGACCCCCACGGAAGTCATGCAGCTGCTCCGCGGCGACAAAATGTCCATGATCTTCCAGGAACCCATGACCTCTCTGAACCCGGTCTTCCGGATCGGTATGCAGATGAACGAGGTCCTGGAGCTCCACTACCCCAACTGGACTCCCGAGCGTGTGAAGGACCGCACCATTGAGATGCTGAAGATGGTTGGTATCGCCAACGCTGAAGGCGTCTACATGATGTACCCCCACGAGCTCTCCGGCGGTATGCGTCAGCGTGTCATGATCGCTATGGCTCTGGCCTGCGACCCCAAGCTGATCATCGCCGACGAGCCCACCACCGCTCTGGACGTCACCATTCAGGCGCAGATCCTGGATCTGCTGCGGAACCTGAAGGACCGCATCAATTCCAGTATCATGCTGATCACCCATGACCTGGGCGTTATCGCTGAGATGGCTGACTACGTTGTGGTCATGTACTCCGGCAGAGTCGTGGAGCGCGGCACCGCAGCCGAGGTCTTCCACAATCCCTGCCACCCCTACACCATCGGTCTGATGGCTTCCAAGCCCGTCGTCAGCCGTCGCGTAGATCGGCTTTACAGCATCCCGGGTTCCGTCCCGAACCCGATCAATATGCCGAACTACTGCTACTTCCGCGATCGCTGCGAGAAGTGCATTGACAAGTGCAACGGCGAGTACCCCCATGAGATCCACGTCAGTCCGACGCACATCGTTTCCTGCTATCTCTATGACGACATGAAGAAGGAGGATTGACATGGATCCTGTTGAAACTGTACAAAATGAAGCTGTTGTCGAAGAAAAGCAGCTGACCAGAGAAGAGATCTTCGCGCGGCAGCAGCAGCGAATCCGGGACGTCAAGGCCGAGCCTCCGATTCAGCATGACCCGGATAACGTGCTTGAGGTCTACCATCTGCTCAAGTTCTTCCCCATCAAGTCCGGTTTGTTCTCCCGCGTCACCGGCTACGTCCAGGCTGTGGACGGCGTCTCCTTCAACATCAAGAAGGGCACCACCATGGGCCTCGTGGGCGAGTCCGGCTGCGGCAAGACCACCGTCGGCAAGACTATCCTTCGTCTGACCGAAAAGACGGCCGGCCAGGTTTACTTCAACGGCATCGAGATCCACGAAATTCCGAAGCATGAAATGCGGAAGCTTCGCCCGAAGATCCAGATGATCTTCCAGGATCCCTACTCCAGCCTGTCCCCCCGTCTGCCCGTCGCTGAGATCATCGGTGAGGCCGTCCGTGAGCACCACATCGTGCCTGCCCACGAGATGAACGACTACATCGACAAGATCATGAAGCAGTGCGGTCTGCAGCCCTACCACAAGGACCGCTACCCCCATGAGTTCTCCGGCGGCCAGCGTCAGCGTATCTGCATCGCCCGTTCCATCGCGCTGAAGCCCGACTTCATCGTCTGTGACGAGCCGGTTTCCGCTCTGGACGTGTCGATCCAGGCCCAGATCATCAACCTGATGATGGACCTGCAGAAGGAGCTGGGTCTGACCTACCTGTTCATCTCCCACGACCTGTCTGTCGTCGAGCACATCTCCGATACCATCGGCGTTATGTACCTGGGCAACATGGTGGAGTACTCCACCAAGGAGCAGATCTTTGCCAAGCCTCTGCACCCCTACACCCAGGCGCTGTTCTCCGCCATTCCTGTGCCGGATCCCGACTACAAGATGGAGCGTATCATCCTCGAAGGCAGCATTCCTTCTCCCGCCAATCCGCCCAGCGGCTGTAAGTTCCACACCCGCTGCGCCAAGTGCATGGGCGTCTGCAGCAAAACTGCTCCCGAGACCAAGGAAGTGGAGCCCGGCCACTTTGTCGCTTGCCACCTCTACGACTAAGATGGTTCGGAATTCCAAGAAGCAGTATGAGGACGATGATGGCCGTACCATCGCCGACATGAACGTGGAGGGGATGCCCTGGTACCGTTCTGAGCAGCGGCGCCAGAGCCGCGCGGTGGCCCGCGCTGCCCTGCAGGAGAAGATCGCCAAGGGCGAGGCACTCACAACCAGGGAAACCCTTCGTTACACGCTTTATGCAACGCTTGCCGGATTGACCGTGGTCGGTGTGATCGCAGGCGGTACGACGCTATTCATCTTCGTGCTTTGGCTCCTATGGAAATAGAAGCCTGCTGCAGCTGAAAACCGCAACGAAAAACAGTCGGTGAACTTCACCGACTGTTTTTCGCATCTCAGAGGGCCCTGCCGCAGATTTTTCTTGCTATTTTCGGGACTCCGGGGTATAATATAAGCCAATACTGCACGCAAGGAGGAAATCACTATGTGCGATACGTGTAAAGAAAAATTCTTTATCACAACCCCCATCTATTATCCGTCCAGCCGCCTGCATATCGGCCATGCCTACTGCACCGTGGCCACGGACGTCATGGCCCGGTATAAGCGAATGCGGGGCGCCGAGGTGATCTTCCTCACCGGCACAGACGAGCACGGTCAGAAGATCGAGAACAAGGCCAGGGAGTCCGGCGTCACCCCCAAGCAGTTCGTGGACAGCATCGTGGAGGCCCCCAAGGGCGTCAAGGATCTGTGGAAGCTGATGAACGTGTCCTACGACCGCTTCGTCCGCACCACCGACGAGTCCCACATCAAGACCATCCAGCGGGTGTTCCGCGCCATGTACGAGAACGGCGACATCTACAAGGGCAGCTACGAGGGTCTCTACTGCACCCCCTGCGAGTCCTTCTGGACGGAGAGCCAGCTGGTCAACGGCAAGTGCCCCGACTGCGGCCGGGACGTTCAGCCCGCCAAGGAGGAGGCCTACTTCTTCCGGGCCGGCAAGTACGCCGACCGGGTGCGGAAGCTCCTCACCGAGACGGATTTCCTGGAGCCAAAGAGCCGGGTCAATGAGATGGTCAACAACTTCATCGACTGCGAGGGCGGCCTGCAGGATCTCTGCGTCTCCCGCACCAGCTTCACCTGGGGCGTGCCGGTGGACTTTGACGGCAAGCACGTGGTCTACGTATGGCTGGACGCCCTGTTCAGCTACCTGTCCCCCCTGGGCTATCTGAACGAGAACGGCGAGGACTGGAAGCGCTTCTGGCCTGCCGACGTGCATTTCATCGGCAAGGAGATCGTCCGCTTCCACGCCATCTATTGGCCCGCCTTCCTCATGAGCATGGGCCTGCCCCTGCCCAAGAAGATCTTCGGCCACGGCTGGCTGAACTTCAACGGCGACAAGATGTCCAAGTCCAAGGGCAACGTGGTGGATCCCTATCTGCTGGCGGAGCGCTACGGCGTGGACGCCCTGCGCTTCTTCATGCTGCGGACCTTCCCCTTCGGCTCCGACGGCAATTTCACCAACGAGGCGCTGATCTCCTGCATCAACGTGGACCTGGCCAACGACCTGGGCAACCTGGTCAGCCGTACCGTGGCCATGGTGGGCAAGTACTTCGACGGCCAGCTGCCCCTGGAACAGCAGGAGGATGAGGCCAAGGACGACGAGCTCATTACCATGGCCTGCGAGCTGCCCCACGTCTACGAGGAGCAGATGGAGAAGTACGCCTTCCAGAACGCCCTGGGGGAGATCTTCAAGCTGATCGCCCGGGCCAACAAGTATATCGACGAGAACGAGCCCTGGAAGCTGGCCAAGGACGAGGCCCTGAAGCCCCGCCTGGCCCGGGTGCTCTATAATCTGCTGGAGACCGTCCGCATCTGCGGCGGCCTGCTGCAGCCCTTCATGCCCGACACCGCCGCCGAGATCATGAAGCGCATCGGCGCCACGGAGTACGATTGGGAATCCCTGGCCTTCTTCGGCACCCTCTACCGGGACGCCAAGGTGGAGAACGGGCCCGCCCTCTTCCCCCGCATCGACGCCGCCAAGGAGCTGGAGGAGCTGGAGAAGCTCCAGGCCGCCCAGGCCGCTTCCGCATGTAGGGACGAGCAGTGCTCGTCCGCCGACAAGCAGGCAGAAACGGGAGCGGACAAGCAATGCTTGTCCCTACAGAAGGAGCCCGTAGGGGCCGATGCCCACATCGGCCCTGGGGAAGACGCCCCCCTGCCGGAGCCTCTGCCCACCATCGCCTTTGACGACTTCCAGAAGGTGGAAATGACCGTGGTGAAGGTGCTGGCCTGCGAGAACGTGAAGAAGTCCGAAAAGCTGCTGAAATTCCAGCTGGACGACGGCACCGGCACCCCCCGGCAGATCCTCTCCGGCATTGCCAAGTACTACAAGCCCGAGGAGCTGCTGGGCAAGACCCTGGTGGCCGTCACCAACCTGGCCCCCCGGAAGATGATGGGCCAGGAGAGCTGCGGGATGCTGCTCTCCGCCGAGCGGGGCGACAAGCTCCACCTGCTCATGCTGGACGACAAGATCCCCGCAGGCAGCAGGCTGTGTTAAATACACCACAAGGAACGGGAATCCCGCAGGCTTCCCGTTCCTTGTTTGCAAATTGACAAAAGGACTTCAAAAAGCGAGGGAACAGAGCATGGAACGAATAACGCAGCATTACGTTTTTCACTTTGAACAAAACAGTCTGAGCGAAAGAGACATCGAGGAAATAGCCTCTCTTCAAGAAGAATGCTACAACTTTATAAGGAATTGCCTTGGCACCGAGGCTGATGGAGTAATTCATTATCATCTGTATGACTCGCCCGAGGAAGTCGGAAGACAATATGCGATCACGCATGATGAGGAGGAAGAAGAGCCTTGCAACGCTTTTACGCTTCCAAATTCGTTAAGCAAAGATGGTATGAATCACATTTACGCGGTATACAATGATAAGGTTCAGTGTATCGGGCTGCATGAGGATGCGCATCTTATCTCGTACTCGTTTGGACGACCGACTTCAAAGTTCGTCAGAGAAGGGCTTGCAATGTTCTTTGACCGATATTGGTGGGGAATTGATAACTATTTATGGACGTTGTGGTATCTTCAGGAGCATGGCAGCATACCGGCAATAAAGGAATTGCTGCAAAATGATACTTTCGATGAGTATGATGAAACGGTAACGTATCCGATTTCAGGGGCGTTTACTTCCTATTTGATGGAACGCTATGGCAATTCTCAATACGTCGATTTTTTCAAAGCCAGCGTAAACGACGCAGATCAGGCCTTTGAAGCTGTTTTTGGAGAAACACTGGAAACGATTGAAGAAAGCTTTCTGTGTCATGTAAAAATGTTCCGCCTTCGCTCCGAAGTCAGAGAATTGATGAATCAAGCTTATAATAAGAGGTAGAGACAGGAACGCCTCTTTGATTTTTGCCAAGATGAAGTGGTGGAGGGGGGATGCACATTGAAAACTTTTCACCCAATTTCCGCGTATATGATGGCTATGTCGATTATATTTCTGGTTCTCGTTACGCCTGCTGCGCTTGGAATACTTATTTGGGGCTTAAACCCGGATATGGTAACCGATTATGGTACGCCTGTCTGGGGCGTCTTCATTGGAGTGAGTGTGTCATGCTTATTGGCTGTTTGGATCGTCTGTTACCTGCATCGTTTTGAATACCTGGGGATTTGGAAAATCAAAGAAAACGGGATCTTTGTCACGTCATTTCTGGGGTCACGTTTCAACCTTAGCTTTGAAGACATACGCTATATCGGCATCGAACACTGTATTTTAAGCGGAACGAAGCAATTTTGGATTTATTTATCAGCTCACCCCATTGAAAAGAAATATTTACAGCATATCAATAATATGCCCATACGCAGTGATTGCATACGAATCCAGTATTCCAAGGCAGCATATAACGACTTTCTCAGCGTGTTGCCTCCAAATCAAAAAAAGCAGTTGACCCGTGCCTGTTCCGTAATCAGACTATATCATGCAGATGATGAATAGACAGGGCAGAGCATTGTCATTTGCGGCTGAATGAATCCCTTCGGGGCAATCAAACAAAACGAGGAAATGCCCGAAAGCATTTCCTCGTTTCGTTTGGAGAAGGAGAACATGAAAAAACATGGAAACGTGAAGAATTGAAATCGCTGCTGAATTATCGCCTGTCGCTTGTCGAAAGGATCGGGGCGTACCCTAAAGGACTTGCTTCGCTGCGGAGGACACCGCCCCCTACGGGTCACTTGTCGATTATAATTGCGCCGTGCCTTGCTCAACAAACGGCAGCAGGGAAATCTCCAGGTTGCCGTTTCGGGTGCGAAGCTCGTCCAGGAAGGCCTTTTCCTGGGCCGCGTCCTTCATCCGCACCTTGTAGGACAGGCGGAACATGGAGCCCATGCCCGTGGTCTTGACCCCTACGGGCTCCACGGCGCGGAGATAGCGAGAGAAGCTGTCGTCAAAGACGCCGTTGTATTCGAGCGTCTCGGGGATCGTGATGCGCAGCAGCTGATCGGCCGCCATCGACTTGTGGCGGAAGAGGTCGAAGGAGCTGAACACGAACCAGATCGCGGCCATACCCAGCAGGGCCACGACGCCGTAGCCCAGATAGCCCATGCCGAAGGCCACGCCGGAGGTCATGGCAATCAAAACGGCCACCAGCTCGTCGGCCGTTCCCTGGGCGGAGCGGAAGCGGATCAGCCCGAAGCAGCCGCCGCCCAGGGCCACGCCTGCGCCGATGTTGCCCTTGACGAAGGTGATCACGAAGGCCACCACAAAGGGGATCAGCGCGGCGACCAGGAAGAAGCGGCTCTGGGCGCGGATCCGGAAGGACAGGATCCAGGCGAACAGCAGTCCGGCCACAAGGGCCACCCCTGCCATGAGAAAGAATTGAGACGCCGTCACAGAGACGGAATAGATCGAATCAAACATGGTGTGTTCCTCCTTTCGCATCAGGACGCTGAGCGCAGGGCGCGCTTTTTCAGCTCCAGCCGATACGCTTCTCCGTACTTGGAAAAGCTGGTTTTGTAGATCCTTGCGTCGTTCAGCGCCCGGGTGAGCCAGAGGGGCAGGGCGTTCTGAACCTTTATCTCCAGGATGGAGCAGCCCGGGGGCAGCAGGGAGATCCCTTCCATGGAATGGGTCAGTGTCAGGTGATCCGTGCGGTAGCGGGGGTTGCCGTCGATGGTCAGCCGCAGATCCCCGCCGGGTTCCACGTAGGCGGTGCGGTCGTAGATGATGAGGCAGGCGGGCTGCAGCTTGCCGTAGAAGTCCCGGAAGCAGCTGATCTCCCGGCTGATCTGTCCGGCGGGGGAGAGGCTGTCCGCGCCTGCCAGGAAGTCGGCGGCCTGGGGCACGGTGGTCTGCACTCTGCGCTTGTAGACGATACCCTCCGCCTTCCGTTTCAGCTCCAGGTAGACCGGGGAGTGCTCCGAGGCGAGGCCGTAGGCGCGAAGCCGAAGCTTTTCCTTGAACAGGGGCTTTTCCAGGCTGGCCCGGATCAGCCTGTCGTCCGGGGTGTCGTAGTAGAGGGAGGCGATGGAGGTCAGACCGAACATATCCGGTTCTAGGCGGCCTGCGATGGCCCGCTTGAGCAGGGAAGTCTGGGCGGGAGACATGATATATTTCAGTTCGAAGCGCTGCATCACGGCGATGGGATTCTCCAGGCTCGTGGTGGTGGGCGCGGTGGGATTCATCAACATGGGGATGACCTCCTTTTGCTTTGTTCTGGTGCCATCATACCCGGAAAACCTTAAGCTTAGCTTAAATAGACTTGCCAGAACCAAAAAACTTTGCTATAATGTGGAAAAACCTATGGATACGGAGGAATCTGAATATGCTGCAGGACAGAAAGCTTTTGATCGGCGTGGGCGGCAGCCCCGTCTGCCTGCTGCCCCGGATGGCCAACCGCCACGGGCTGATCTGCGGCGCCACCGGCACCGGCAAGACCGTCACCCTCAAGGTCATGGCGGAGTCTTTTTCCGAGCTGGGCGTCCCGGTGTTCCTGGCGGATATCAAGGGCGACCTGGCCGGCTGCGCCCGCACCGGCGATCGGAGCGAGGCCATCGACAAGCGCCTGGAAAAGCTGGGCCTGGATCCCGGGGCATTCGCCTATCATCCCTTCCCGGTGCGCTTCTGGGACGTCTTCGGCAAGATGGGCCACCCGGTCCGCACCACCGTCAGCGAGATGGGGGCCACCCTGCTTTCCCGGCTGCTGGATCTGAGCGACGTGCAGGCGGGGGTGCTGGCCATCGTCTTCCGGGTGGCGGACGACAAGGGCTGGCTGCTCATCGACCTGAAGGACCTGCGGGCCATGGTGAGCTACGTGGCGGAGCACGCGGCGGAGCTGACCGGCGAGTACGGCAACGTGTCCAAGCAGTCCGCCGGGGCCATCCAGCGGGCCCTGCTCCAGCTGGAGGACGCAGGGGGCGACCTGTTCTTCGGGGAGCCGGATATCCAATTAGAGGACTGGTTCCGGTGCGACGAGAAGGGGAGAGGCTATCTCAACATCCTCCACTGTGAGAAGCTCTATCAGTCCCCGCTGCTCTATTCCACCTTCCTGCTCTGGCTTCTGGCGGAGCTGTTTGAGCAGCTGCCCGAGGTGGGCGACCCGGAGAAGCCCAAGCTGGTGTTCTTCTTCGACGAAGCCCATCTGCTTTTCAAGGGGGCGCCCCGGGCCCTGGTGGACAAGGTGGAGCAGGTGGTGAAGCTGATCCGCTCCAAGGGCGTGGGGGTGTATTTCATCACCCAGCAGCCCTCCGACATTCCCGACGCCGTCCTGGCCCAGCTGGGCAACAAGGTCCAGCACGCCCTGCGGGCCTACACCCCCAACGAGCAGAAGGCCATCCGGGCCGCCGCCCAGGGCTTCCGGCCCAACCCGGCGTTCGATACCCAGCAGGCCATCCTGGAGCTGGGCACCGGCGAGGCTCTGGTGAGCTTCCTGGATGAGAAGGGCCGCCCCAACGTGGTGGAGCGGGCCACCATCCTGCCGCCGCAGTCCCAGATGGGCCCCATCGACGACAAGCGCCGCGCCGCCGAGATCCAGTACGACGAGCTCTTCGGCAAGTACGAGACCGCCGTGGACAACGAATCCGCCTACGAGATCATCAGCGCCGACCGGCAGAAGGAGACGGAGGCCGCCGCGGCAGCCGCTGCGGAGGCCCGGGCCAAGAAGGAGAAGGAGCAGGCGGAAAAGGAAAAGGCCAAGGCCGAGAAGGCGAAGCAGGCCAAGAAAAAGAGCTCCGCCGGCTCCAAGGTAGCCAACTCCGCCCTGAACGCGGTAGGCCGCGAGATCGGCCGCTCCGTAGGAAGAGGCCTTTTGGGGACGATCAAGAAGTGGTTTTAGGGATCAGGGATCAGGAATCAGGGAAGAGGCATCAGGGATCAGGCATCAGGCATCAGGCACCGCCTGTTATGTTTCGGGTTTCCCTATATGGTTCCCCGTTCGATGGGTTTTTGCTTAGGGAACAGGGGGTAGGGATTAGAGATCAGGAATCAGGGAAGAGGCATCAGGGATCAGGCATCAGGCATCAGGCACCGCCTGTTATGTTTCGGGTTTCCCTATATGGTTCCCCGTTCGATGGGTTTTGCTTAGGGAACAGGGAGCAGGTATCAGGGATTAGGCGTCAGGGAAGAGGCATCAGGAAAGAGGCATCAGGGATCAGGCATCAGGCATCAGGCACCGCCTGTTATGTTTCGGGTTTCCCTATATGGTTCCCCGTTCGATGGGTTTTTGCTTAGGGAACAGGGGGTAGGGATTAGGGATCAGGAATCAGGGAAGAGGCATCAGGGATCAGGCATCAGGCATCAGGCACCGTCTGTTATGTTTCGGGTTTCCCTATATGGTTCCCCGTTCGATGGGTTTTGCTTAGGGAACAGGGAGCAGGGATTAGGGATCAGGAGCTCGTACGATTAAACTTGCTCGGCCTATACTGGATGGAGAACAATAAAATGAGAGATTACAAAGACTTGATTTCCTGGCAAAAGAGCATACGCCTGGCCGAGGAAATCTATCATTTGACAAAGCAATTGCCAAGGGATGAAACGTATGGGTTATCTTCACAGATGCGTCGCGCTGCTGTTTCGATTGCCTCTAATATTGCGGAAGGTTACGGAAGAGAGTCAGCGGTTGAGTATGGAAGGTTTCTGAAAATCGCACGAGGTTCTCTGTATGAAACTGAAACACAGCTATTCCTTTGCGAAAGGCTCAGCCTTATTGACCGTGCAGGCATGGAAACAGCATTGTCCCTTTGTTCTGAGATAGGCAAAATGCTGAACACCATGCTGCGACACCTGCAAAACAAAAAAGAGAAATAACCAGATTATCGAACGGGGAAAAGTGACATTCTCTGTGCAAGGTATCGAGCGGTGCCTGATGCCTGATGCCTATTTACTGATGCCTTATACCAGAAGCCTATGAAATCTAACAGGAGGAACATACAATGTCCGCCCCGAAAGGCGATTTTTCCCAGGGCAGGGTTTCCGGGCTAATCATCCGCCTGGGGCTGCCCATCATGCTGGCGGAGCTGGTCCACGTGCTGTACAACATCGTGGATCGGGTCTACATCGGCCACATGGAAAACGGCGGCACCGAGGCCCTCACGGGGCTCGGGGTCTGCTTTCCCTTGATCACCCTGATCGGGGCCTTTGCCAACCTCTGCAGCACCGGCGGCTCCACCCTCTCCACCATCGCCCGGGGCCAGGGGGACAATGAGCGGGCGGAGCGGATCATGACCACGGCCTTCACCTTCCTGCTGATGGTGGGCGGGGTCTTGTCTGTGGTGATGTTTGCCGCCGCGCCTGCCCTGCTGCGGCTGCTGGGGGGCAACGAGAAAAGCCTGCCCTACGCCCTGCCTTACTTCCGGATCTACGTGCTGGGCACCATCCCCGTGCTGATCTCCATGGGCATGAACCCCTTCATCAACGCCCAGGGCTTCCCCCGGGTGGGCATGGTGACGGTGATCCTGGGGGCCGCCCTGAATATCGTCCTGGATCCTCTGTTCATTTTTCTTCTCGATCTGGGCGTCCGGGGGGCGGCTCTGGCCACCATCCTGTCCCAGACGGTCAGCGCCCTCTGGGTGCTCCACTTCCTCACCGGGAAAAAGCCCATCCTTCGCCTGCGCCGCCTGGGGATCCACCCGGGCGAGCTGAAAAACGTCATGAAGCTGGGCCTCACCGGCTTCACCTTCAAGGTCACCAACAGCGTGACCCAGGCCGCCGTGAACGTGATGCTTCGGGCCTGGGGCGGCCCCCTGGATCAGCTCTACATCGGAGCCATGAGCCTTATCAACTCCCTGCGGGAGATCATGAGCCTGCCCCTGGGCGGCGTCACCACCTCCGGCCAGAGCGTCATGAGCTTCAACTACGGGGCGAAGCTCTATCGGCGGGTCTCCGAGAGCATCCGCTTCATTCTCCTGGGCGGGCTGATCATCAACGGCTTCATGTGGCTGCTGATGATGTTCGTCCCCCGGCCATTGATCCAGATCTTCACGGACGACGAGGCGCTGATCGCTCTGGCTGTCCGCTGCGCCCGGATCTTCTTCGGGGCCTTCCCCTTTATGGCCCTCCAGGTGACGGGGCAGAACACCTTCGTGGCGCTGAACTATCCCAAGCACGCCCTGTTCTTCTCCCTGCTGCGGAAGATCGTCCTGGTGGCCCCGCTGACCCTTTTGCTCCCCGGCCTGGGCCTGGGGGTGGACGGCGTCTTCTGGGCGGAGTTCATCAGCCAGCTGGTGGGCTCCACAGCCTGCTTCACGACGATGTACTTTGTGATCTGGCGGAAAATGCGGAACGAGGCAATAGGCAGCAGGCAATAGGCAATAGGAGACGGGGAAATGTAGACGGCGCAGCCATGCATAAGCTCCGGCAGCCAAACACGCTGCGCCTTCGCTTACGTCTTTGGGCCGTCACTTATCTGCTGTCCGCATCTGATAGAGGAGGAAATATAATGTCCGTATTTAAGGATCAATCTGTAAAACGAGGCCGTTCCCGTGGGATCATGATCGGGATCATACTCTTTGTCCTGGCGGGGATTGTGATTGCATATCTGCTTGTGTCTGCCGCGACCAATCGAAAGATAAACGAAAAAAGAGCTGAAACAGAGGATTTTGTTAACCTACGCTCTGCCTATGCCGAGGCGTTGGCAAAGGCTTCTGAGGGAACGCAAAGGGCCGTTTCCAGCGAGGTTGCGGTACATCAGAAGGAACCGGGATGGCAGTATGTTGACGTTGGAACTGCCGCATATTATCAGCCTATCATCGTGGACGTTGCCGAAGAGCTCTCCCATCTGATCGGCGGCAAGTACACGATCGAGATCGTTGTCGACGAGGACAATACACAGCGGGTCGTTCTGAACGCAGTCGAGTGATCCCGCCCTGACTTGCCACTTGTCACCTGTCACTTGTCAACTGAAAAAAACCTTGACAAGATTTTTGAAATCTGATATAGTATCCCCGACATTGGGGAGTAGCCAGCGTCTTTTGGACGCTCCCGTCGCCGTCAGTACGGTTCTCTGGACCCGGCGCCGGGACGAAGAGGCGAGACCTTTGCCGCTTTCGCAGTGCATCTGCGCCCGGCGGCGAAGGTCTCGCTTTTTCCGCGCTGCTGCCCGAGATCCGGACAAAAAAATTGGAGGAATCGCTATGCTTGTTCCCGTATTGCTGTTTATCGTCGGCCTGGTCTGTCTGATCAAGGGCGGCGACTGGTTCGTGGACGGGGCCAGCACCCTGGCCCGCAAATTCCATCTGCCTGAGCTGCTGATCGGCGCCACAGTGGTGTCCATCGGCACCACCCTGCCCGAGGTCATGGTCTCCACCATCTCCGCGGTGGGCGGCCACGGCGAAATCGCCTACGGCAACGCCATCGGTTCCGTGATCTGCAACTCTGCCCTAATTGCCGCTATCACCCTGGCCGTGCGGCCCGGCAAGGCGGACCCCAAATCCTTGAAGCTGCCCGTCATGTTCTTCTTCCTGGCCGCAGCCATCTACTGCGTGGCGGCCTATCTGCTGGGCGAGTTCAGCCGCCTCATCGGTCTGATCATGCTGGTTGTTTTTGTGGCCTACATACTGCTGACCATCCGTCAGATGAAGAAGAACCCCCAGCCTGCCGAGGAAGCGGCGGAGGAGATGCCCACCTGGAAGATGCTCCTCTTTCTGGTGGTCGGCGCGGCGCTGATCGCCGTGGGCGCGAAGCTGCTGGTGGACAACGGCACCAAGATCGCCACTGCGCTGGGGGTGCCCGAATCCGTCATCGCCCTGACCTTCGTGGCCCTGGGCACCAGCCTGCCGGAGCTGGTCACCGCCATCACCTCTCTGGTGAAGGGCCACAGCGACCTGTCCTTGGGCAACGTGATCGGCGCGAACATCTTCAATCTGGTGCTGGTGAGCGGCGTGTCCGTGGCTCTGGCGCCCTTCCCGGTGCCGGTGACCGCCAAGCTCGGGGGCTACAATTCCAGCCTGGTGATGGAGATCCCGCTGATGATCCTGGTGATGCTGATTTTGACCCTGCCCGCCCTGCTCAAGGGCAAGCTCTCCCGGGCCCAGGGCATCCTGCTGCTGGCCATCTACGCCGCCTTCTGCGTGGTGCAGTTCACCGTCGTCAAGCCGGTCTGAAAAGCCTTCCCCTTGAGGGGAAGGTGCCCCAGTGCACACACTGGGGCGGATGAGGTGGTCTCCCGACAACGGACTGCTTCCCGTGGCGCACCGGTGTGCGCCGCTACGGAACCTTCATTCTGCATTTTGCACTTTTCATTCTGCATTCACCAATCCCTCCCGTTCGCATAGGATAATGCGAACAGGAGGGATTATCTATGAACGGCTTTATCAAGGTGCAGACCGTCACCTCCCGGGCGGAGATCCCTGTGGCCGGGGCCACGGTCACGGTCTCCACCATCCGGCCGGGGATGGGACGGATGCTGCTGAGCGTCCAGCGGACCGACGAGAGCGGCATGACCGCCCTGGTGACGGTGCCCACCCCCGACCTGGCCAACTCTCTGACGCCCAATCAGCCCCAGGGCTGGACGGACGTACAGGTGGGCGCTTCCCACCCGAATTACGACGGGGTGGTGATCCGGGACGTGCAGATCTTCCCCGGCGTCACCACCCTGCAGGAGATGATCCTGGTGCCCAGGGGCGGTATGCCGACGGATCTGGGGGAGACGGAGACCACCACCATCCCGCCCCAGAATCTTTGAGGAGGGCGCGCCATGGCCCAGCTTTTGCCCTACATACCGTCCTACATCACAGTCCACCTGGGGCCGCCCAATTCCAGTGCGGAGAACGTCACCGTCTCCTTCCAGGACTACGTGAAAAACGTGGCCTCCAGCGAGGTCTACCCCACCTGGAACGAAAACGCCCTGCGGGCCAATATCCTGGCCATTACCTCCTTTGCCCTGAACCGGGTCTACACCGAGTTCTACCGGGTGCGGGGCTACCCCTTTGACATCACCTCCTCCACCGCCTACGACCAGCAGTTCTACCGGGGCCGGAACTACTTTTCCAACATCTCCCGGCTGGTGGACAGTCTTTTTGACGACTACATCCGCCGGGTGGGCTTCATCGAGCCTCTGGCGGCAAAATTCTGCAACGGCACCACCGTCAGCTGCGAGGGGATGTCCCAGTGGGGCTCCCAGAATCTGGCCGCCCAGGGCTACGGCTGGCTGCAGATCCTGCGGAACTACTACGGCCGGGACATCGAGATCGTCACCGACGCGCAGAAGGCGGACTATTCTGAGTCCTACCCCGGCTCCGCCCTGCGGGTGGGGAGCCGGGGCCGCAGCGTGGCCCTGGTCCAGACGGCGCTGAACCGCATTTCCCAGAATTTCCCCGCCATTCCCAAGCTAAGCGTGGACGGGATCTTCGGCCCCGGCACGGAGCGGGCGGTGCGGATCTTCCAGCAGGTCTTCGGTCTGACGGACGACGGCATCGTGGGCCGCCAGACCTGGTACGCGGTGGAGCGGGTCTATGCCGGGGTGCTGCGCCTGTCGGAGCTGCGCTCCCTGGGCCTGCGCTATGAGGATCTGGGCTGGGAGTTCCCGGAGCCCCTGCGGGTGGGGGACCGGGGCGACAAGGTGGGCCAGCTCCAATATATGCTGGCTGTGGTGGGCCAATTCGTCCAGGAGGTGCCCGTGATCTCCGTGGACGGGATCTTCGGCCCCCTGACCCGGGACGCGGTGGCCGCCTTCCAGGGCTACGAGGGCTTTCCGCCCACGGGAGAGGCCGACGACCGCACCTGGGACGCCCTCTACGAGCTCTATTCCGGCATCGACAACCGGGTCCTGGACAACCGGGCGGCCTTCCCCCAGTTCGACACCGCGGATACCACCGTGGTCAACGCCCGCCAGCGGCTGGCTGCCCTGGGCTATACGGGCTCCAACCTCCAGGAGGCCCTGCGGGCCTTCCAGCGGGCCAACGGCCTGTCCGTCACGGGCCGGCTGAACGACGCCACCGCAAGGGCTATCACCCGCCAATACCAGGCCCGGGGCTACAGCACCTCCACCCGCATGACCCAGTACCCCGGCACGCCCCTGGCAGTCGGCAGCCGGGACGCCCAATAGCTGCCGCAGCCCGGTAGGGGGCGGCGTCCTCGACGCCCCGTGGCTGGCAGTAATGGGAAAGGGTCGGGCCGTCGAGGACGCCGGCCCCTACGGAGCAAACGTGACAGAAAGGAGGAACCCGAAATGGACAACAACGACGCCCGCTTCCTGGGGCGTTCCGTTACCAGCCTGCAGACCATGCTGCGGGTGATCGCCCTGCAGGACAGCAGCTGCCCCATGGTGATCCCGGACGGGATCTACGGCGAGCAGACCGCCAAGGCCGTGACCGTCCAGCAGAAGCGGGCCGGTCTGCCCCAGACGGGCATCACAGACTACGCCACCTGGCAGGCGATCTGCGCGGCCTATCAGACCGCTGTGGTGGAGATCGAGCCCGCCGCGCCCCTGGACGTGGTGATGAACCCCAACCAGGTCATTCTGGAGGGCAGCAACAACCTCCACGTCCTGCTGATCCAGGCCATGCTCCAGTCTCTGCATGAGGTCTACGCCAACGTGGACCCCTGCGCGCTGACCGGGGCCTGCGACGAGCAGACGGTCTGCGCCATCAAGAGCGTGCAGCGCTGCTGCGGGATGCCGGAGTCCGGCATCCTGGATAAACGCCTCTGGCAGCTGCTCACCGGCCTCTATCACCAGGCCATCGGCGACGGAGAGCGAAAGACCCACTGCTTTGGATAGCGAAAACCCCACCGCTTTGGATAATCCTTGACAGGGCAGGCGGGCTGTGGCATAATAGAGAAAAACTGCATTGGAGAATTCCTATGAACAATATGCTGCCCAGGCCGCGGTTTTGGGCTGAGGCCGCCGCCCAGATCCAGACCCGGCGTTCCCTGTTCGGGGAGCTGATGATCTATCTTCTGCTGACCCTCCTGGCCTACGTTGGCCAGGCCCTGCTGATCTCCATTCCCGTCTCCGGCTGGCTCGTCCAATCCAGATCCGACTCCATCCTGGAGGCGCTGGAGGGCGGCCAATCCATCCAGGGCGTGATCCTGGGCCTGATGGAGGAGCTTCCCGATTGGGTGACCGTGATCTCCCTGGTCTCCGGCGTGGCCATGGGCGTGGCGGCCGTCATCTATTGCAGGAAATTCCAAAAGCGCAGCCTGTCCTCCATGGGTCTGCAGAAAAAGGGCTGGGCGGTGGAGCTGCTGCTGGGCCTTGTGCTGGGGACGGCGCTGGTGACGGCTGTGGTCGCCCTGGGCTCCGCTGTGGGCGGATTCCGGCTGGTGTCCTCCACCCCCTCCACGGAGGGCCTGGGGCTGCTGGTGCTGACCCTGCTGGGCTGCTTGATTAACGGGGCCTCCCTGGAGCTGCTCACCCGGGGCTACTTTGCGCCTTCCATCGGCGCCCGGGCGCCGGTGAGCTTTGCCCTGCTGTTCTCCACCTGTGCCTCCGCGCTGATGCAGGCCGGCGGCGCCCTGTTCTCCCTGCCGGTGGCGAATCATCTGCTGCTGGGCCTGCTGCTGGGCATCTGGGTGCTGAAACGGGGGAATCTCTGGGGAGCCTGCGCCCTCCATTCCGCCTGGATCTTTGCCGAAAACTTCCTCTTTGACATCGCCCCTGCCGGGGAGCACGGCGGGATCCGCCTCTTTGAGGTGGACGCCGACGCCTTCCGCACCCTGCTCAGCGGCGGGGCCTACGGCCTCTCCAACAGCATCTGCACCACCATCGTCCTCCTGGCCGCCGTGGCCGCCGCGCTGGCCCTGAAATCCAGAGATACCGCCCTGCCGGAGCCGGAAAACCCGGAGATGTAGCGCGGGCTATGAGCCCGCCTGATCCGCAAAACCCGGAGATGTAGCGCGGGCTATAAGCCCGACGGGGCATGACCAACATTCAAATTTTCTGTAAATTCTTCCCCCAGGCTCTTCCATTTTGAAAAAGCTCTGCTATAATGCAGGAAGAAGCATATCCACCGACCATACTGAAAGGAGATTCATACAATGGCATTGAACGAAAGTCTGGAAGCCCTGAAGGGCTTTGTAGCTGAGGCGGCCCAGGCCGCTGCCCGGGTCACCAAGAGCGCGGCTGCGGTGACCAAGTCCAACATCAGCATCCTCACCGAGCAGGATAAGCAGAAGAAGGCCTATATGGAGCTGGGCAAGCTCTATTACCGGGACTACATCACCGGCGAGGAGCCCGACGATGCCGAGTACCTGCCCCTCTGCGAGGCCATTACCGAGGCCGCCAAGAACATCGACGCCCTGCGCGGGGAGCTGGAGGACGCCAAGGCCAACTTCTCCAAGCCCGCCAAGGAAGAAGAGTCCGACGAGGAGCCCAAGAGCTTCGAGGAGGAGCTGGAGAACCTCCACAAGGAGCTGGATGAGCTGGGCGAGAACCTGTCCAAGCTGGAAAGCGTAGAGGCCGAGGCCTCCGAGAAGCTGGAGGACGTGGAAAAGGCCGTGGACACCGTCTTCGAAGTGGTGGACGACAGCCCGTGCGCTGCCTGTGAGACCCCCGAGGCCTGCGACGCCTGCGAAGCCAAGCCCGAGGAGCCCAAATCGGAAGAATGATTTCACGAAACTATTCAGTCGGGGCGTAGGGCGGCCTGACCCCAGGCCGCCGCGCTGCCCGTTTTGCCGTGTTTCCGGCGGCCAGAGGTCTACCCATAAAGGGCACAGGTGGCCGCCCTACGCAGGAAAGGGGCGACTGAATCGTTACAATTTCACAATCAAAAACGCCTGTGGAACGTATCCACAGGCATTTTTGTTAGTCCCAACGCAGTTGGAGTGCAGGGACGGCACTTTTGCCGTCTGGCATTCGGAACGAATGCAATTTGCCGCAGGCAAATTCAACCGTATTCCATCGTAAACGCGATTGGATCGCCCGGGGGGCGATTGTTTGCCTGCGGCAAACCGGACGGCAGGGTGCCGTCCCTACGGGTGGTTTTTGCGGCGTCTAAGCCTTCCCCCTGGGGGGAAGGTGGCATCGGGCGTCTCACGGAAGCCCGATGACGGATGAGGGGGTGTGTCGGCGAGCGTACGCCGTTGACGAAGCGCCCGGAGCAATCGGCCCACCTCATCCGCCTCGCGTCGCTCGGCACCTTCCCCTCCAGGGGAAGGCTTTTTGCGGCGGCTAAGCCTTCCCCCTGGGGGGAAGGTGGCATCGGGCGTCTCACGGAAGCCCGATGACGGATGAGGGGGTGTCTCGGCGAGCGTATGCCGTTGACGAAGCGATCAGAGCAGTCGGCCCACCTCATCCGCCTCGCCTTGCTCGGCACCTTCCCCTCCAGGGGAAGGCTTTTTGCGGCGGCTAAGCCTTCCCCCTGGGGGGAAGGTGGCATCGGGCGTCTCACGGAAGCCCGATGACGGATGAGGGGGTGTGTCGGCGAGCGTACGCCATTGACGAAACGCTCAGAGCAATCGGCCCACCTCATCCGCCTCGCGTCGCTCGGCACCTTCCCCTCCAGGGGAAGGCTTTTTGTGGCGTCTAAGCCTTCCCCCTGGGGGGAAGGTGGCATCGGGCGTCTCACGGAAGCC
>JAEEZZ010000042.1 GCA_016292255.1 Oscillospiraceae bacterium
ACGAAAGCATTCTCCGTCGCTGTACCGACCTGTTCGCCCTGAAAAACGGCGCGGTTTCGGAACAGGGGACCTTTGATGATCTCATGGCGCAGAAGGGTTACTTCTATTCGCTGTTCACCGTCTCCCAGAGATAATCGTATTCTATTTGAAAAACATAAGACACTTAATTGACATGTGGAGCTTGTCTATTCTACTCTCCATGTTTTTCCTTGACATTTTTCGCATCCTTGGTATAATAACCCATGCTCCCCGTTGGGGAGTACACAACTGAATATCCGAGAAGCAAAGATTTGCGTGGTTCATGCCACGGGCTGCGGTGCGCCTAAGTTGCCGCTAACGCTTCGGCTGCTACCAAATGCCGACGCCGCCCACCTGTTTTCAGCCTGTTGACAGTGCGGCGCACAAACAGGCTTCGACTTTGCAACAAAGCCGATTTACATGACTTCTTGCTTTGAAAGGGTATCTCTATCCTTTCGGCAAGGGGTTGTGTAAATCGGCTTTTTCTATTTGCCCGAAAAGATGAAAATGCCACTTCAAAAGAAAACTGAATGACCGTCCGAACAGGATATGACCGTGCCAAGACTCCCACAAACGGGACGAGCGCAGCGACGCCGGAGTGTAATTCTCGGGCAGGAACGATGTTCGGAGCGAACGGCAAAAGCGAATGGCTGGGGGCAGGGATACCCCTGTCCACAGTTATAACGAGCATCGGATTTTGACCCACATAATCCGGAGACCGCAATAATCAAATCAGGCGTGACCACTTCGGTCACGCCTGTTTCATTTCCTTTTAGATGATTGTTACTTGGCTCAAAATATCATTTCTGTGCACTTCTTTCTCGCAAAGCCGAGAAGGACAGCAATGCGGCTTTTTTTAGACACCTCATCAGTCAGCCTTACGTCTGACAGCTTCCCCTCAAGGGGAAGCCCTTAGTTGTCACGCTCCTCAAGCCTTCCCCTTGAGGGGAAGGTGGCCGAGCAAAGCGAGGTCGGATGAGGTGGAGAAGAGGCGCAAACATTTGTCCGGGGCACCTTCCTTACGGAGGGCGCCCCAAAGGGGTGCCTTTTGTGTTAGGGGGGTTCAGAGTGTCATTCTGAGCGCAGCGAAGAATCCGTCCCCCCCGTAGGGGCGAAACTTTGAAAAAAACTTGTTGACAAACCTCGACCATCGTGGTATATTGATGTCAGAGGTACTTAGAACATCGATGTAATATGATCTTCGAGGTAATCGACCGCCCGAGCTGGGCGGTATTCAAGCCATCGAAAAGGGGAGAGGAAACATGAAAGCAAACGACACTCCGCGCAAAAGCCGAAACGATCCCCCACGTTTGCCCCGGCGGAACAGTCCGCTGCGGGGCGGTGCGCCGCGGCTGGTGCTGAAGCTGCTGCGGGGCGGCGAGGGCTCCGGCTTTGCGCTGATCTCCCGGCTGGAGCAGCGGGGCTGCGGCTTCTTCCGCCGGCAGGAGGCAGCCATCTATCCCATCCTGCATTACCTGGAACGGAAGGGCCTTGTCCGGGCCTGCCGCCGGGAAGGGGAGGATGGACGCTCCCGCCGCTGCTATCGGCTGACAGCCAAGGGCAAGGTGAGACTGGAAAAATCGAGAGATTTCACAGCGTCAGGGGGAATTGAAACATGAAGCTGCATTATGCCACGAACCTGCGATTGCGGGCCTGGATCCGGGTGGCCCTGCGCCCCATCCGGCTCCCGCTGACGAGAATGACCCTGCGCCGGGAGTTTTCCGATCACTTTGAGGACTGCCGGGACGCCATGCTGGACAAGGGACTTTCCGAACGGGAGGCGGACGAGGAGGCCCTGGAGCTTCTGGGCAGCGCCCGGGAGGTGGGCAAGCTGCTGAAGCTGGTCTACCGGCCGAAGATCTACCTGATCCGGGCGGCGATCCTGCTGCTGGCCCTGCTGTACCTGTTGCCCTGGCCCACCCGGATCAACCGGCAGTTTTACGGCCAAATCTATTGGATGGACGGCACGCCCCCGGAGTCCGTCAGCTTCACGCTGCAGGGCTGGAAGCTGGACTACCTGTTCAAGCGCGACAGGCTCAACCTGGAGCTGATCTGGGACAGGCCCGAGGACGGGGAAAAGCTGTTCCCGCCTCCGCTGATGGATCCGCAGGAGATGATGGGCTACGAGTCATCCGGCCTGATCTTTACCTATGAGCCGCTGTTCTGGGGTACGTACGTTGGGCCGGCTTATCCCTCCGAAGAATTGTTTGAATCGACTTATATGATTCCGAAGAGCTATCTGCGGCTCAGCCCCGACGGCACAAGCTGTATGCTCAGTGAATCCTTTGCCCATAACTGGTATATTCTGGCCTCCAACAATCCCAACACGAAAGACGACGCGCTCCGGACCCAGTACGCGGATCCGCTGCAGAGCTTTATCAACGCAAGAGAGGCTTGGATCAACCATTTAAACGATAATTAAGCGATCATAAAGGAGGAAAAAACCATGAAAATCGACAAGAGTTTGCTGTCCGGCAGCACCTCGCTGCTGGTGCTGAGCCTGCTGAAAAGCGGGGACAAGTACGGCTATGAAATGATCACCCTGCTGGAGGCCGTCTCCAACGAGGTCTTCCAGATGAAGGAGGGGACGCTCTATCCCATCCTGCACAACCTGGAAAAGAAGGGCTACGTCAAGGCCTACAACCAGCAGACCGACAAGGGCCGCAGCCGTCGCTACTACCACCTGACCGACAAGGGTGCAGCCCAGCTGATCGAGGAAAAAACCCAGTGGGAGGTCTTCTCCGGCGCGGTGAACACCGTCCTGCACTGCGGAACGTAGGGGCGCACACCTGTGCCCTTCATGGGTAGTGTGCGCCCGCGCTCCCCGTAAGGGACGCACAACTATCCACTTTCAACTTTCAACTCGAAACGGAGAAAAGAACCCATGGAGAAGAAAACCGTGAAACAAGAACCCGCCGAATGGCTCCCCGCGGCGGCGTGGAGTCAGACACTGGAGGATCGCACAGGCATAGATTCCCTGCGGGACTGGCTGAAAAAGGCTACCCGGCCTTTGTATTGGCCCCCGGACCGCAGACAGGTCCGGCGGGAACTGCGGGACCACATCGACGAACGGGTGGAGGGCCTGCAAAACCGGGGGCTGAGTCTGGGCGACGCCCGGCGGGAGACTCTGAAACGCATGGGCGACCCGGCGGAGACCGGCGCTCTGCTGCGGCAGGTCCACCAGCCCGGGCTGGGCTGGGCCCTGGGCGTGGCCAGAATCGTCGCCATTGGGCTGCTGCTGGCGGTGGTGGTGATGCTGGTGAGCGGCGAATACAATCTGCCACGTATCACGAAAAGCCATAGTGTAATTTCTTCAAGGTCGATAGACTATGGAGATTATGTGGAAAACTATACCCTGGTTGCGGAACGCTCCTGCAGCTGCAGCGACAAGGTTCAATTCGGCGCCTTCACGGTGAGCTGTGAGGAGGCTGTCTGCCGGTATGATCAGTGGGAAAGAATTTCCAAGCAAACCGACCGGCCGGAGCTGAACGGAGAGCTAATACAGAGAAACCTTGGGGATACTTGCTATATACGGCTGCGCTTCACCGGCGCGCCATGGTACGATCTGCCTGAACACTACTCGGATCTGATCCGGGTCGTGGACGACAAGGGCATGGAGTACCAAACGGAAGACGCCGATACCTTGGAGAAGAAAATCTCGATCACCGGAAGCAGAACGGGCCTGTGTTCCTGGGAAATCTACATAAGGTTTGCCAACAGGCCGGAGGAAACGGAGTGGGTGGATATCATTCTGGGGGAAAAACCCGCAAGGAAGGAATTGCGGATCTATTTTGGGGGCTGGAGATTCCAAAGAATGGATGCCCTGCCGTCTGAACCGCAGGACTTTGTGGAAAACTTCCGGAAAATAAAGTTGAACCTCGACGGAATCGTTTGGGAGCAGCGCCGCTGGTACGACGAGCAGCAGGGACGCGTGGTTGGCGAGCCGCTGTTTAAGCTTGGCCACTACGGATCGGCGGAGGGACAGAGCGGAGAGATCACATTCTGCGTTTCCCAGGCGCTTTCTATGGGGGACGAGGAGGCCTATAAAACCGTAAGCACTAATTCCCCCGTCTACTATTACGGGGACGTGAAACGCTTTGTGGACCTGACGCTGGTCTTCCGGGGGGATACGGAACAGCTGCCCCTGTTTACGGCTTCGCTGCGGGAGAAACTGCGGATCGTCGATCCCGCCCGGGGATCCGATGCACAGGAGATCGAATTTATCCCCGTCGGCACCTGCGTCTATCAAAACGTCTGTGTCTGGCGGATCGTTTGGAAGGACCCGTTGGGTACGGAGCGCTATGAATTACAGTATCGGCAGAGCCCGGAGGAATCGGCCTGCGTGCTGCGTCTCGACCTGGAGACAGATGTGAAAGAGGAGGAGAATCCATGATAAAACGGATCATGGGGACGCCCCGGGGGATCAGACTGGCCGTCTACGGCGTTGTCATTCTGGTCCTTATACCGATGGCTTGGGCAATGTTGGGCTTCCCGCCTCTGACGAAGGGAATGAAATTCCGGCGGCTCATGGCGGAGTACGGCTATCCCGGCGAATCCCCGGAACTGATCGTGGAGCCGCAGACAGGCGATTATCTGGGGATCCGGGCGGACGGCGATTACGCCTACGTGGCGGACCTGGGAGATCGGTCCCCATTCGATCGTTCGAGTTACGGATACTACGCCGCATGGTATGTGCCTGCTGCGGACGGCGTTCTTTACGTCCCCCTGGAATGGTGGACAAAAAGGGAAGAGATTCAAGGAACAGGGGTCGAAGCCTGGCTGATCGAACGTAAAGAATATGACTGGTACGGGTATGCGGTGAAGGCCGCCGGGGCGGACGCATCCCTGACTGCGATCTGTAAGAGCAAAAATCCGGACGAGCCGGAACAGCGATACCCGCTGATCCTCCAGAACGTGAAAAACGGTTGGTTTGTATTTTCAAAGGTTTATAATGCCGTGCCAGACTACCTGGAACTGGTAACCCGGGACAAGGCAGGCAATGTGCTGGAGCAAGTCAGCTGGGAGTTGCCGTAGGGCTGCAGCTAGGGAATAGGGAATAGGTAATAGGGAATAGGGAACAGGCAATAGGCAATAGGCAATAGGAGAACGGACGCACCCACCTGTAGCGCCGGCTATTAGCCGGCCCGTTCCCCCCGCCCCTACGGCATGGAACGGCATTCCCCGTGTAGGGGGCGGCGCCCTCGACGCCCCGAACGCCCCAATGCCGCGACCGGGTCCGAACAACGCACCCGGCTGGATCGTCTGCTGACGCATACGATTGTTTGCTGCGCAAACGGCGGGCTGATAGCCCGCGCTACGACATGGAACGCCATTCCCCGTGTAGGGGGCGGCGCCCTCGACGCCCCGAACGTTCCAACGCCGCGACCGGGTCGGAGCAACGCACCCGGCTTGATCGCCCTGCGGGCGATTGTTTGCTTCGCACACCGGGCGGCCAATGGCCGCCCGTACGACGTGGACCGGCATTCCCCGCGTAGGGGGCGGTGAGCCGGGCGCTCCGACCGTCTCAATGCCGCGACCGGGTCGGAGCAACGCA
>JAEEZZ010000043.1 GCA_016292255.1 Oscillospiraceae bacterium
GATCCGAAGACCTCCGGCCTCGATGATCTCAAAGTCGGCCCCGCGGCCTGCCAGGGAATTTTTCAGATCATCCGTTACGGATGTGTCTGCAGTAGTATTTACGATCAGTATCATCTCTGTCAAATCTTCCTTCCTGTTAAAATATAAACGATTTTATATTAACGCGTTTATATTATAACAGATCTTCGGATTTGTCAAGTGGTTTTTTCTCGATCCGCAAAAAACAAGTAACACAGTCATTTTCGAAATCTTACCCAAAGGTAATAACAGGCGTCGTGGTCAATAAAGCAGGAAAGCCTGTCGTAAAAAACGCTTTGAGGAAAAAAATAGTTGATGAATACAAGCAACTGCTCAGTGCGCCCACCGACCCCGAGTCTTTACAACGCTTGCGCGGGCTTCTAACAGCAGCAAGGCAAGTTGAGCCCGGAGTATTCCCAACAATACACAAGTTTGCTTTTCCCAAGGATAATGCAAAAACAGAAAAGAAAAAAGCACCATGAGTGGTTTGAATTTATTATCGATTTGTCTATTTCTTTGTTATTTGCCCGCCCCCCTTGTGTTTCTGAAAATGATTATACAGTATTTAAACCGAAAAATGAACAGACCGGTCATATCGATCGTGCTATTATTTTTTATACTGCCAGTAATGGTTTCGCCCGTTGGCGGCGAAAAAATCAATAAAGGCAACAGCATAAATTGGATGAAACAAAACGAGCATCCCTGGTTTTTTGAAATTCCTTTCTTATGAGCAACCGCCATTTGCGCGGGAGCCTTTTTGGTGCTGCCGGTTCTGCCCCCCATTGGTCCCCCGGCCTGATTTGCATCTTATCGCGGGAAAATGCATCTTACCGCCGAAGGACTTGCAATTACGGAGAAGAACGGTTAGAATACAGCCATACCAAAGAATTGAAGGGAATTTCACATGAGCAAAACAAAAGTCATCCTGCACGATCTGGACCGCTCCTATGACGCCATGATCGAAGGCAAATGTGACCGGATGCTGGCGGCGGACGGAAAATACGCGCCCTGCCAGGGCTGCTTTGGCTGTTGGACCAAGCACCCGGCGCAATGCAAGATGAAGGACTGCCTGCAGCAGTCCTGCCGCATCCTGGGGCAGGCGGACGAGCTGGTGATCGTCACGAGGAATCTGTACGGAGAATACAGCCCCGCCGTCAAAAACGTGCTGGACCGGTCCATCGGAACGTCCACGCCCTTTTCCACCTACCGCGGCAGGCAGATGCACCACACCCTGCGCTACGGGAAGCACGCGCTGTGGAAGGTGATCGTTTGGGGGGAAATCACCGAGGCCGAAAAAGAAACCTTCCGCTATCGGGCGGAGCGCAACGCGATCAACGACGGCTATGAACGGTCTGAGGTGCTGTTTATCCGGGATCTCGCGGAATTGGAGGGATTGTTATGAAAACGGTATTCATCAACTGCAGCCCCAAGAATCGCTTCTGCGCTTCCTCGTATTTTGCCTTTCTGCAGCGTCTGTTCGTGGGCGGGAAAAAGGTGAACGAAAAGCTGCGCAGCCCGGCGGATCACGCCCGGATCCTGGAGCAGCTCCGGGACGCCCAGACGGTCGTGTTCTGCCTGCCCCTCTATGTGGACGGCATCCCCTCCCATGTGCTCCGGTTCCTGGAGGAGATGGAGGGCTTCTGCAAAGAGAACGGCCTGCATCTGAGCCTCTACTGCATCGCCAACAACGGCTTCATCGAGGGAAAGCAAAACGAGCCTCTGATGCAGAGCTTCGAGCATTTCTGCACCCGCGCCGGCCTGCGCTGGGGCGGCGGCGTGGGGATTGGCGGCGGCGTGATGCTGAACGTGACCCGGATCCTGTTTCTGGTGGACGTCGGCCTGCTGCTGCTCAACACCCTGCTGAGCGTGGTGAACACCGGAAGCTTCTTCGCAAAGGGCGCCTGGATCAGCTTCGGGGAGAACGCCGCCCTGCTGCTGTTCTTCAACCTGGGCGTGCTGTTCTATCTCGCCCGCATGGGCCGTCACATCCGCAAAGGCTCCTTCAGCGGAAAGAAATACACCCGGATCCTGCTGCCCTCGTTTGTCTTTATCCTGTTTGCCGATATCTTCTTTGTCATCATCTCCCTGTTCGAGGGCGGCCTCTTCCGGGGCTGGCTGGCAAAGAAAGAATATCGGGCGTAACGCAGAGCGTTTTTCCGAACCCATCCATACATCTGAAAAGGAGGACGCAAACCATGGGATTTCTTTACAACAAACTGATCAAGCCCCTTCTGTTTACCGATTATGACGGTCTGCCCGTCAGCGGCCCGTTCAAGGTCAAAGAGACAGCCGCCATCCTGATTGACCGGTCGAGGGCCGATCCCTATGAGAAGGACGGCGCTTTCCGCGAGGTACCCGTGCACTTCTTCTATCCGGAGCAGGACGCGGACCATCCGGCGCGCTTCCCGCTGGTGATCTTCTCCCACGGCGCGTTCGGCTTCTACAAGAGCAACTACTCCACCTATCAGGAGCTCGCGAGCAACGGTTACATTGTCGCGGCGCCGGATCATCCGCGGCACGCCTTCTTCACGAAGAATTCCCGCGGCAAGCGGGTATTCGTGGACAAGGCCTTTGTCCGGGCCGTGACCGGACGGGGCGGCAAGTCCGACGCGCAGCAGGATTACCGGCTCTATTCCGACTGGGTCGCGCTCCGGACGGCTGACGTGAGCTTTGTTATCGACACGCTGAAGGCTGCCGCGCAGAGCGGCGCGACGGACGACAGCTGGTTTGTCTCCGAGCAGGAGGGCGAAGCCGTCCGGTCTCTGCCGCAGCTGCTGGACGCAGAAAAAATCGCCGTCATGGGCCACTCCCTGGGCGGAGCCACAGCGGTAGAGATCGGAAGACAGCGCAGCGACGTTTCCGCCGTCGTCGATCTCGACGGCACCATGCTGGGCGAGTACAACGGCGTGGAAAATGGTACGCTCAGCTTCCGGGAAGATCCTTTTTGTGTTCCGGTACTTGAATTTCGCAGCTGGGATCACTATAATGATGTAAAGGAATCCCTCGCACAGGGCAAGCGCTATCCCAACGACGTGCTGATCCGGGGCGCCGCTGCCGGCTTTACCGCAGCGATCCGTGACACGAAGCACATGGACTTTACCGATCTGCCCCTGTTCTCCCCCTTCTTGGGGAAGAGGCTCGGGAAGGGTTCGCGGGACACCGCGGAGGCCATGAAGATCGTCAATTCGCTGGTGCTGGAATTCCTGAACTGCTATCTGAAAGGTGAGGGCGTCTTTACGGTAGACGAGATCTATTGAGCGCCCGGGAAACAGCATGGACGTGCGTATCGAACAGGTCGGAACAACAGGCGAAGAGCTGGTCCTGATCCGCTGCCGGGAAATCACGGAGGAGGTCCGTGAAATCGAATCCTTTGTCAAATCCCGGCAGGGCAGTCTCTCCGGCGTCTCGGACAAACAGCAGTACGAGGTCGCCGTGACGGACGTCTGCTACATCGAATCCGTGGACGGAAAGACCTTCCTCTACACGAACGACCGGGTCTATGAGACCTCCAGCCGGATCTATGAGCTGGAGGAGCTGCTGAGGCCCAAGCACTTCCTCCGCATCTCAAAGCCCATGCTGGTCAACCTGATGAAGATCCAGTCGATCCAGCCGGCGTTCAACGGACGCTTTCTGGCGCTCCTGAGCTCCGGGGAAAAGGCCATCATTTCGAGGAACTACGTCAAGGCGCTGAAAGAGGCGCTGAAAGGATAAGGCTATGGAGTTTAAGCGGTTTGTTGTCAATAAGCTGATCCTGTTTTTCACGCTGTCGACGCTGATCACCGTAACGGTCGCCCTGGTCGGCTCCGCCTTTGCACCGGACGAGCGGTTCGGTTACGGGACCATGCTCTTGCCAATTAAATACGCCGCGCTGTGCATGCTGCCGACCTTTGTGACGTTTTCCAGGCGAGAGCTCTCGCCGAAGGCAATGCTTTTCCGCAAAGCGCTGATGCTCATTCTCATTGAAGCCGTGATGATGATCATTGCGTTCACCGGTCCCGAAATCGACACGGACCGTCCGGAAGTCATCCTTGTGATTGGGGGATGCGTCCTCGTCATCTTCGTCCTGGTGCATCTTTTCCTCTGGCTGAAGGACTCCGCGGAGGCGAAAAGGCTGACCCTGGACCTGGAGAAATTCCAGCAGCTTCACGGATAAGCGCGGCGCGGAAGAGAGAAGGCCCCCGGGGATTGCCCCGGGGGCCGTTTTCGCAGATCGGATACCCGTCAAAACCTCCTCCGGTTTACAGGGAAAACCTCGCTGCGTAGTCGTTGAAGGCATCCTGGAAGGCCTGAGGATCGTCGTCCATCAGACGGCGCTGGCCGGCGTGGGTGTCAAAATCATCCGCCTCCAGCTCCAGCATGGCCAGAGCAATATTGGAGCAGTGGTCACCCACCCGCTCTATGCTTGTGAGCAGGTCGTTGAAGACAAAACCCTGCTTGATCGTACAGGCGCCCTTTTGCAGCCGCTCCACGTGGTTGTGCTTGGCCTTGTCACAGAGCTGGTCGATGAGCTCCTCAAGCGGCTCCACCATGGCAGTCTGGCTCAGGTCCTCCTCGATAAAGGCCTGGACCGTCAGCCGAACAATCTCCCGGACCGCGGCGCTGATGGTGGCCAGTTCCCGGGTGGCGTCGTCGGAGAAGTCGACCTTTTTATCGTGGATCTCCGCAGCGCTTTCGGCGATGTTCAGCGCGTGGTCGGAAATACGCTCAAAGTCCGTGATCGTGTGGAGGTATTTGGAGACTTCCTCATTCTGCTTCCGGGTCATCTCGCGTCCGGTGAGCTTCACCAGACAGCTGCCCAGAGCGTCCTCGTAGCGATTGCAGTCGTCCTCCATCTGCCTGACCTCCTCAAAGCCCTCCTTGGTGAAGGTGGCCGTCAGTCCAAGCGCAGAGGAGATCATTTCTTTGTAAAAATCCACTTGCGCCTTCAGGCTGTGCTCCGGCTCTGCGCCACCCCTGCTGACACGGCAATATGCCGCCACTCTGGTCTTTTTCATTCCTTTCCTATTTCGACCTCTCTGATTCGGATAATGAATAATGAATAATTGAGGCAGCTTTGCCTGCGGCAAAGCGATCGTGAGGCTGAAATCAAACCAAGGAACAACGGCAAAGCATCCAAGAACGCTTAAATACATACTGACAGTATAAAAA
>JAEEZZ010000044.1 GCA_016292255.1 Oscillospiraceae bacterium
AACATTGTTTAGAGGTAAAAAATATAAGGACAGCGCGAAGCAGATCGACCGCTCCGTGCAGTATGATCCCGCGGACGCTCTGGGTCTGGTTTGCAAGACCGCTTCCGCCAAGTTCGACGAGACCGTTGAGATCCACATCCGCCTGGGTGTTGACTCCCGTCACGCTGACCAGCAGGTTCGTGGCGCCATCGTTCTGCCCAACGGCACCGGCAAGACCCGCCGGGTGCTGGTGTTCGCCAAGGACGCCAAGGCTGACGAGGCCAAGGAAGCCGGCGCCGATTACGTCGGCGGCATGGAGCTGGTAGAGAAGATCCAGAAGGAAAACTGGTTCGACTTCGACGTGGTCGTCGCCACTCCCGACATGATGGGCATCGTGGGCCGTCTCGGTAAGGTCCTGGGCCCCAAGGGCTTGATGCCCTCCCCCAAGGCCGGCACCGTGACCCCTAACGTGTCTGCCGCTGTCAAGGAGATCAAAGCCGGTAAGATCGAGTACCGTCTCGACAAGACCAACATCATCCACTGCCCCATCGGCAAGGTGTCCTTCGGCCCCCAGAAGCTGGAGGAGAACCTGTCCACCCTGATCGGCGCGGTCATCAAGGCCAAGCCCGCCGCTGCCAAGGGCCAGTATATCAAGTCCTGCGTCATCGCCTCCACCATGGGCCCCGGCGTCAAGGTCAGCACTGCCAAGTATTGATAAAACGCTTTTTCGGCAGCACCGCGTTGCGCGGTGCTGCCGATTTGCATTTTTCCCTTGACAAAACGCATTTTTCTGGTACAATAGCCCTGCTCCAATTGAATACGACAGTTCGTGACCATCCTGTCGTTAAACAAAACTATTGGATCGCCCCCGTGCGGGGGCCAAAGGGCCTTTTGCGCCCAAATGATGGGCGCAGCGCGCCCTATTTTTCTTTTGGAGGAAACCATATGAAGCTCACTACCCGTCGGATCGCCTTTGCGGGCATCCTCGCCGCGGTCTACGCGGCGCTTACCATCGCCACGTCCAGCTTTGCCTACGGCCCGGTTCAGTTCCGGCTTGCCGAGGCCCTCTCCGTGCTCTGCTGCTTCACACCTGCCGCCATTCCGGGCATGGTGGTGGGCTGCATGGCGGCAAATCTGGCCTCCTTTGTCTCTGCTTGGGACTTTGCCATCGGCTCGACTGCTACCCTGCTGGCCTGCCTGGTCACCTGGTTCATGTCCAAGGCTCTGCGGCCGGAGGCTCCCCTTGGGGGAGAGGCTGCCGCGGAAAACCACGGAGCGGGAAGACTTGTCGGCCGCAAGCTCCTGCTGGTATTTCTGGTTCCTCTGCCTACGATCCTGTTCAACACCGTGATCGTGGGCGCGGAGATTGCCTGGTTCTTCGATGACCGGGCCTTCCTCTCTGCCTGGTGCCTGAACGGACTGTCCGTGGGCGCCGGAGAGGCCGCAGTCATGTACGCCCTGGGCGTGCCCCTGCTGATCTGGCTGCTGAAGGATTGCCGCCTTTATCGCCAGCTCTGCTCAATTTGACAAAAACGCCGTCCCGTGAGAGTTGCCTCACGGGACGGCCTGTTTTTATACAGGAACGATGTTACTTCTTGGGCAGCAGGCCGGAGATTGCGCCTACGAAGCCGGACAGGGGCATGGTCTGCAGCGTGATCTTGCCCGGGCCGGTGACCACGGTGTTGAAGAAGCCTTCGCCGCCGAGCATCTTGTTTTTCAGACCCTTGACGGACTGCACGTCCATCTGCACAGAGGCGTCCATCATGGCCAGGTAGCCGGTGTCCAGCACCATCTGCTGGCCGGGGGCCAGGTTGTATTCCATGACGGAGCCGTCGATCTCAATGAAGGCGATGCCGTTGCCGGAGAGCCTCTGCATCACAAAGCCCTCGCCGCCGAAGAAGCCTGCACCCAGCTTCTTCTGGAACTGAACGCTGAGCTCTACCCCCGCGGTGGAGGCCAGGAAGGCCTTCTTCTGGCAGATCACAGGGTGCTCCGGGGTGATCTCCACGGCCCGGATGGAGCCGGGGAAGCTGGAGGCGAAGGCGATCATGCCGGGGCCTCCATGAGCGGTATACTGATTCTGGAACGCGTTCTCGCCGGAGAACATCCGCCCGAGAACCTTGCCTGCGCCGCCGCCCACTGTGTCCATCTGCATATTGGGGCTCATCCAGCTCATGGCGCCGGATTCGCAGATCAGAGACTCGCCGGGATCCACGTTGCAGATGACAACGGGCATGGGTTCGCCGTAGATTTGATACTTCATACAGAACCTCCTTATTGAATCGTCGGGATTGTTGGTGACTGCGGTTGACTTATTCCTTCAGCAGCTTACGCCGCGCGAAGTTGATGGGACCCTCCTGCATCCGGTTGATCCAGCTCAGGCTCTTGCCGCAGCCGTAGGCCACGCAGGAATCTGCGTCGTCGGCCACGGTGCAGCGCATACCGGTGCGCTCGGTGATCAGCTTGTCCATGCCCCAGAGCTGGGCGCCGCCGCCGGTGAGGATAATGCCGTTGCGGGCCACGTCGGCCACCAGCTCAGGGGTGGTCTGCTCCAGCACGGCCAAAATCTCGTCGGTGATCTGGCGGGCGGGGCGGCGCAGGGCCTCCAGCATATCCTCGGAGCTCACGTTGATCTCCCGGGGCAGGCCTGTCTTGAAATCCCGGCCCTTGACGGGCGCCTCCACAGGCTCTGCGCGCTCGAAGACCGTGCCCACGCTGATCTTGGCCTCCTCGGCGATGGTCTGGCCCACGATCAGGCCGTATTTTTTCCGCAGGTAGCGGATGATGGCTTCGTCGAAGTTGTCGCCCGCCACCTTGATGGAGGCGGAGTTTGCCAGCCCGTTCATGGTCAGCACGCCCACGTCCGTGGTTCCGCCGCCGATGTCCACCACCATGTGGCCGTCCGGCCCGTCAAAGCTCAGGTTCGCGCCCAGGGCGGCGGCCAGAGGCTCCTCGATCAGATAGACCCGGCGTGCGCCGGCCTCCTGGGCGATCTGTACCACGGCCCGCTCCTCGATGCTGGTGATGCCGCTGGGGACGGAGATCACCACCCGGGGCTTCACAAAGGCATATTTGAAGATCTGCCGGAAGAATTCGGACAGCATCCGCTGGGTGAGCTCATAGTCCGAGACCACGCCCTCCCGCAGGGGGTGCATGGCCACCACGTTGCCGGGGGTGCGGCCCAGCATATTCCGGGCGGCCGCGCCCACCTTGAGGATCTTGCCGGTGTTTTTGTCCACGGCCACCACGGAGGGCTCCCGCAGCACAATGCCCTTGCCCTCGGCGTATACCACCACATTGGCGGTTCCCAGGTCAATGCCCAGGTCTTTGGAGAAAATTGACATTTATCGTTCACCTACACATTTTTTGGCTTATGGTTCAGCATTCAGAGTCCGTAGGGACGGCACTCTGCCGTCCGGGCTTACCGCGGCGTCACGGCCAGCGCTGCCACGTCCACGGTTTTGGCGCCGACCTCCAGCAGCTCAGAGCCCGTAGGGACGGCACTCTGCCGTCCGGGCTTACCGCGGCGTCACGGCCAGCGCTGCCACGTCCACGGATTTCGCGCCGGCCTCCAGCAGGACGCGGCCGGCCTCGGAGACGGTGGCGCCGGTGGTCAGCACGTCGTCGATCAGCAGGATCCGCTTGCCGCGCACGGCCTCCGGATCCCGGATCCGGAAGGCACCGCGGATGTTGCTCTGCCGCTCCTCCCGGTCAACGGTCCTGGATTGGGGCCTGTGGCGGCTGCTCTTGTGCAGCGTGGAGACGGGCTCCATGCCCAGCAGCGCGCCTACCGCCCGGGCCAGCAGCCTGGACTGATCGTAGCCCCGCCTGCGGCGGCGGAGCGGGCTGACCGGCACATAGGTCAGCAGGTCGAAGTCCCTGCCAAGGCGTTGTTCCACAGCCCGGGCCAGCCAGGGCCCGTAATAGTCCGCGTAGAAGGAACAGCCGCCGAATTTGAAGCGGAGGATCGAGGCGCGGAAGTCGTCCTCATACCAGAACGCGGCGACCCAGCGGCGGTAGTTCGCACCGCGTTTGGCGCCGGAGATGGGCTCCGGGATGGCGGCGGCGCAGGCCGGGCAGAGCCGTTCTCCCGCCGGGCCCACCGGCCTGTGGCAGATCACGCAGCGCCGCGGCCAGATCAAGTCCCTGATGGTGTTCATTCTGATCATTGACACTTGAATTTAATTATGCATTATGCATTATGCATTTTGCATTATGACTCCATGTGGCACAGCCGCCACTTGAGTCCGCTGAAGCGTTTTTGCTTTTTGTCGTTGTTTACCATGTACTCCACCACGCCCTCGTCGCCCACGATGATCAGCAGCTCCCGGGCCCGGGTGATGGCGGTGTAGAGGATGCTCCGGCTCAGCAGCAGGGGGGTCCCCCGCCAGGCGCAGAGCACCACGGCCCGGTATTCGCTGCCCTGGCTCTTGTGGACGGTCATGGCGTAGGCGGGCTCCAGCTGGGAGAGCATATCGTAGGAGTAGACGGCTTCCCGGTCGTCAAAGCGGATGGTCATGTTCTGAGCCTGGTTGTCGATGGCTCTCACCGTGCCCACGTCGCCGTTGAAGATACCGGAGCCCATGCCGGGCTCGCCGACCTTGTTCCAGATGATGTCGTAGTTGTTGCGGATCTGCATGACCCGGTCGCCCTCCCGGAAGAGGGTTTCCCCGTGGCGTTTTTCGTGCTTACTGTCGGCGGGGGGATTCAGCGCCTGCTGCAGGAGCCGGTTCAGCGCCCCGGTGCCGGTCTCGCCCTTGCGGGTGGGAGAGAGGACCTGGATGTCCTCGCTCTGGATGCCCATATTCTGGGGCAGACGCCGGGCGCAGAGCTCCGTCACCGTCTGGCAGACGGCTTCGTCGCTGCTGCGCTGCAGGAAGAAGAAGTCCTTTTTCTTCTCGTGCAGCTCCGGCAGCTCCCCCCGGTTGACCCGGTGGGCGTTCATGACGATAAGACTCTCCCGGGCCTGCCGGAAGATCTCTGTCAGCCGGATGGTGGGGATCCTCTCGCTGCGGATCAGATCGGAGAACACGTTGCCCGCCCCCACGGAGGGGAGCTGATCCGGGTCGCCCACTAAGATCAGCCGGCAGCGCTCCGGCAGGGCCTGCACCAGGTCGTACATCAGCAGCAGATCCACCATGGAGCTCTCGTCCACGATCACGGCGTCACAGACCAGGGGATTGTGTTCGTTGTGGACAAAGACCATGTCCCCCGTCTCCGGGGAGACGTCCACCTCCAAAAGCCGGTGGATGGTGGAGGCGTCCCGGCCTGTCAGCTCCGTCAGCCGCTTGGCGGCCCGGCCGGTGGGGGCGGCCAGAAAGGTTTTCAGCCGCATCTGCTCGAAAAGATCCAGAATGCCCCGCAGGGTGGTGGTCTTGCCGGTGCCGGGGCCGCCGGTGACGATCAGCAGCCGTTCTCCGGCTGCTGCCCGGATGGCTTCCCGCTGCAGCTCGGCGTATTCGATGGACTGAGCGGCCTCAATGTCGGCCACAGTCCTGGCCAGATTGACAGGCAGGGAGGCTCTGCCCCGCACCATTTCCGTAAAGCGGCGGGCCAGATAGCGCTCCGCCTGGCCGTAGGCCGGCAGATACACTGCCCGCAGGGAGGCGATGGGATCCAGCACGATCCGCTCCTGGGCGTTCAGCCGTTCCAGGCCCGCCCGGATGACCTCCTGGGGCAGACGCAGAAAAGCGGAGCTAGCCTCCACCAGCTGGGGCTCGGGGACAAAGACGTGGCCCCCGGCGGAATTGTAGCTCAGCTCATAGAGGATCCCGGCGTCCACCCGGCGCTCGTCGTCGCCGTCGAAGCCCAGCTCCAGGGCAAAGGCGTCCACCTGGGAGAAATTGGCGTTGAAGCCCTCCTCAGTGAGAAAATAGGGGTTGTCCTGAATGGCCATCATGGACAGCTCCCCGTAGGCCTTGTAGATCTTCACGGCCAGCTCCGTGGGGAGCCGGTAGCCGCTGAGGAACTCGGCCAGATGCCGCAGCCCCTGCTGGGACTGAAAGCTCTCCTGGATCTCCCGGGCCTTGGCCTCGGAGATGCCGGGGACGGTGGCCAGCTGTTCCGGCTCGTTCTCAATGATTTTCAGGCTGTCCGCGCCGAAGCGCTCCACGATCCGGGCGGCGATCTTGGGGCCTACGCCCCGGATCGCGTGGGAGGAGAGGTAGGCCAGGATCTCGATCCGGGACTCGGGCATCAGCCGTTCCAGGTTGACGATCTCCAGCTGCTTGCCGTAGGTGCTGTGGCTGCTCCAGCGGCCCTCCACCCGCAGGCGTTCGCCCACGTTGGTGTCGGGCACGGTGCCCACCACAGTGGTGGTCTCCCCTTTGCCGTCCTTCAGCCGCAGCACCGTGTAGCCGTTCTCCGCGTTCTGAAAGACCACCGCCGCAACGCTGCCCTCGATCCGGATCAATTCCTCCATTGCTGTTCCCCGTCTCCTGTTATCTATTGCCTTCTCCTTATTCTACACAAAAAAATGCGTTCTGTCTATCAAAAAATGATTTTTTTGATAGACAGAACCGAAAATCCGGGCTATACTATAGCTGTCAGATCTATATCCCCGGAACCGAAAGGAGTAATCAACATGACAAAGACCGTTCTGAGCATTGAGGGCATGATGTGCGGGATGTGCGAGAAGCACATGAACGAGGCCATCGAAAAGGCCTTCGACGTGAAAAAAGTGAGCTCCTCCCACACCAGGAAGGAGACCGAGATCATCTCCGAAGCGCCCCTGGACGAGGCCAAGCTCAAGGCCACAGTAGACGCCGCAGGCTACACCCTGAAGGGCATCACCGCGGAGCCCTACGAGAAGAAGGGCTTCTCGCTGTTTGGGAAGTAAGCGGAAGGATCAGGGATCAGAGTATGACCTCCCCTGCTTGCAGGGGAGGGGGGCGCTGATGCAGGTCGCATATCCGCTCGTGACCTGACCTCCCCTGCCTGCAGGGGAGGGGGACCGCCTCAAGGCGGTGGAGGGGTGGCTGTTGTATGGAATTGCCTCCCCAGCGGCGCGCTGAGGCGGCGCCACGGGACGCAGCCCGTCTTGCCTTCACGTTTTGTACGCAGGTACGCGTGATTTTGAGTTGCTTTCTCTCCCACGCATACAGCACACGCCCCGCAGGGTTTGGCCTGCGGGGCGTGTGCGTTAATTCTCCAGTGCTTCATCAACGATGAAAATCAGTTCCCAAAGTCTTCTCGGTACTTTCTGACCCTCGGAGAACAGGTATTTTTCCGCGCGATTGGAGTTGGATCCTTTCCCCGGTTCGTACAATACCAGACCATTTTCATACAGGCTTCCCTGAATCCGATCGTCTCCCCGATCCAAATAGAATTCCAACAGTGCTTGTCCCATGGACTTGGAGTGATCCAGCGGCATTTCCAATTCCAGCGCCCGGGTCACGTCCTCGAATTTTTCGCATATCTCAGGGTCCTTGCAGAACTCGCTGTAGGCATAACCGCCCGGAAATGCCACTGAGCTCACGTGCCAGCCCCCGCCGTCCCGATCCAAGAGCTCTGTCTGGACGGTCCCGCCGATTGCCGTGACCCCAAGCATACCATAGAGAAAGAAAAAGAAAACGGACAGTCCGAAGACTGCAAGGAAGCCTGCCCGCCGCTTTTGCGGGTGCAGCACCTGCGCCATCCGATAACGCAGCCCCGAAGCGGAGGCGGAGAGGCAGGTGGTAAAGCCCTTGGCCGTTCCGGCGTTGCTGAGCAGCAGACCGGCATAATTTTTGCGTTGTTCTTCTGTTAATTCGTTTGTGGCCAGCTCGTCGCAGCAGAGCTCCAGATCCTCAGCGGCTTTCCCCAGACCCGGCCAAAGCATGGGAATGAACCAACCTGCCGCGCAGAGAAAGCTCAAGGTGAATTTCAGCCGGCTGTCCTGATGCATCAGATGGATGGCTTCGTGGCGGAAGATCAGCCGCAGCTCCTGCTCGCTGTATTCCCGCTGGGGCAGAACCAGCCAGCTTTTCAGCAGACCAACGGAGAGAGGAGAATCCACGGCGGGAGAGCGCAGGACAGACACTTCTTTACTGGGGCTCACGTTGCTTTCAATCTCTGCCCGCTTCTTGTTTTCGTCGAAGCAAAGCGCCCTCCAGGTAGATAAAAAGAGATTACGTTCCTGTGCAGACACGGGAACCGCGTCCCGTAAAACGGCCTCCCGAAAGCTGCGGTGGGAGACGAGCTTCCAGATCAGGACGGCGACGAAGCCTGCCGCCCAAACAAGCAGGGCGATCCACAGGGCAGAGCGGGGCAGACGCACAACAAACAGCGGAGCACCGGGAGTAAATTTGTGCAGCAGCAGGAACAGTGAAATATAAAATATCAGATTTGGAAGCAGCCACAGCGCGGCGCAGCCCCGCGCGGAGATCCGTTTCCGCAGCAGCGGCGTCAGCGCCCAAAGCAGGGCGGAATAAACAAGCGTCGCCGCAAGCATCCGAAGCAGTTTTGCGAGATAAGAGAAGAACAGCCCTAAAAAGAAAGATAATAAGAGAAGCAAAAAAAACACGTCGGGGAGCGCCTGCGGGTAATAATCCGGCGCAAAGCGGTTGCGGCTTCGAGAAATACCGCGAAAATACGCAAACGTCCTCAGCGTACACGCACCAAGGAGCAGCGCATACAGCAACAGGGAGCCCAGCCGGGATAAAAAGTCAGTCATTTCAATTCCTCATTTCTGTGCGTGGGAGAGAAAACAATATAAAATCACGCGTACATGCGTACGAAACGCGCGGTTCAGGGTTCAGGGATCAATCTGTCACAGCCTGTCTTCCTCCAAGAGCTGCCGCAGCTCGTCCAGATCCTCCTTGGAGAGGCCGGAGGCCGTCAGCGCCGAGGCAAAGGCGGACATGGAGCCCCCGAAGAGCTGGTCCACAAAGCGCTTGCTCTGCCGGGCTTGGTAGTCCGCCTTGGATACCAGGGGCGTGTAGACGCTGGATCGGCCCTGCTTTTCGATTTGGACAAAGCCCTTCTCCGCCAGCCGGGTCAGCAGGGTCAGCAGGGTGGTCTGGGCCATGGGCCGCAGCTTTGCCATCTCGGCCTCCACCGTCGAGCGCGCCACCGGCGCCTCGCAACGCCAGAGGATCTGCATGACCTCCAGCTCCGCGTCGGGCAGCTTGGTTTTCCGATCAAACATATCGAAGTTCTCCTCTACTGTTGTAGTGTGAACGTATTCTACAACAGTAAAGTAAATTTGTCAAGCGTTTTTTCGGGTCTGTTTTCGCCCGTTTCCTGCGTAGGGCGGCCAGACCTCTGGCCGCCGAAAGCGCAGCATGACCGGGAAACGCGGCGGCCTGGGGTCAGGTCGCCCTACGGTTTGCCGGAACGGATCCCACGCAAAATCCGACCCCTGCGAACAGAGGCCGGAAAATAATTTCAAAATGTTTTGATTTGTAATATTTCTGTAACATCTGTGTGTTAGAATCAATTGGAATGCGGGTGCGTGCTGCGGGCGGCCACCCTACAAAGCCTTCCCCCTGGGGGGACACAACAGTCCGGGGGACTGTTGTGGATTTCATCGCCAGTACGGCAGCTATGCTGACGCAACTGGCAACCTTCGGCGCTGGTGGCATCGGGCGTCTCACGGAAGCCCGATGACGGATGAGGTGGTGTCCCGACGACGAACCCTGTCCCGTGGCGCTACCTCGGTGCGCCGCTACGGAAGCGGGCGCGGGGAATTGGGAATTGAGAGTTGAGAATTGAGAATTGTCGTTCATTCTGCATTCTGCACGCTGCATTTTGCATTCCGTCAATGGGGTTCGGGGCGTCGAGGACGCCGCCCCCTACGCAATTCTCAATGCTTACCTCTTACCTGTTACTTGACCACCCCTCGCATTTTCCCTGCCGGGGCGGTGTCGGTGACGTCGCCGGCCACGATCCGGCCGTCCAGGACGAAGACCGTGGCGTAGACCGGGCCCTCGGCCTCCGGGGCGTTGAGCACCTCGTAGACGTAGCGGGTGGCCTGGCGGCCCGCGTACTGAGTCAGATCGAAGCCCTGGGTCTTTTGCAGCTCGTTGTACCGGGTGAAGACCTCCGTGTTCTCTGTGGGGATCTTGACGGACTGGGTCTGGATGGGCTCGGCGTTGATCTGCCAGCCCTGCCGGGTGATGTAGGCTACCCGGGCCTCGTTGGTTTCCCCGTTGCGTGCGTCTGCGGCCTCCGGGGTTCCGGTTTTGGCGGCGGCCAGGATGGCGGCCAGCACCAGCACGGCGATCAGCAGCGTGACCAGCGCGGCCAGCTTTGTCTTGGAGACCTTGGTCGTTATGACAAACACGTTCAATACTCCCTTTCCTCTATGATGTCTGGTGCAGTGTATGCCCGGACCGGAGGGGTTATGCCCGGGCAGTTGATAGTTGACAGTTGAAAGTTGAACAAAATGATTCCCGTCCCGCAAACTTTCAACTTTCCATTTTCAACTTTCAACTCGAAAATATGCAAGCCATTTCAGGAGATATAATGATCAGATTGGATAAATTTTTATCAGACGCCGGCCTTGCCTCCCGGCGGGAGCTGAAGGAGCTGCTGAAGGCGGGGGCTGTCACGGTGAACGGGAAGCCTGTTTCCGATGGGGCCGCCAAGGTGGATCCGGAGGCCGACCGGGTGTGCTTCCGCGGCGAGGCCGTGGAGCCGCCGCGTCGGGTGGTCCTGCTGCTGCACAAGCCCGCGGGCTACGTGACCTCCACCGAGGATCCCCGGGATCGGACGGTTATGGAGCTGATCCCCCCGGCCTATCTGCGGCAGAAGGTGGTCCCTGTGGGCCGCCTGGACAAGGAGACGGAGGGCCTGCTGCTGCTCACCAACGACGGGGAGCTGAACCACCGGCTGATCGCCCCCAAGCATGGGGTGGAGAAGCGCTATTACGCCCGCCACGCGGGCACAGCCTCCCCGGAGGACGTCGCCGCCTTTGCCGAAGGTCTGAGCCTGAAGGACGGCACCCTGTGCCGCCCCGCTGTCCTGCGGCCCCTGGGCCCCGGGGAGAGCGAGATCACCGTCACCGAGGGCAAGTACCACCAGGTCCGCCGGATGATGGCGGCCCGGGGCCTGCCTGTGGAATACCTCCGCCGGGAGCAGGAGGGCAGCCTCTGCCTGGGAGATCTGGCCCCCGGCGAGAGCAGAGAGCTGACCCAGGCGGAGATCGAGGTGCTGGAAGCAGCGCCGTAGGGGCTGGCGTCCTCGACAGCCCGAACGTATCGACACGAGAGAGGCCCGGGGCGTCGGGACGCCGCCCCCTACGCGGGAACGTGGACGGCGTAGAGGCCCCTGTACAATATACACAAACGCCATTCCTTGACAAATCCTGTAAAATCGACTGCTCTATTTCCGGGGAAATTGGCCACATCGCCGGATTTGTTGTCTTTTTGCATAAATTTTTCTTCAAAATTTCACGGAAAATGACAAAAAGCACTTGCAAAATCGGAAAAGATAAGGTATGATATACGGCAGACATTGTACAAACCATCATACCGACAGGAGTGCGAATCAATGACGAATCATATCTTTTCCGACGTGATCCAGCAGATGAAGGCTGCCACGGATCGTCAGATCGGCGTGATCGACGCCGAGGGCACTGTCGTCGCCTGTTCTGATGCGGATCAGGTGGGAATCAAATATCCGAAGCTGGCCCGGGTGGTGGCCCTTTCCGACGACCAGGCCGTGAATTTCTCCGGCAAGACCGTCCGTGCGCTGGCCAACTTCGGCGGCAGCTTCGACTTTGCCGTCTTCGTGAACGGAGACGACGAAATGGCGCACAGCCTTTGCCTGATGGCACAGGTGGCCCTGAACTGCACCAAGATCTACTACGAGGAAAAGCACGACAAGGCGACCTTTGTCAAGAATATCATCACCGACAACATCCTCCCCGGCGACATCTACATCCGCGCCAAGGAGCTCCATTTCCCCGCAGAGCAGAACCACACCGTCTTCCTGGTCCGGCAGACCGGCAGCGTGGACGTGGGGATCGTGGACGTGCTCCAGAACCTCTTCCCGGATCGGCAGCAGGACTTCGTGATCTCCATCAACGAGACCGACGTGGCCGTGGTCAAGAGCGTCAGCGCCGAGGCGGATCAGACGGAGCTGATGGCCCTGGCCTCCAGCATGGAGGAGGCCATCAAGAGCCAGCTTTTCGTGAAGACCATCATCGGCATCGGCGGCGTGGCGGAGCATCTGCGGGAGCTGGCCGACTCCTACAAGGAGGCCCAGGTGGCCATTGAGGTGGGCAAGGTCTTCGACACCGAGAAGACGGTCATCACCTACGAGAACCTGGGCATCGGCCGGCTGATCTATCAGCTGCCCACCACCCTCTGCGAGATCTTCCTGGGCGAGGTGTTCAAGAAGAACTCCATCGACACCCTCGACCAGGAGACGCTGTTCACCATCAACAAATTCTTTGAAAACAACCTGAACGTCTCCGAGACCTCCCGCAAGCTCTTCGTCCACCGCAACACCCTGGTCTACCGGCTGGAGAAGATCAAAAAGCTCACGGGCCTGGATCTCCGGGAGTTTGACCACGCCATCATCTTCAAGGTGGCTCTGATGGTCAAGAAGTACCTGGCGTCCAGGGATAACAAGATGTTCTAATTAGGAGAGACAGAATGATCGTATTTCGTAACGTCACCAAGGTCTATACGGCAGGCAGCCGCGCGCTGGACAGCGTGAACCTGCAGATAGACGACGGGGAGTTTGTGTTCCTGGTGGGGCCCTCCGGCTCCGGAAAATCCACCATTATCAAGCTCCTGACCGCTGAGCTGGAGCCCACCTCCGGCTCCATTGAGGTCAACGGCTACCGGCTGGAGACCATCAAAAAACGCCAGATCCCCTATATGCGCCGCACGGTCGGCGTCATCTTCCAGGATTTCCGCCTGATCGAGAACAAAACCGTCTTTGAGAACGTGGCCTACGGAATGCGGATCGTGGGCGCCTCCAGCAAGGAGATCAAGGCCCGGGTGCCCTACGTGCTGGATCTGGTGGGCCTGGAGAACCGGGGCCGCCGCCTGCCCCATGAGCTTTCCGGCGGCGAGCAGCAGCGTGTGGCCATCGCCCGCGCCCTGGTGAACAATCCGGCCATGATCGTGGCCGACGAGCCCACCGGCAACCTGGACCCCCAGCGCTCCTATGAGATCATGATGCTGCTGGAGTCCATCAACGCTTTGGGCACCACCGTCATGGTGGTGACCCACGAGCAGGAGCTGGTCAACCGCTTCACCAAGCGGGTCATTGCCATCAATGAGGGCAAGGTTATCAACGACGGAATGGATGGGTACTACATCAATGAAGAGACTTAGAAAGCTGGGATACCTCTTTAAGGAGGGCGTCCGCAATATGTTCACCCACGGCTTCATGTCCTTTGCGGCCGTGTGCGTCACGGTGGCCTGTCTGGTCATTATCGGCGGTTTCTCGCTGATCATCTACAACCTGAGCCTCTTCGTCTCCGATATGGAACAGCAGAACCGTGTTCTGGTCTATGTGAATGAGAACTACGACACCGCCGCAGCCAAATCCGTGGGCTCCAAGATCAACCTGGTAGCCAACGTCCGGGAGGCTGTCTTCATGTCCCGGGAGGAGGCGGTGGATCGCTTCATCAAGGAGCAGGGCGCCGACGAGACCTTCGCGGGCATCGACCCCTCGGATCTGCGCGACCGCTTCATCGTTACCCTGGAGGACAACTCCAAAATGGCCGAGACCGTGGAGCAGCTCCGCCAGATCGAGGGCGTGGCCCGGATCTCCGACCGGCCCGAGATCGCCGAGGGCATCACCACGATCCAGCGGGTGCTGAACATCGTCTCCATCGGCGTCATCGTGGTGCTGCTGGTGGTGTCCCTGTTCATGATCTCCAACACCATCAAGCTTGCCATGTATGACCGGCGGGACGAGATCGCCATCATGAAGATGATCGGCGCCACCAACCGCTTCATTCGCTTCCCCTACTTCGTGGAGGGCTTCCTGATCGGCGTGATCTCCGCCGCAGCCGCGTTCTTCATTGAGTGGGGCCTCTACGACCTGCTTGCCACGAAGATCACGCAGATGCAGAGTATGCAGCTGCTCACCATCGTGCCCTTCGAGGAGGTCTTTATGCCCATGGTGGTGACCTTCGGCGCAGCCGGCCTGTTCGTGGGTATGTTCGGCTCCGTCATGTCTATCCGGAAGTTCCTTGACGTTTGATCCTGCACAAAGGAGGTTATGTCAACTATGTACAAGCATCGCCGTCTGATCGTATCTGTCATTGCCGCACTGCTTGCCCTGCTGATGGTGGGCGGCCTGGTCGTCAACGCCTTTGCCGAGAGCTCCAGCACCATTAAGTCCCGCATCGAATCGCTGAAGCGGGAGGAGTCGGAGATCGCCGAGCAAAAGGCGGAGGCCAAGGCTCAGCGCGAGGAAAACGAATCGGAGATCCTGGATCTGGTGGGACAGAAGAACCAGATCGACCAGCAGATCAAGCTGACCCAGGACTCCATCGAAACCAAAAACGAGCTGATCCGGGAGTACAGTCTTCTGATCGCGGAAAAGCAGAATGAGCTGGGTGACGCCGTGCAGGAGCGGAACACCCTCAACGACCAATATCGCGTCCGCATCCGCGCCATGGAGGAGAACGGCAGGCTGACCTATTTGTCCATCCTGTTCAAGGCCAACAGCTTTGCGGATCTGCTGGATCGGGTGGAAATGATCAATGAAATCGCCCGCTCCGACGCCCGGATGATCGAGCATCTCCAGCAGGCCGCCCAGCAGATCGAGGTCGCCAGACAGGAGCTGGCCGCCGAAAAGGTGGAGCTGGAGGAGGCCAAGGAATCCCTGGCCGCCGAGGAGGCGGAGCTGGAGACCCAGCGCGCCGAGGCGGACGAGCTGATGGCGGAGCTCATGAGCAACCATGAGGAATACGCCGCCGCGGAGCAAAAGTACCAGGCTGAGCAGGCGGCTCTGCTGGCGCAGATCGCCTCCGAGCAGACCAAGTACGAGGAGGCTGTGGAGGCGGAGGAGCGTGCCCGCAGAGAGGCGGAGGCTGCCGCCAGAGCGCGGGAGGAAGCTGCCGCGGCCCGGGAGAACGAGGCCTCCGGCGGCGGATCGTCCGGCGGCTCAAGCGGCGGAAGCTCCGGCGGCTCCTACAGCGGCGCGGTCAGCAGCTACGGCTTCTGCTGGCCCTGCAGCGCCCGGTGCATCACCTGCCCCTTCGGCCCCCGTTACCATCCCATCACCGGCGTTTACAGCAACCACAGCGGCATGGACATCGGCGCCAGCTACGGCTCTCCCATCTATGCCTGCGCCTCCGGCACCGTGACTGCCGCTACCTACAGCACGGCCTACGGCTACTACGTGACCATCAACCACGGGAACGGCTTCTCCACGCTGTACGGCCACATGACCCGCTACACCGTCAGCGCCGGAGACTACGTGACCCAGGGCGAGATCATCGGCTACGTGGGCAGCACCGGCTGGTCTACCGGCCCGCATCTGCATCTGACCATGTACTATGGAGGATCTCTGGTGGATCCGCTGGACTACCTTCCTGCGGGAGGATACTTCGTCTAAGCGACGGAAGAAGGAAGAATTGCCATGTTTCAACATCGTCGCGTGTTGGTTTCCGCCGTTGCCCTGCTGCTTGTGTTTCTGATGACAGGCGGAATGGCGTTCAGCGCCTACGCAGAGAGCTCCAGCACCATCAAGGCGCGCATTGAGTCGCTGAAGGAGCAGGAGCAGGAGATCGCCGCCCAGAAGGCGGAGGTCCGGGCACAGCGGGAAGCCAACGAATCGGATATCCTGGATCTTGTGGACCAGAAAAACCAGATCGACCAACAGCTGATGCTGACCCACAATGACATCGAAACGAAGAACGAGCTGATCCGGGAATACAATCTTTTGATCGCGGAAAAACAGAATGAGCTGGGCGACGCCATTGCCCAGCGCGACGCGCTCAACGCCCAGTATAAGCTCCGGATCCGCGCCATGGAGGAGCGGGGGACGCTGTCCTATTGGTCGATCCTCTTTCGGGCCAACAGCTTCGCCGACCTGCTGGATCGGGTGGAGATGATCAACGAGATCGCCCTGGCCGACTCCAAAATGATCCAGCGGCTCCAGGACTCCGCCCAGCAGATCGAGGCGGTCCGGCAGGAGCTGGCCGCCGAAAAGGTGGAGATGGAGGAGGCCAAGGAGGCCCTGGCCGCCGAGCAGGAGGCCATGGAGAACGAGCGCGTGGAATCGGACAAGCTGATGGCCGAGCTGATGGCCGACCATGAGGAATACGCCGCCGCAGAGCGGAAATACCAGGCGGAGCAGGCGGATCTGCAGGCGCAGATCGCCTCTGAGCAGTCCAAGTATCAGCAGGCTGTAGCCGCAGAGCAGGCGGCTGCCAACAGCGGCTACAGCGGCGCTGTCAGCAGCGCGGGTCTCAGCTGGCCCTGCGCTGCCCGGGCCATTACCAGCCCCTTCGGCTCCCGCTATGACCCCTTCACCGGCGAATCCACCACCCACAGCGGCATCGACATCGGCGCGGCCTACGGCGCGCCTGTCTATGCCTGCGCCTCCGGGACTGTGACCAGCGCCACCTACAGCTCCATCTTCGGTTACCATGTGCGGATCAACCACGGCAACGGCTTCCTCACCCTCTACGGCCACATGATCCGCTATACGGTCCATGAGGGCCAGCAGGTGAGCCGGGGCGAGATCATCGGCTATGTGGGGAACTCCGGAAAATCCACCGCGCCCCACTTGCACTTGACGCTTTATTACTACGGCAGTCTGGTCAACCCGCTGAACTATCTCCCATCCGGTTGGTATTTTGCCTGACCCGGTCAGTGTCTTGATAGGACGAGCTTGCTCGTCCTATCTTACTGTATCCCAGCTATTTCTGGAAGAAATTGAGGAAACGAATATGGAATCATACAACAACGAATTTGATCGGCGGCCCGATGAGACCGCAGCGCCTTCGATCCGGGTGGTAAAAGTGACCCGGATCTGGCCCATCATCCTGGCGGCGGTGCTGGCCACGGTGGCGACTGCCTCCCTCTGCTTTTTCGTCTTCCTGGCCGGCCGGATCAACGGAACGGCAGTCCCCGAGGGGACGCCTGCCTGGGAGAGCAAGCTCACCCAGATCCATGATCTGGTGGATCAGTATTTCATCGGCGAGCTGGACGAGGACAAGCTGGCCGACGCCGCAGCCTCCGGCATGATCGAGGGTCTGGACGACGAGTGGAGCTACTATATCTCCGCGGCGGATTATTCCTCCTATCTGGAGACGGTGTCCAATTCCTACGTGGGCATCGGTGTTACCATTACCGTTGAGGATATCAAGCAGGGGCTGATGATCACCGACGTGACGCCGGACAGCCCGGCCTATGCCGCCGGGCTGGAGATCGGCGACCTGGTGCTGGCCGTGGAGGGCGTCCCCATTCTGGACGGCTCCGAAAACGCTCTGGATCTGGCGGAGACCAAGAACCGGGTGCGGGGGCAGGAGGGCACAGACGTGACCCTGACCGTTTCCCACAACGGCGTGGAGCGGGACGTGACCATTACCCGGGCGAAGATCAAAACCATCAACGTCTCCTGGGAGATGCTGGAGGGTCAGCTGGCGCTGATCCGCATCCGCAACTTCGAACAGGACGCGTCCAAGGACACCATTGCCGCCATCAAGGAGGCCAGAGCGCAGGGCGCTGTAGGCCTGATCTTCGACGTGCGCTACAACCCCGGCGGCTACAAGCATGAGCTGGTGAAGATCCTGGACTTCCTGCTGCCGGAGGGCCCGCTGTTCCGCAGCGTGGACTACAAAGGCAAGGAGAGCGTGGAGTACTCTGACGCCTCTTATCTGGATATGCCCATGGTCGTGCTGTGCAACTATGAATCCTACTCCGCCGCGGAGTTCTTCCCCGCCGCCCTGCAGGAGTACCACGCCGCCACCATCATCGGCGAGCAGACCTACGGCAAGGGCCGCTTCCAGACCGCCATGAAGCTGGACGACGGCTCGGCCATCAACATCTCCATCGGGCAGTACACCACCCCCAACGGCGTCAGCCTGGTGGGGAAGGGCATCACCCCCGATATCCTGGTGGAGCTCAGCGACGACCAGAAGAGGGATCTCTACTACAACCGCCTGGATAAGGCCGAAGACGCCCAGCTGCAAAAGGCCATCGAGGTGCTGAAGGCGCAGTAGGACGGCACACTGCCGTCCGCTCGCGCACTCCCCGTAGGGGCGCACCGTAGGGAGCGAACTCGAAGAGTCACGAAGTATGCCCACATCGCTCCTTGCGATCCCCGACAATCGTACAGAACAAGCACAAGGAACAACGGTATTTTCAAACTATTACTGATATACCCAAGGTCTTTTTCCCTTTCCCTTTGTTCTCTTGTTCTATAGAGGGAGTATCGTTAGATATGACAACGGTTCCCGTGCAGAACAGGGTCTTGAACAAAGTCGGAACATCAGAACAAAAACCGACAGCGCGGCCGGGAGCAATACATGGCAGTGCCGCCCCTACCTGTCCCCCATCCCTTGGCCCTTGTCACTTTTCACGGAGGAGAACATGATGCCCGGCGATTTTGCAAAGCAAGTGATCAAAGAGATCTCCGCCCGTTTGACAGCCGAGCCCGTGGAGACGCCCCGGCTGCTGCTGCGTCCCTTCCGGGACAGCGACCTGGCGGATCTGTACGAATATCTGGCACAAAAGGAGCAGCAGCGCCTGGCCGGCAATTCCCCGTGCGATTCCGTGGACGACGCAAGGATGCGGCTGGAATATATCCTGCGTGCCGAGCATCCCCAGGCGTATTTTGCCATCGTTCTGAAGGACGAAAACAAAGTCATCGGCAACCTCACCTTCAACCTGTATCCCTTTTTGGAGCAGGACGAGATCCTGCAGACGCTCCGGGGCGTGACCCTCTCCTATATCCTCAACGAGAAGTATTGGCGGCGGGGCCTGATGACCGAGCTGCTCCGGGCGGTTTACCCGATCCTGTTTGAACAGGCGGGGCTGGACTATATCCAATCCGGCTATTTTGTCTTCAACGAGGCCTCTGCCGCCCTGCAGCGAAAGCTTGGAATGCGCCTTTGGACAGAGGAGCGCTTTGAAATGGACGGGATTCTCTATGAGACCAGGGAAATGATCCTGTTCCGGGACGGGTATGAATGCCCGAAAACCGCACAAAATCAAGGAAATCCCACGAAAACTTGCCGGAATAGCGGTTGACAAAAGGCCGTTTGCCCGCTATAATATAGCGGCAAAAAATGTTCGGGATGATCCTGACAGAAAGGCGGTACCCGCATGGCGAAGGAATTTAAGATCACAAGCATCCGGCTCAAGGAGCTGGAGGAGGAACTGCATTACCTGAAGACGACCCGGGAAAAGGAAGTGGCGGAGCACCTCAAGGAGGCCCGCTCCTTCGGCGACCTGTCGGAGAACAGCGAATATGACGAGGCGAAAAACGAGCAGGCCCAGCTCTACGGCCGCATTGCGGAGGTGGAGAACATCCTGGCTCACGCCATCATCATTGACGACGGTCTGGACGGCGTGGAGGAATCCACCCTCGGTCGCGTGGGCCTGGGCTGCACCGTGAAGGTGCGGGATCTGGAGCTGGACGAGGAGGACATCTACGCCATCGTCGGCTCCCAGGAGGCGGATCCGAAGAACTTCCGGATCTCCGATGATTCTCCCTTCGGCCGCGCCATGCTGGGCAAGACCGTGGGCGACGTGGTCACCGTAGAGGCCCCCGCCGGCGCCATTCAGTTCGAGATCCTTTCCGTCGAGAAATAATAACTATGTCGCGGCGCACACCGTGCGCCGCCGTACAGCATAGGAGGAATCCCCATGGCAAAATTCGTACCCCAGGCCGAGCTGCCCCTGGTAGACCAGGTCCGCGTCCGGCATGAGAAGCTGCAGGCCCTGCAGCAGGAGGGCAGAGACCCTTTCCAGATCACAAAATTTGACGTGACCCACCACGCCCAGGAGATCAAGGATCGCTTTGAGGAGCTGGAGGAGCAGTCTGTTCGTCTGGCCGGCCGTATCATGTCCAAGCGGGGCATGGGCAAGGCCATCTTTGCCGATCTGCAGGATCGCTCCGGCCGCGTCCAGCTCTATATCAAGGTGGACGAGATGGGCGAGGAGGCCTTTGCCGAGTGCCGCAAGCTGGACGTGGGCGACATCGTGGGCGTGGAAGGCCCTGTGTTCAAGACCCAGCGGGGCGAGATCTCCGTCCGCACCCGCAGCGTCACCCTGCTGTCCAAGTCTTTGCTGCCCCTGCCGGAGAAGTACCACGGCCTGCAGGATAAGGAGCTGCGCTTCCGGCAGCGCTATCTGGATCTGATCGTCAACCCCGATGTGCAGGAGAATTTCCGCATCCGTTCCCGCTTCATCAGCTATATGCGCCGCTACCTGGACGAGCAGGGCTACATTGAGGTGGAGACCCCTGTGCTGAATACCATTTCCGGCGGCGCCTCCGCCCGTCCCTTTGTGACCCACCACAATACGCTGGACATCGATATGTATATGCGTATCGCCACCGAGCTGCCCCTCAAGCGGCTGATCGTGGGCGGCATGGAGCGGGTCTATGAGATCGGCCGCATCTTCCGCAACGAGGGCATGGATCCCAAGCACAACCCCGAGTTCACCTCCGTGGAGCTGTATGAGGCCTACGCCGACTTCCACCGGATGATGGACATTGCCGAGGGCATCCTCTCCGGCGCGGCCATGGAGATCCTGGGCAGCTACAAGCTCTCCTGGATGGGCTATGACATCGACCTGACTCCCGGCTGGCCCCGGCTGACCATGATCGAGGCCGTCAAGCGCTACGTGGGCGTGGATTTCGGCGCGATCAGCGACGACGCTGAGGCGGTTGCCGCGGCCAAGGCGGTTGGCGTGGAGCTGAACCCGGCGGCGGAGCCCACCTGGGGCAACGCCCTGTACGCCTGCTTCGACCAGAAGGTGGAGGAGCAGCTGATCCAGCCCACCTTCATCACCATGTACCCGGTGGAGGTCAGCCCGCTGACCAAGCGCAGCCCCGAGGATCCCCGGCTGACGGAGCGCTTTGAGTTCTTTATTGCCCACTCTGAGATGGGCAACGCCTATTCCGAACTCAACGATCCCATCGACCAGCGCGGCCGCTTCGTGAAGCAGATGGAGCAGCGGGAGCGGGGCGACGACGAAGCCGAGATGATCGACGAGGACTTCCTGAACGCCCTGGAGTACGGTATGCCTCCCACAGGCGGCATGGGCATCGGCGTGGATCGCTGCGTCATGCTGCTTTGCGGCGTAGACTCCATCCGCGAGGTCATTCTCTTCCCCACCATGAAGCCGCTGGATAAGGAATAATCCGTATATTTTTCCGGACAAAGAAGCCGGTCCCGCGTGTCTGAGCAGACGCGGGACCGGCTTTTTGACGCAATTTTGAAAAAATATGGATTTCTTTTGGTTTTTTGTTGAAAAACAGGGGGGAATTGTGGTACAATAGCAGAAACGAAACGGCAAGAACCGACCAGAATATTCAGGAGGTTGCTATGGAACAGAAAAAAAGACTTGTGACCCGCAGCGATTTTGACGGCTTGGCCTGCGCGATGATGCTCCGCGAGCTTTCCATCATTGACGATATCAAATTCGTCCACCCCAAGGACGTCCAGGATGGAAAGATCGAGCTGTCCGCCAACGATATTACCACCAATCTGCCCTACGACCCGCGGGTCTCCCTTGCCTTTGACCACCACGAATCCGAGGTGGATCGTCTGAAGGCGAAGAAGGTGGGCGGCCAGCTGATCATCGACCCCAAGGCCCGCAGCGCGGCCCGGGTGGTCTACGACTACTACGGCGGCAAGAACACCTTCAAGACCATCAGCGAGGAGCTGATGACCGCGGTGGACAAGGGCGACAGCGCGGACTTCACCATGGACGAGGTGCTGCATCCCGACGGCTGGGTGTTGCTGCATTTTCTGATGGATCCCCGCACCGGCCTGGGCCGTTTCCGCAACTTCCGCATCTCCAACTACGATCTGATGATGGAGATGATCGGCTACTGCATGGATCACTCTATTGAAGAGATTCTGCAGCATCCGGACGTTCGGGAGCGCGTGGATCTCTACCGGGAGCAGGCGCCCCAGTTTGAGCAGCAGCTCAAGCGGATCGCCAAGGTGTACGGCAAGGTCGTGGTGCTGGATCTGCGGGACGAGGAGATCATCCACGCCGGCAATCGTTTCCTGATCTACGCCCTCTATCCCGAGGCACAGATCTCGGTTCACGTGGTCTGGGGCTTCCGCAAGCAGAACACCGCCGTGATGATCGGCAAGTCCATCTTCAACAAGGCGTCCTGGGTGGATATCGGCGAGCTCTGCCTCCGCTACGGCGGCGGCGGCCACCGCAACGCCGGCACCTGCCAGATCGACAACGCCATCGTCGATCGGGAGCTGCCCGACATTCTCAACGCGCTCAACGTCTGACAAGAAAACGACGAGCCGGTTTCCCGTACCAACGGGGAACCGGCTCGATTCTTTTGGCTGCACGATCACGGCAGCTCCAGGGCTTCCTTCAAAAAGGCTGCAATCTCGACCAGCGGGTTTGTCTTGTTTTTTTGCGCGAAGGGATTTTTCAGACCGGCGGCAGGCAGCGCATACTGGAAGGAATACCAGCCGTCGGCGTAGTTCAGCAGACGGCAGAAGGCCGCAACGCCATCGCTGGGCTTTTCAGCCTCCTTTTGGCAGATTTGCAGGCTGGCTACCGCGGAGCAGGGATAGCTGATGACGTAGCCAGGCGAGTCAAAGAAATAGTCGTCCCGTACCCAGCTCAGCGGCCGAACCCCCTCGGGGTAGGGGACGCGGTGCCCGTCGTCGAGACAGCAATGCTCGTAGATCGCGTCCAGCTTCTCCAGCGTAAGCGTTTCCGGATCCTCGGCGTAGACCCGCAGCTCAAAATCGGCGTAGGTGCAGCGCTCGATGATCCGCCCCAGCAGGAGCTCCGTCAGCGCCATGCGCAGCGCCTCGGCCTTTTCGTCCTCGGGCAGCTCCGCGTTGGCCAGCGCCAGATAGACCATAGCCTGGGAAAAGGTCTCGGTGGTTTCAGTATCGTCGTACAACCCGTTATGGACGTAGCAGTCCACGAAGTGGCCGAACTCATGGGACAGGCTGCCGTAGACGTCCTGGTGCTTCAAGGGATTGATGAAGATAATGGGGGCCTCATATTCCGCCACGTAGGTCATATAGCTGACATCCCGCTTTTCCGGCGTCGGGCTGAGATCGTAAAGCTCGTAGGCAACCATAAAGCGGTAGGCCGCCCAAATGGAACCGCCCATTTTCTCTGCCGCGGTGCCAAGCAGGGCAACCGGATCCTGATCCAGGGCATCGGAATAGCCCAAATGCAGCGCCGGATCCCGCTCGTACAGCGCGTCCGCCAGTGGGACGAGATTGGTGCGGACATCGGAGAGAAACTCCTTTGCGTCCGTCGGGGTATAGTCCCGGCCGAAGGTATCATAGACGTAGTCGATGTAGCTGTCATAGCCCACTGCGGCGGCGAGCTTCTGACGCACGCGGACAAGCTCCAGATAGATCGTGCCGATTTCGTCGTGGTACTGCTGGATGAAGGCGCTGTAGGCGCCGTCCCGGATCTCAACGGAATCGGATTTCTGCCAATCGTTGAGCAGCTTCGTCTCGCCCGCATAGCTGACGGAGGAGGCGCCGGTCAGCGCGTGGTACTGCCGCAGCAGCTCGTTTTCCTGCTGCAGGATGTCCAGATATCCGGTATCGGCATCCGGATCGTAGTTTTCGTAGTAGCTGAAATAGAAGCCGTCATACAGCTGTTCCAGCTCGTTCCGGCAGGGGGAGGCGGCGAGGGCGCGCAGCATGGCAGCCTCCTTATCCCAGAGGATGGGACTCTGAGAGACAAAGTAGTCGTACTCCTGCGTCCAGTAGCTGTCCGTGGTATCCATACTGTAACGGAATTCCGCGAGCGTGTACATCGAACCGAACTGCATGTAACGGTATTCCAGGTCGAAATACGCGGCAAGCAGGGCGTCCGCGTCGCCGCTCGTCATCGCCTGCATCGAAAGACTGTCGAAATCGGCCGCCAGCTGCTCGACATCCGGGTGGACGTAGGGCATCTCGGCCAGCCGCAGCATGGAGATTTTTTCCCCGTTGTGCGCGGGGCCGTAGTCTGCGCCGAGGCGGTAACGAACCGGAACCTCGACGGTCTCCGGCGCGGCGGTCTCCTGCGCGGCAGTTTCCGGCGCGGCAGTTGTCGGTTCCGCTGTGACCGGTTCCGACGCAGAGTCGGACTGAGAGCTGTTTTCTGAAATCCGCGCAGCGGTGGTGCTTGTGACGCTGTCCTCCGCGCAGCCTGCAAAGAGACTGAGCAGCAGCGCGAGCGCCAGCAGCAGGGCGGTGATTCGGCTTTGCCTCATAGCAATCAATTCCTTTCCGGTTCCGAATTACGGCAGCTCCAGGAAGGAGCGCAGGAAGTCCGCGGTTTCTGCATCAGTTCATATCAAATGCGTTCTTCAGAAATGCCGCTGTCTTTTCCAGGGCAGTCTCCTCAAATGGGCTGTCCAGGCCGACCTCCGCGAGAACCGCGGCGAATTTCTTCCCGTGGGTACGATTCAGCAGACGGCAGAAGGCGTCGACGCCTGCGCCGGGATTTTCCGCTTCCAGACGGCAGATCTGCAAAGCAGTGACCGCAGAGTCGGAATAGCTGATGACGTAGCCGGGGTAAGCAAAGAAATGCAGGTAGGCGCTCCAATAGTTGCTTTTAAAACGCACGCCGGAAACACCGGAAATGCCGAAATCCTTCATACACTGCCCGAATATGGCGTCGAGATGTTCCACGGTCAGCTCCTCCGGCGCAAGCGCGTAAACCTGCAGCTCAAAGTCCGCATAGGCACCCTCCTGAAGGATGGAGTAAACCAGAAGATCCGACACAGTCGCGCGGAGGTTCGAAGCCCGCGCATCATCCGAGAACGGATCGGCATAGGCAAACGCCAGATACTGCATTGCCTGGGAATAGGTCTCTCCCGTTTCGTAATCCCCTGCAATCCCATAATTACGATACCAATCGGTATAATGTCCGAATTCATGGAACAGCGTGATGACCAGATCTTTTGAAGAGGGATCTACGAAAAGAAAGGGCGCCTCATAGTTCCCGAGATAGCTTGTATAGCCGGTGCCCATCTTGTTCCGCGAGTAAGAGACGTCATACAGCTCGTGGCCGGACATGAACCGGAAGGCCTCCCAAATGGGGCCGCCCATCCGTTCCGCGGCAGAGGAAAGGTAATCCATAGACTTTGACTCATCCCAGTAGGAATAGTACGAATACGGACCGGCTATGTTGGGGTTTTTCATCAGCGGAGCAAGGAGGTCTTTGACGCAGGCCAGATACTCACGCGCCTGAGCGGGTGTATAATCCCGATTGAAGCTGCAGGCATAGCTGTAATCCATGTAGTTCTCATAGCCCTTGGCTTCGGCAATCTTTTGGCGGAGCTTGACAAGCTCGATAAAAATCTGACCGGAGGCCTCGTGGTTC
>JAEEZZ010000045.1 GCA_016292255.1 Oscillospiraceae bacterium
AGTTGGTAGAGCACCCGGTTCATACCCGTGTTGTCATCTGTTCGAGTCAGATTGCCGCTACCAGGCCCGTTGGTCAAGTGGTTAAGACACCGCCCTTTCACGGCGGTAACATGGGTTCGAGTCCCGTACGGGTCACCATGAAAAAAGCGTCTTTTGTCGGTAGACAAAAGACGCTTTTTTCAACGATGTGTTCCGCTTCCGCGGAACGTGATGTGCCCCCAGGGCGTGATGTATGCTTCGCAAGTGATGTGCGCTTCGCGCGTGGAAAGCGGAACACATCTCATCACTGCGACCGCAAGGAGCAACATCACTTTTGCCCCTTGCGGCAAAAACATCACTTGCGCCATCGGCGTAAACATCACTTCAAAGCTCCTGTCGCGTCAGCGGCAGGAGCTTTGCTTTGGTGTATTTTTTTATTCCTTGAATGCCTGTTTTTCGAAGATCTCCGGGGGAAGCGGGCGGGCGAAGAAGAATCCCTGGACGAACTGACAGCCCATGGACTTCAACACGTTCAGCTGCTCGTTGGTCTCCACGCCCTCGGCCACCACGGGCACCTTCAGATTGCGGGCGATGTCCAGGATCAGGCCCACCAGCCGGTCGTCCTTCTCGTCCCGGCCGATATTCCGGACGAATTCCTGGTCCATCTTGAGAATGTCGATGGGCAGGGTGGACAGCATATTCAGCGAGGAATAGCCGGAGCCGAAGTCGTCCATTTCGATCTGATAGCCCTTCTTCCGCAGGGTGCTGACCACTGCGATGACCTGATCCGCGCTCTCGGTGTAGGCGGACTCGGTCACCTCCAGCTTCAGAGAGGCTCGATTCAAGCCGTTCTCCGCCACCAGCTCCTCGATGGTATCCACCAGGCTGGGATCAAAAATGTCGATCCGGGAGAGGTTCACCGAAACGGGAATCTCCTGGCCGTGTGCCTTCCGCCAGACAGCGATCTGCCGGGCCACCTCACGCCAGACGAACTTGTCCACCACGCCGATGCGGCCGCTCCGCTCCAGCAGCGGGACGAATTCCGTGGGCGAGAGGATCCCGTATTCCGGATGGCGCCAGCGCACCAGGGCCTCCGCGCTGACCAGCTTCGGCGGCTCGCACTGGATGTCATATTTGGGCTGGTAGCACACAAGCAGCTGCTGCGTCTTCACGGCCTTGTCCAGGTCGTTGAGCAGGCGGCGCTCAAACACCTCGCGCCGGTGCATCTTCTCATCGAAAATGACCATGTGGGGCTTGAACTGCTTCCGCGCCAGACCGCAGGCGGTGCGGGCCCGCTCGAACATCTGCTTCGGCTCGACGCCCACGGCCTTGGGCATGACGCCCATACGCACGCGGACGCTGGAATTGAAGCGGTTCAGCTCATCCTGGAACTTTTTCAGCGCGGCCTCATAATCCACGGAATGGGAGGTGTAGATCACGAAACAGTCCGCCTCGATGCGGCCCGCGATCCCGGGGGCACCGGACTGGAACTCCTTGATCGCCCCGCCCAGGATCCGCAGGACCGTGTTGCCGAATTCCCATCCGTACAGGGTGTTGACGCCGTGGAAGCAGTCGATGTTCAGCATGATCGCTTCCATGGGCTCGCCGGGATGCTCCCGGTAATACTGGTTGGCGTAGGCAAAGAAGAAGCTCTGGTTATACAGGCCGGTGAGGGAATCGCGCTCGGTCTCGTCGATCAGCGCCTGCCGGGCCTCGGCGATCCGCTTTTCCTTCTCCCGCTGGCGCAGCAGGAAGATCACGATCGCCACCACAAGGGCCGCAAGGATCAGCACAAAGACCAGCGCCCGGATCCAATTCTCCCGGAGGTAATCCAGCAGCGTGATCTGCTCCTGGGGAACCGTCTGCACCAGCAGAGAGGCCTCCATGGTGGACTTGGGGATCAGACTGACCGTCTTGTTCAAAATGGAAAACAGCTGGGCGTCGTCCTGCCGGACCGCAAAGCAGAGGCTGACGGGATGGCCCGTTGGAACGGCCTGGATCTCATAGCGCTTGCGGTACTCCTCGTAGTAGCCCAGGCGGTAGCTGCTCATCAGCGCGCAGTCGGCTTCCTTCTCCTCCACGGCACGGAAGCAGTCCTTGTCGGTGGGGTAGTATTTCAGACTCCAATTCGGGAAGCATTCCTGCACGAAGATCTGGTAGATGAGGTTGCCCTCCCGCAGGGCCACGGTAAGATTTTCCTCCGCAGAGAGGTTCTTTTCATCCGCCGATCGGATCGCAGCGTAGAGCTCCGACTGGATCAGCGGGGCCGTCGTCAGAATGCCCCTGGTCTCGCTGTCGTAGGGGCTGAGATTCATGGGGAAAACGCAGTCCACCTCTCCGGCCTGCAGGGCCTCCAGGGCGGCCTGGGTGGTGGGATAGGCCACCGGACGGAAGACCACTGTGGCATTCTTGATGCTGCCTGCCATCATCTCCAGGTAGTCGGCCAACGCGCCGGTGAGGGCCCCGTCCTGTTGGTCGCAGAAGGGCAGGTAATCCGCGCAGTAGCCCACAAGGATGGACTCCTTGCTCTCGTACCACTCCCGCTCGGCGGGCGTCAAAAACGCGCTGCCGCCATAGGAGCGGATGTATTTGTCGAACAGCTGCTGGTTGTAGCTCCGGTTCTCCTCCAGGATCCTGCCCATGGCGTCGTCCAGCTCCGCCAGAAGATCGGGGCGGTCCTTGTTGACGGCAAAGTAGAAATCGGATGTGCCGATCTTGCACACCGGCACCACGGGCTTGGACGCCCGCAGGCCGTCCATGGACACCAGGGCGTCCAGCTCTCCGTTGTAGAGCATCTCCGCCTCTGCGTCAAAGGAATCGGAAAGCTCGATCACTTCCGGGTAGACCCGGTGCTCCAGCGTCCACTGCAGCAGGCAGTCCTTCTGGATGCTGTTCTTCACAATGCCCACGCGCTTTTTGTTGATGGAGGAAAGGTCGTCCGCGGTGATGTCCTGATTGTCGGTGGAGATGAGCAGATAGTAGGACTCGGTCCCCATGGGCTCCGCGGAGAAGAGCATCGTTTCCTCGCGCTCCTTCGTCTGGGAGACGTCACTCAGCAGGTCGATCTTGCCCTCCTCCAGCATGGTCAGAAGCTCCGACCAGCTGCCCTCCACATATTCGTAGGTCCAGCCGGTGTAGGCGGCGATCTGCTGCTGGTACTCGTAGGCGTACCCGCTCCGGCGGCCGGAGCTGTCCATCCGGTTGAAGTTGGAATCGAACCAACCCACGCGGACGACCTTTGGATCCTTTGCGGACGCGTGCACCCCCATGGGCGCCAGCAGCGCGACGGCAAGGATCAGGCACAGCAGGAGTGCACCGGATCGTCTGAATATATTTCGGCAGGCCAACATAGAAACACCTCCCAGGAAAACGCAAAAAGCATATACTTATCCATATCTTATTCTATCAGTATACTGTCTGGTTGTCAATACTTCTTTGCGGGAAAAGCGCCGAATCGGCCCGAAGACAGAAATCCCCGGCGGCAAGTCATACTCGCCGCCGGGGATAAGTATACAGGATCACCTGTGCTTGGCGTGGAAGCAGACGCCCACGCCGTTGGGCCCGCAGTGGGAGCCCGCGGTGGGATTGACGGGGACCAGCTCCAGCTTCAGCCGGCCGTCAAAGCGCTGCTGCAGCGCGTCGGCCAGCTCCTGGGCGATCTCCGGGGCGTCGGTATGGCCGATATACACGGGATGACGGGCTACGTTGTCCCCCAGCTCCTCCACGTAGGCCACCAGGCGCTCGATGGCCTTCTGCCGTCCCTTCTCCTTGCCCACGAAGACCAGCTTGCCCTCCTGGTTCATGCAGATGATGGGGCGGATGCCCAGCAGGGAGCCCATCGTCCCGGCCAGGCCTGTGACGCGGCCGCTGTGCCGGAAGAATTTCAGATCGTCGGCAAAAAGATACATGGCGTAGTGATCCACCTCCGAGGCGACCCAATCCATGATCTCCCTGGGGCTTCTGCCCACCCGGAACTGCTCCCCCACGGCCCGGACGATGGCGTAGCTCAGCGTGGTGACGCCCTTGGTGTCCACATCGTAGAAGCGGCGCTCCGGGTAGCGCTTCCGCAGCATCTCCACGGCCTGGTCCATCACATCGAAGGTGGCGGTCATGCCCCGGGAAAAGTGAATGTAAAAGATGTCGTCCCCGGCGGCAAAGACAGGCTCGAAATACAGCAGATACTGCTCCCGGCTCAGGGCGCTGGTGTTCGGCAGCACGCCGTTTCGAAGCTGATCGTAAAAGGCGTGATCGTCAAAGACCTCAAAGTCCTCATAGGGATAGACCGTCTTCCCTTCCACGGCGTAGGGCATGGAAATCAGCGTAAACCCGTATTCCTCCGCCAGCGCCGGGGTAATGTCGGTGTCGGTGTCCGTGAACAAGCGCAGCATACGATTCCTCCGTTCCCTCTATTCTTTCCAGTAGATCCTTTTATATCAAAACAACAAGATGGTCGATCGCCCTCCGGCAAGGGACGGCAGCGTCCCCTCCGCCGGTGCCGGTGTCCCCACGGACACCGCAGCATAGCGTCATCTGAGTTACTATTATAGCACGGTTTTCGAAAAATCCAAGTCTGTTTTCACGATTTTTGCAGAATTTGTTTTCCGATTTTTCCGGAAAACGTTGCCCCCGGCGGGCACCCTCGCCGGGGGATCGGAGGATTTCCGGGAATTTCCGGGAATTTTTTTCGAGTTTTTTCAAAAAAACTATTGATTTTATTGACATGACCGAGTATAATACATTTCTGCATGAGCCTGCCCATGCAGGCATAGTTTTCGGGTCAAGGAGGTGTAACCGTGCCCAACATCAAGTCCGCCAAGAAGAGAGTCGAGCTTTCCAAGGTCGCCAATGCCAGAAACAAGGCTGGCAAGTCCGCCCTCAAGACCGATATCAAGAAGTTCGACGCCGCTGTCGTTGAAGGTAATCGCGAGGCTGCCAGCGCCGCTTACAAGTGCGCTGTCAAGGCTGTGGACCAGGCTGTGAACAAGGGTCTTCTTCACAAGAATACCGCTGCCCGGAAGAAGAGCAGCATGACCCTGAAGCTCAACAAGCTGGCGTAATTCGCGTTCGAAAATATTCCCTTCCGGTTCGTCCGGAAGGGGTTTTTTCGTTTTTGGGCGAAAGCAGCAGGCAACGCACCACGCCCGTAGGGAGCGAACTCGAAGAGTCACGAAGTATGCCCACATCGCTCCTTTTCCCCCGCCTGTAGGGGGCGGCGTCCGCGACGCCCAGAGTCTTTCCCGTTTCGATACGGTCGGGCTGTCGGGGACGCCAGCCCCTACACCCCGCACGATGGGGTTTTAATGAATACTGAATAATGAATAACCGTCTAATGAATAATGTCGGAGTTTTTCAAATCGCGATTTGAAAAACACAATCATGATTCATTCTTAAATCTTCAGTATTCATTATTCATTACTTTCCCTGGCCGCGGGGGCACGGATTCTTCGCTTTGCTCAGAATGACATGTGGGGAGGCGCGCCACGCCCGGACGCACCCCGCCCGGGGGGATCGCAGGCTGCTCCAAAAAGGGCTGAAATGGCCTTGGAAACTGCGTTATGTTAACATCGGGAATATTGTCGAAATCTGTCCGGATAAACATACAAATGTGGAAAACGCTGTGGATAATGTGAAAAACTTCCGGTAAAAAGCGGGTTTTCCGTCATGCCCCGTCTGAAATCCCCACCGGGATTCTGTCCCGTTTGTGAATAAGTTCGCGTTTTGTAAACAAATTATGTCAGCTTTTGTCGAATAGATTATGTTAACAAAGCCCGGGGCGATTCGGGGGCTCCAGCGAGCTGGCAGAGGGGCTCCGGCGGGCTGGCAGACAGCTTCCCGGCGGGCGGACAGAGGGGCTCCGGTGGGGCCGTTCCGCCGTTCACAAATTGATTACAAAAACTTCATCATTATTTTAGCACTCTCCTATTGACAGTGCTAATTTTGGTGGTATAATAGGGTCAGAACAAAGGAAGAGAGCAAAGCTCCCGACACCTTGCTCAGTTACATAGGCAAACACAACAATGTAAATGAGTGAAAGGAGTAATGACCTATGATGCCCAGATTTTTTGACGATGATTTCTTTGATGATTGGATGCGTTGGCCCCGCACCCTGGCCGACACCGAAAAGCAGCTCTATGGCAAGCACGCCCCCCACGTGATGCGGACGGATATCCGCGAGCATGAGGATCACTACGACGTGGACATCGATCTCCCCGGCTTCAAGAAGGACGAGATCGAGCTGAACCTGGAGAAGGGTTACCTGACCATCAGCGCCACCAAGGGCGTGGACAAGGACGAGACCGACAAAAAGGGCCGCGTGATCCGCCAGGAGCGCTACGCCGGCGCTATGCAGCGGAGCTTCTACGTGGGCACCGCCGTGACCGAGCAGGAGATCAAGGCCCGCTTTGAGGACGGCGTGCTGAAGCTGAACGTCCCCAAGAAGACCGCCCCCAAGCTGCCCGAGAAACGCACCATCATGATCGAAGGCTGATTTCTCCCAAACAATTCCACACTGTACCAAACGAACGCCTCCCCGTTTCGGCGGGGAGGCGTTTGTTTGTTTATTGCACCTGCAGAATATAGCCCTTCAGATAGAGGCTCTGCTCCGCGTTGAGGGCGGCGGGGTGATCCCGGGACTGGATCAGGGTCTCCAGCAGGCGGACCCTGCGGCCGGAATCGGCAGCCGCGTCCCGGAGCATCTGCAAAAACAGCTCCGGGGTCATAAATTGGGAGCAGGAGCAGGAGATCAGATAGCCCCCCGGGGCGGTGACGCGCATACAGCGCAGATTCAGCTCCTTGTAGCCCCGGTAGGCCGCCTCCAGGGATTTCTTGCTCTTGGCAAAGGCGGGCGGGTCGCAGATCACGGTGTCGAAGCGTCTGCCCGCCTCGTCATAGGCCTTCATCAGATCGAAGACGTTGGCCGCCACGGTGGTGATCCGCTCCCCTACCCCGTTCAGCTCCGCGTTGCGGCGAAGCATTTCCAGGGCGCTTTCCGACACGTCCACCGCCTCCACGGAGGCCGCCCCGTAGAGGGCCGCGTGGATGGCAAAGCCGCCGGTATGGCTGCACAGATCCAGAACGCTCCTGCCCGGGCAGTAGGGCTTGGTCCGGCCCCGGTTCTCCTGCTGATCCAGGAAGTGGCCGGTCTTCTGGCCGCCCGGGATATCCACCAGCATTCTGGCGTCGTGCTCCAGGATCTCCACCAGGGGCGGCACCTGGCCGTAGAGGACGCCGGTTGTCTGGGACAGGCCCTCCTTCTCCCGGACGGGCACGTCGTCCCGCTCGTAGACGCCCAGGGGCTTGATGATGTCCACCAGGGCCTCCACCAGCTCCCCCTTGATCCGTTCCATGCCCAGGCTGAGGATCTGCACGGAGAGATAGTCTCCGAACTTGTCCACCGTCAGACCGGGCAGGCCGTCGGACTCCCCGAAAACCACCCGGCAGGCGTTGGAAAAGCCCAGGCTCTTGCGGTAATCCCAGGCCGCCTGCAGGCGGCGTCGGAAGAAGGCGGCGTCCACAGTCTCGTTTTTATCCCGGGTCAGGATCCGCACGGTGATCTTCGACTTGGCGTTGAAGAAGCCCTGGGCCACGAAGGCCATGCGGCTGTCCAGCAGCTCTACCACGTCGCCGTCATGGCAGTAGTCGTCCACCCAGTCGATCTCGTTGTCATAGACCCAGAGCTTTCCTGCCCGGAGCTCCTTTTCCTCGCCCCGGCGCAGGCAGACCTGTCCCCGTTCCATCAGCGCTCAGCCTTCCGGGTCTGGATGAAGTGCCAGGAATCCCGGCACATATCGTCCAGGGTCTTTTCCGCGGTCCAGTGGAGCTCCTCCCGGGCGCGGCTGGGGTTGGCATAGACCTCGGCCAGGTCGCCGTCCCGGCGGCCGCCGATGACGAAGGGCACGGGAACTCCGTTGACCTCCTGGAAGCTGTGAACCAGCTCCAGGACAGAGATGCCCTCCCCGGTGCCCAGGTTGAAGGCCTCCGCCCCGGTGTGGGACGCGGCGTATTCCAGGGCGGAGAGATGGCCCTTGGCCAGATCCACCACATGGAGATAGTCCCGCAGGCAGCTGCCGTCCCGGGTGGGGTAGTCGTCGCCGAAGACGGTGAGCCGGGGCAGCTGGCCAGCGGCCACCCGGGCCACATAGGGCATGAGGTTGTTGGGGATGCCGTTGGGATCGTCCCCCAGCAGGCCGGATTCATGGGCTCCGATGGGGTTGAAGTAGCGCAGCAGCACCGCGGAGAATTCCGGGTTCGCCGCGCAGTAGTCCCGGAGGATCTGCTCGATCATCACCTTGGTCCAGCCGTAGGGATTGGTGGCAGAGGTGGGCATATCCTCGGTGTAGGGGCATTCATTCTTGGGCCCGTAGACCGTGGCGGAGGAGGAGAACACCAGCTTCTTGCAGCCGTGGCGCTCCATGGTCTCCAGCAGGGTCAGGGTGGTGTCCAGGTTGTTGCGGTAGTAGCGCAGGGGGATCTGGCAGCTCTCCCCCACCGCCTTGAGGCCGGCGAAGTGGATCACGGCGCCGATGTGGTTTTCGGCAAAGACCAGATCCAGGGCGTGGCTGTCGGCCACGTCCAGCTCAAAGACCTTGGGCATCTTCCCGGTGATCCTTGCGATGCGCTCCGGCACATCCATGCTGGAATTGACGAAATTATCGGCGATGACCACCTCATAGCCCTTTTGAAGCAGCTCCACGCAGGTGTGGGAGCCGATATATCCGGCGCCGCCGGTCACAAGAATTGTCATAGTGTTAACCTCCTTTTTGGTTGTGGTTGTTTGAAAAGGCCCGGTTGGGCGGGGCTGCGTCCGGGGACGCGCCTCAGCCGATGGGCAGATCCATGAGAGACGTGACGGCAAGCCCGTCCTCAAAGCGGGCAGTCAGCAGCTTGCCGTTCTCCGTGAACCAGCAGAGCAGGGGGCCGTCCTCCCCGGATTTCACTTCAAAGAAGGGATCCCCCAGCTTGTCCAGCAGCACCTGCTTTGCCAGGCCGTCCAGATTTGCGCCCCGCAGCCTGATCGGATTGTCCACCCCGTTGGCGTCGCACACCTGGCTTCCGTCCAGCTTCGTATACCAATAGACAAGGCCCGTGACCGTGACGCCGTTGTTGGTCATGGCGGCGCAGACGTAGGACTGCGTGCTGTCATTCTCCAGCTCCTCCGCCGTATGGAACGTCCCCGGCTCCTGCCAGAGGAAATAGCACGGGCCCTGGGCCAGCAGACGATCTTCCGCCTTGGATCTCAGGCTTCGGAAGGAGCTGCCATACTCCGTGAGCCGGTTGTACGCCAAGCTCAGCCCCTCCGGAAGGGTTTCTCCGAAGTCCATGCGACCGTCCTCCACGGTGACGGTGATCCGATCGCTGCGTTTTGTTTCCCCTTGGTTGACGGCGCAGCTGTAGACGACGTTGCTGCCCTGCACCGACAGGGAAGTTTCCGCGCCGCCGATCCGAAGCAGGCAGCTTCCCTCCAAAACGGGCAGGCCCTGCTCCAGGCCGTAGGCCCAGAGCGCCTCATACACCGTCCCGTCGGCCGCGCTGGCGGTGCGGTAGACCAGCTCATACAGGCCGTCGCCGTCTATGTCGCCGTAGACCGGATCCAGGCAGCGCCCGTTTCGGTATCGAAGGGCGTGGACACTGCCCCCCGGCCCGCTGACCAACGGAGCGGCAACCGCGTGGTTCTCCAGCACAGGAAGCATTTCCTCATTCTGGGGCGCAAGCGGTTCCACCGGCGCCGGCAGATCGTAGGGGGTCTTCTCCGGCTCCGGCGGCGTCGTACACCCGCTCAGCAGCAGGCTGAGCAGAAGGAGCACGAGGATTCGCGCTTTCATTCCGGTCTCTCCTTTCAGCGCCCGAGTCCTTCGTTTCCGTCAGGCTGTCGGGCCGCGCAGTCGTTGGGGCCGTCGCTGCGGAGCATCTTCAGGCCGTGCAGGATGGCCGGGAGAACGGGCTCCAGGTTTTCCAGGGCAGCCTTGGGGCTGCCGGGGAGATTGACGATCAGACTGTGGCCCCGGATGCCCGCAACAGAACGGGACAGCATCCCGCGGGGAGTGATCCGCAGAGATGCTGCCCGCATGGCCTCGGGGATACCGGGCACCTGCTTCTCCACCACAACCAGGGTCGCCTCCGGGGTCACATCCCGGGGGGCGAAGCCCGTGCCGCCGGTGGTCAGCACCAGGGCGGCGTCCGCCCGGCAGGCCGCCAGAAGGGCGGCTTCAATTTGGGGCTGCTCATCGGGCACCAGAACAGCAGGCAACAGGGTGAAACCCTGTTGCTCAGCGTATTTCATCAGGGCAGGGCCCGACAAATCCTCCCGCTCCCCCCGGAAGCAGCGGTCGGAGACGGTAATAATCTGCACGCTGTATTCCATAGCTTTGGTTCCTCTTCCCGTTTTTTCTTCCCTATGTGTTGAAAGTTGAAAATGGAAAGTTGAAAGTTTCGGTGTCGTTCAAATTGCCATTTGAACGAGGAAAACAAGTTAACGCACGGTGTCCCCACTGCGACACATTTCATCCTCATTTTGCAGATAGCAATCTGCAAAATACCATAATTATTCATTCTTCATTATTCGTTCTTCATTTGAAAGCCAAAGGCTTTCAAACCTCCCAGCCGGACAGATAGGCCACCTGCTCCGGGGTGAGCTGATCGATCTCCATGCCGATGCCGTGGAGCTTGAGGGCGGAGACCTCGTCGTCGATGGACTGGGGGATCTCGTACACCTCCGGGGCCAGGCTGCGGCCGTGGTTCTTCATATACTCCAACGCCAGGGCCTGGATGGAGAAGCTCATATCCATGATCTCCGCCGGGTGGCCGTTGCCGGAGGCCAGATTCACCAGGCGGCCCTCGGCCAGCAGGTTCAGCACCCGGCCGTCGGGCATCTCATAGCCCACGATCTCATTCCGGCGGGGGAAGGAACGCACGGCCATTTTGGCCAGCTCCGCCCCGTTGACCTCCACGTTGAAGTGGCCCGCGTTGGACAGGAAAGCGTTGTTCTTCATCACGGCGAAGTGCCGGCCCACGATCACGTCCCGGCAGCCGGTGGTGGTGACGAAGATGTCCCCCAGGGGGGCGGCCTGGTCCATGGGCATGACCCGCATTCCCTCCATGGAGGCCTCCAGGGCCTTGATGGGGTCGATCTCCGTGACGATCACGTTGGCCCCCATGCCCTTGGCCCGCATGGCCACGCCCCGGCCGCAGTAGCCGTAGCCCGCCACCACCACGGTCTTGCCTGCCACCAGCAGGTTGGTGGTGTGCATGATGGCGTCCCAGACGGACTGGCCGGTGCCGTATTTGTTGTCATAGTAGTGCTTGCACTTGGCGTCGTTGACGTTCATCATGGGGAAGGGCAGCTTGCCGGCCTTGGCCCGGGCCTTGAGCCGGTGGATGCCGGTGGTGGTCTCCTCGCCGCCGCCGATCAACCGATCGGCCAGGTCGGAGCGCTCTCCGGTGAGCAGATCCACCAGGTCGCCGCCGTCGTCGATGATCAGATCCGGGTGGCAGGCCAGGGCGGACACCAGCAGGTTCTTATAGCCCTCGGGGCTGACCCCGTGGATGGCGTAGGTCTCCACCCCCAGGGAGGCCAGACCGGCCGCCACGTCGTCCTGGGTGGAAAGGGGGTTGCAGCCCGTGGCGTGGACCTCCGCCCCCGCCGCCTGCAGGCAGGTGGCGAGGTAGGCGGTCTTGGCCTCCATGTGGATGGACAGGGTGATCTTCATGCCCGCGAAGGGCTTTTCCCGTTCCATCCGCTGCCGGATGGCCCCCAGGGCAGGCATAAAGTCCTTGACCCAGGCAATTTTCATCCGGCCGTACTCGGCCAGAGACAAATCTTTAACGATGCTCATATTGTTCCTCTTTCATTTTGCACTTTGCATTTTGCATTCCCGTCCGGGCGGGGGAGCAGGCGGGCTATTAGCCCGCGCTACGGTAGAGTGCGTCCGGGCGGGGAAGAGGCGGGATCAGGGTGCCTCCGTGGTCTCCGTGGTCTCGCCGGTCTCGCCGGTGGCCTCCTCGCCGGTCTCCGTGGGCTCATCGGGCTCCACGTCCACCGGATCCTCCGGGATCACGCCGATGCCGGGGGCGGTGACGATCAGCACTTCTCTGCCGCCGATCCGCTCCTCGTTGGTGCCCTCGCCCGCGTACAGGACGTTCCAGTTGCCTCTGGGCAGGGTGATCTCCGCAGACGCCTCGTTGGGGTTGATCAGCGCGGCAGCCACCATGGTCCTGCCCACCGTCCAGGTCACCTGGATCATGTTGGAGCTCAGCACCTCGCAGGCGACCTCGCCCTCGGTGAAGAAGGAGTTGGCCTTTCGCAGGGCGATCAGCTTGCGGATCTGGTTATACATCTTGAACTGCTGGCTGGTGCGGGTCATGGAATCCCAATCGATGTTGTTGACAGAGTCGGAGGACTTATAGGAGTTGCTTTCTCCCCGCTTGGTACGCAGGAGCTCCTCGCCGCCCAGCAGATAGGGTGTGCCCTTGCCGAGGAAGAGGATCTGCTCGCCAAGGCGGTTCATGGCAAAGCGTTTTTCCTCGCTGGCATCGGAGTTGGCCGTCTGCAGGCGATCCCAGATGGTGGTGCTGTCGTGGCCGGCCAGATAGTTGACGACCATGCTGTTATCCACAGACCAGTTCACGGAGTTCGTCTTGGCGCCGCCGGAGATGCCGAAGATAATGCTCATGACGTTGTTTGTGTTGGGGTTGCCGTTGATATAGCCCTTATCCCGGGAGTTCAGAGCGGCGCCTCTGAGGCCGTCCCGCAGGGTGTTGTTGAAGATCGCGATGGAGCCGATGCCCTTTCCGCTGGCCGTAATCTTCCCCACGTTGTTCAGGTTGGTCTGCTTTCCGCTGGAGAGCGTGGTGCTGCCCACGGTGCGGACGTCGCCGTAGAGGATGGCTTTGGGGTTGATGGCGTGGACGGCCGCCTCGATGGCCTGCATGGTGTCGATGTCATGGAGGGAGATCATATCAAAGCGGAAGCCGTCGATGTGATACTCCTTGGCCCAATAGGACACGGAATCCACCATGAACTTGCGGAACATGACCCGGTCGGAGGCCGTCTCGTTGCCGTAGCCGGAACCGTTGGACGGCGCGCCGGAGGCCTTGTAGCGGAAGTAGTAGTAGGGAACGATCTTGTTCAGGTTGCAGTTGATGTCGTAGGTGTGGTTGTAGGCCACGTCCATCACCACGCCGATGCCCTGGCTGTGCAGCGCCTGCACCATCTGCTTGACCTCCTTCACGCGGACCTCGCCGTGATAGGGGTCGGTGGAATAGCTGCCCTCGGGGGCGTTGAAATTCTTGGGATCGTAGCCCCAGTTGAAGCTGGAGGTCTTGGCTGTCTCGTCAATGGACGCAAAGTCGTAGATGGGCTGCAGCTGGACGTGGGTGATCCCCAGCTTTTTCAGATAGTCCACGCCCACGCTCTGGCCGGAGGCGTTGGTCAGCCCCGTCTCGGTGAAGGCCAGGTACTTGCCGGGATACTGGCTGCCGGTGATCTTGTTGGAGAAGTCCCGCATATGCGTTTCCCAGATGATGGCCTGGTTGTAGGCGCTGATGCTGTCCAGGAAATGATCCTCCGCGAAGCCCTCCGGATCCGTGGCCTGCAGATCTACCACCATGCCCCGGTCGCCGTTGACGCCCACGGCCTTGGCGTAGGGATCCACGGCCTTCTGGGTGCCCAGGGAGGTGGTGACGTTATAGACGTAGTAGGTGCCGTGGCCGCATTTGCCGGTGGCGGACCAGACGCCCTTATCGCCCTTGGTCATGGAGATGCGGTTGATCCGGTTGCCGCCGTTGCCCACCTGGTAGAGCTCGATGCTCACATCGGTGGCCGTGGGGGCCCAGAGCTTGAAGGTCGTCTCGTTCCCCCGCACCACAGCGCCCAGATCGTCGCCGCTGTAGGTGTAGCGATCCAGGAAAGCGTTGGTGTCGAAGACCTTGGTGGGGACCGCCTTCTGGGGATCGTAGTCCTCCAGCACCACGGTGTAGACCTTGGAGATATCCAGCTCCTCGGCCAGGGTGATGATGCCGGATTCCGACTCGCTGCCCAGGCTGGACACGCTCTTGATGGGGACCTCCCGCTCGCCCTCCAGGACCTTGATCTGATCCACAGAGTCGAAGCGGGCCGGCGTGGTGAGGTAGTAGCCGATCTGGTTCATATCCTCGATGGTGGCCAGGGTAAGCTTTTTGGCCGGGATCAGCGTCTTGCCGCCGTCCGTGCTGAAGTACTGGTTGCCGTCGTTGGGCTTCAGCCAGACCACTGTGCTGCTGCCCTTGATGGTGGCGTAGCGGTCGATCTCGTAGTCTCTGGTGGCCTCGCCCCAGCTGGTGCCGCCGGGATCTGAGCAGTTCTTGCGTACCACAAAGCCCACCTCGGTGACGTCCAGGGGGACGTTCAGCATCACCTTGCCGCCGTGGGAGGTCTTATGGAACACGTAGCCCCGCTCCTCTGCGTTTGGATACCAGATCCACATATCGCATTTGGACAGATCCACGTCGTCCGCCAGCCAATAGAAGGTAAGCTGGTTGGTATTGATCTCCCTGGGGAGATTGTATTCTCCCTCATCCATAGGTACAGTGACCTCCGGGATGCCCGTGGTCTGCGTTTCTTCCGACTTTCCGCAGCCTGCAAAGATCGCCAGGATCAGGATCAGACACAGGGAAAGTGAAACAATCCGTTTCAAGAAAAACCCCTCCTTATCAATGAGTTGCCGCCTGCTGAAAATAACAGCAGGACAAATCGTCCTGCTGTTATTGTATCGCATTTGATACCGAATTGTCAATAATGATTCGTATATATATGTGAATATCCCTGTCTTTTGGGCGTCGTTTTTCGCCCCGCCGGGGTCAGTCGTCGTGGGTCAGCGTGACCACCAGAACGTCCTTGCCGCCCACGCTTTCCATGGAGGAGCTCTCGCCGGAGAAGAGCAGCGTCCACCCGCCGTCGGGGAGCTCCGCCGGAACCGCCGAAGGGTTGGGGTTGATCAGCGCCGCGGCGACGGTCTCCCCGTCCAGGGTCCAGACCACCCGGATCACGCCGTTCTCCAACAGCTCGCAGGCGGGCTCGCCCTTCGTGAGGAAGGCGTTGTCCCGGCGCAGGGCGATCAGGCTCTTGATCAGCCCGTGCATCCGCATCTGCAGGCTGCCCTCGGTGAGGGAATCCCAGTCCAGGTTGTTGACCGCGTCGGAGGATTTGTAGGAGTTGTGGTCGCCCTGCTTGGTACGCAGCAGCTCCTCCCCCGCCAGCAGGAAGGGCGTGCCCTTGCCCAGGAAGAGGATCTCCTCCCCCAGACGATTCATGGCATAGCGCTCCTCATCGGAGGCGTTGGGGTTGGATTCCAGAAGCTTGTCCCAGATCGTGTTGTTGTCGTGGCAGGCCATATAGTTGATGACCATATCGTTCTCCGCCGACCAGCTCACGCCGCTGATCCGCTGGCCGCCGGTGAGGCCGAAGATGACCTTTGCGGCTGTGCCGGCGTTGGCCTTGCCGTTGATATAGCCCTGATCCTTGGCGTCAAAGACGGAGCCCTTGAGGCCGTCCCGGATGGCGTCGTTGAAGACCGCCACCGCGCCGATGCCCTCGCCGCTGGGCGTTACCTTTTTTATGTTGGTCTGGTTGGCCTGGAGATTCTCCCGCAGCTCGGAGCTGCCTCCCGTCCAGCCCTCGCCGTAGAGGATGGCCTTGGGGTTGATGGCGTGGACCGCGGTCTCAATGGCCTGCATCGTGTCCACGTCGTGGAGGGCCATCAGATCGAAGCGGAAGCCGTCGATGTGGTACTCCTTGGCCCAATAGGACACGGAGTCCACCATGAACTTGCGGAACATGACCCGGTCGGAGGCCGTCTCGTTGCCGCAGCCGGAGCCGTTGGAGGGGACCCCGGAGGCGTTGTAGCGGTAGTAGTAATAGGGCACCACCTTATTCAGGCAGGAGTTGATATCGTAGGTGTGGTTGTAGACCACGTCCATGACCACGGCCATGCCGCTTTGGTGCAGGGCCTGCACCATCTGCTTCAGCTCGTTGATCCGGACCTCTCCGTGGGCGGGGTCGGTGGAGTAGCTGCCCTCGGGGGCGTTGTAGTTCTTGGGATCGTAGCCCCAGTTGAACTGCGGCGCGTCGGAGCTCTCGTCCACGGTGGCGTAGTCGTAGATGGGCTGGAAGTGGACGTGGGTGACCCCCAGATCCTTCAGATAGTCCACGCCCGCAGGCTGCCCGGCGGCGTTGGTCAGACCGGTCTCGGTGAAGGCCAGGTACTTGCCGGGGTATTGGCTGCCGGCGATGCGGTTGGAGAAGTCCCGCACATGGACCTCCCAGATCACTGCCTCGTTGTAGGCGTCGATGCCGTCAAAGAAGCGATCCTCAGCGAAGCCTGCGGGGTCGGTGGACGCCAGATCCACCACCATGCCCCGGTCGCCGTTGACGCCCACTGCCCTGGCGTAGGGATCCACAGCCTCCTGGGCGCCCAGAGCGGTGGTGACGGTGTAGGTATAGTAGGTACCGTGGCCGCAGCGGGCTTCGGCGAACCAGACGCCCTGCTCGCCCCGCTCCATGGGGATCTGCTCATAGGGATCGCCGCCGCTGCCCTCCCGGAAGAGATTCAGCACCACAGCGCTGGCAGTGGGGGCCCAGAGCTTGAAGCGGGTCACCTCCTGCTCCATGAGGGTGGCGCCCAGATCGTCGCCGTCATAGGTGAAGCGCTCCACGAAGGCCGCAGAATCGAAGACCTTGGTGGGCACGGCGTTCTGGGGCTCGAAGCCTTCCAGAACCACGGTGTAGGTCTTGGAGAAGTCCAGCTCCTTGGCCAGGGTGATGACGCCGGAGATGACCTCGTTGTCCAGGCTGGACAGGCTTTCGATCTGCAGCTCCCGGTCGCCGTCCAGAACCTTGATCTGATCCAGGGAGTTGAAGCGGGTGGCCGGGGTGATATGGTAGCGGATCTGATTCACGTCAACGATATCCGCCAGGGTGAATTTCTTTGCTTGGCTCAAGGTTTTCCCTCCGTCCGTGCTGATATATTGGGCGCCGTCCCCCGGCAGGAGCCAGATCTCGGTGGTCTCGCCGGTGATGACGGCAAAGCGGTCGCTTTCGAAGTCCTTGACCGCGTCGCCCCAGCTGGTACCGCCGGGGTCGGAGCAGTTCTTCCGGACGATGAAGCCTACCTCGGTGACGTCCTCCGGGACGTTCACGATCACCTTGGGGCCGCGGTAGTCCTCATGGAACAGGTAGCCCTTGCCGTCGGCGTTGGGGAACCAGATCCACATATCGCATCTGGAAAGATCCACGTCCTTCGCCAGCCAGTAGAAGATCAGCTGGTTCGTGCCAGGCTCCCGCTCCAGGGTGTATTCCTGGGTGCCGGGGCCGGGAGGATCGGTGGGCTGAGCGGTGGTTTCCGGAAGCGCAGTGCTGTCCGGGGCGTCGGAATTGGGCTGTGCAGCCTCAGTGGTGCGTTCCATGCCGGGACCGTCCACAGGCTTCGCACAGCCTGCCAGAAGCAACAACAGACACAAGGTCAATGCAAGCAGTCGTTTCAACATTAGGGAATCACTCCTTTCCATGATATTTCATCGTGCGGGGACAAGGAGCGATGTGGGCATCGCTCCCTACGGGCGGGGCAATTATGCATTATGCATTTTGCATTATGCATTATGCGTAGCTGTGTACGCCGGGCAGCAGGGTGTTGACGCCTACGTAGGTGAACAGGACGCAGACGAAGCCCACCAGTGCGAAGATGGCGGCGGCTTTGCCCTTCCAGCCCCGGCGGATCCGCAGGTGCAGGTAGGTGGCGTAGATCAGCCAGGTCACCAGGGACCAGGTCTCCTTGGGGTCCCAGGACCAGTAGGAGCCCCAGGCCTGCTCGGCCCA
>JAEEZZ010000046.1 GCA_016292255.1 Oscillospiraceae bacterium
CAATCAAATGGCAAATATCATAACCGGAATCAGAATCGTGCTCAGCGTCGTTTTGCTGTTCTGTCCGGCATTCTCTCCGACGTTTTATGCGTTGTATATCGCTGCCGGATTATCCGATATGATCGATCAACCATCAGACAAGGGGGTTTGATCGTGAGAAACATGGATGTGAAAGAATACATTCAGAATCCTTGTGGAACGCTGTCCATTCCGTATTGGAAGGCCAAAGCACTGACGCTTCCCGGCTCTATGCAGATTATTCATTGCAGCGATTGGAACGGACAGTACGGCGATTATCAAAGATTTTTCAGGATCAAGCATGATTTGAAAAATCTACCCCCAATCAATTTTGATTACGACACCTTATCCATCGATGGTCAGGCGGCAGAGCTATCGGAAATGATGAATGCGTGTTATCATCATGAGAATATCGTTGTGCCTAAAGAAGATATTATGAGGTGGAAACAGCACGAAACCTTCCGGGAAGACTTATGCATCTACATCAATGCAGCCGGCGGGAAAATGGCTGCTTCGGGGATCGCGGAATTTGATGAAACCTGTCGTGAAGGGATCATCGAATGGGTTCAGGTGCTTCCAGAATACAGAGGAAGCGGCCTGGGAAAAAAGATTGTAGCTGTATTATTAAGCAGACTCAAAAGCATCGGAGCGGATTTTGCAACTGTTTCAGGTAATCTTGACAACACTTCCAAACCGCTGGAACTGTATCGAAAGTGCGGTTTTACAGGTGATGATATTTGGTACATTTGTCGAACGTGAGAAACACATTTCAAGATATTCCGAAGAACGACGGAGGTAAAAACTATGAGCAAGATTCTTGTGATCACCACCAGCCTGCGGGCAAGGAGCAATTCGGACATCCTCGCTGAGCGGCTGATCGCCGGGACGAAGGACGCCGGACATGAGGTGGAGCAAATCAGCCTCAAAGGAAAAGAGATCAAATTCTGCATCGGCTGTCTGGCCTGTCAGAAGACGCAAAAGTGCATTCAGAAGGACGACGCGGTGTGGATCTCGGAAAAGGTCAGGGACGCGGACACGCTTGTGTTCGTCACGCCGATCTATTACTACGAGATGAGCGGCCAGATGAAGACGCTGCTCGACCGAATGAACCCGCTGTATGCCTCGGATTACCGCTTCCGCAGGGTCTACCTGCTCTCCTGCGCGGCGGACGACGCGGATCACACGCCGGAGAAGGCTGTGAACGGTCTGCAGGGCTGGGTGGACTGCTTTGAGAAGGCGGAGCTTGCCGGTTCGATCTTCTTCGGCGGTATCAATGATCCCGCGGAGGCGGCGGGCAAAGAGAAAGAGCTTGAGGAAGCTTATGAATTTGGAAAAACGCTGCTTTAAGGTTTTATGCCTTGCGCTTGCCGCGCTGATGATCTTGGCGCTTGCCGGATGCGGAGCGCAGAAACCGGCTGAACCAGGAACGGATGTTGAATTGACGGGCGACGCATCACATGCTGAATCTCAAACGGAATCTCAGCCCGTATCTCAAAAGGATTCTCAGCCCGTGTCTCAAACCGAAAACAGTATCGAGCCGCAGACAGAAACCGGCGGCGTGATCGTCGTATATTTCTCACGCACCGGGCATACGAAACCGCTCGCGGAGTATATCAAAGAAGAACTCGACGCCGATATCTGCGAAATCGAGGCGAAAGTGCCGTACACCGACGACGATATCAAGTATTACACCGACTGCCGCGCCGACCGGGAGCAGGCCGACCCCTCCGCCCGCCCGGAGATTGCCGGGGAGCTGCCGGATCTGTCGAACTATGATACCGTGTTTCTCGGATATCCGATCTGGCACGGCCAGGCGCCGAAGATTATTTACACCTTTCTTGAAAGCGTCGACGTGAGCGGCAAGACGGTGATTCCGTTCTGCACCTCCGCTTCCAGTCCGGTGGGCTCCAGCACGGAAAACCTGCACTCCCTGGCCCCGAACGCTGAATGGAGAGACGGAACGCGATTTGCGATCGGAACGACGAGAGAAGAAATCAAAGAATGGCTGAAACAATTTGATTTGAAAGTAACGGATAACGACATGAAAGACGATAGTGAAATCATCCGCCCGTCCTGCGTTCTGGTGATCGAAGCGAACGGAAAGATTTTCTACGCGGATTTTGAGGATAATTCTTCGGCGGAGGCGCTGAAAGAAAAACTGAATTCCGAAGCGATCACCGTTGATATGCACGACTACGGCAGCTTTGAGAAAGTCGGCGCTCTTCCGTGGGAGCTGCCCCGGAACGACACGCAGATCGCGACTGAACCGGGAGACGTCATTCTTTATCAGGGCAATCAGATCACAGTGTACTACGATACAAACAGCTGGAACTTCACACGCCTTGCGCGTATCGGGAACGCGACGAAGGAGGAACTTCTCACCGCGCTCGGAGACGGCGATGTCAGCGTAAAGTTTTCTCTTGAATGGGGCGAATAAGGACGGAGGAACAAAACGATCCGCAAAAAATATTTCTCTGATTCGGAATTGCCTTTTCCATAATTTCGACTATAATATTATATGAAGTTTTTTTCAATCATGCTGCGGGCAGCCGCCGCAAACGTATCTTAAGGAGGATATCGCAATGAACGAAAAGCAGATCATTCTGGAAGCCATGAAAAAAGCCGGTGAGCCGCTGAACGCGGGAAAGATCGCAGAGCTGACCGGGCTTGACCGCAAGCTCGTGGATAAGGCAATGGCCGATATGAAAAAGGACGGCTCCATTGTTTCCCCTGTCCGCTGCAAGTGGGAGCCTGCAGAGAAGTAAACGCGTATGGATAAGGTGGAAGTATCCCGCGAAAAAACGATCATCAAAACCAGCATCATCGGGATTATTGCCAACGTGTTCCTTGCCGGCTTCAAAGCCGTGATCGGTCTGATGACCAACTCCATCGCCATCGTCCTGGACGCCGTCAACAACGTCTCCGACGCCGGCAGTTCATTGATCACGATCGTCGGGACGAAGTTGGCAGGAAAAGAACCGGACAAGAAGCACCCCTTTGGCTACGGGCGGATCGAATACCTCAGCGCCATGATTATTTCGGTGATTGTGCTGTACGCCGGTATCACGTCTTTTGTGGAGTCAGTCAAGCAGATCATTCATCCGGAGACGCCCGACTATAATACGGTTTCATTGATTATCGTTGGCGTTGCCGTGGTAGTCAAAATCCTGCTCGGCCGCTTCGTCAAGGGTGTGGGCGTCAAGGTCAACTCCGATTCGCTGATCAACTCCGGTGAGGATGCCATGCTGGACTCCGTCATTTCGGCGTCCACCCTGGTCGCTGCCGGAATCTTTCTGATCTTCCATGTCTCTCTGGAAGCGTGGCTCGGCGCGATCATTTCCCTTGTGATCATCAAATCCGGCATTGAAATGCTGCGAGATACGATTTCGCAGATTCTCGGCGAGCGCAACGATCAGGAGCTTGCCAAAAAGATTCACGATACGGTCCTGAGCTTCCCGCAGGTACAGGGGGCCTACGATCTGGTGCTGAACAATTACGGTCCCGACACTTGGAACGGCTCCATCCACATCGAGGTTCCGGATACCTGTACTGCGGACCAATTGGACCAACTGCTCCGCGAGATCATGATGAAGGTCATTCAGGAGCACAATGTCATCCTGACTGCGATCGGTGTGTACTCGGTCAACACGAAAGACCCGGAGGTCATCGCGGCAAAGCGGCAGGTGGAGGAGATCGTATTCGCACACGAACACATCAGGCAGATGCACGGCTTCTATCTGATCAAGGAACAGAACACAATGCGCTTCGACCTTGTGGTCAGCTTCGACGCAAAGGACCGCAAGGCGGTATTCCGCGAGGCTGTCGCCGACGTACAAAAGGCGTTCCCGGACTACCACCTCCAGGCTGCAATGGATACGGATTTTACCGAAGAGTAGAGCTTGTTGAAAACAGAGCAGCCAGTCAAAAAATGGTTCGCAGTAAATAAAGATTACAAATCGCGGCTCGGTGTCAAAACACCGGGCCGCGAAATTTTTTTCCACGCGTTATTTCTTCAACGAGGCGAACTGTCCTAATTATGGTACCGAAAATATGATCTAATAAGTACATTGGTTGTAGGATCAGCCGAACGTGTTTTGTGATTTGAAAAACTGATGGAGGGTTTGAAAAATGAAGGAAAGTATCTACAAGAGCTATGACGAGCTGCCCTTGATGCTGAACGCGGATACCTTGGCGAAGGTGATGGGCATCTCGCCGTCCACCGCGTATGAGCTCATGCACGAAAAGGGCTTCCCCACGCTGAAGATCGGCAATCGGCTTGTGGTTCCGAAACAGCCGTTTATCGATTGGGTGACGGTGCATAACGTGGCGGTGGAGACGTCAATCAACAGTCAGCTGACTGCGCTGACCTGCAATTATGCCCTCCAGAAACGCCCGGTCCGCCAGAAGGTCCGTGGCGAAGTTCTCATGGTCCATCGCACCCATGCGAAAGGTTTTCACGATCCGATACGGACGCCGCCGGCCGTTCTCCTCTGCCCGCAGCTCCTCAATCCGGCGGGGGCGCCGGAGAAAATATGCAGTCTGTTCCATAGCTTCCTCCAAAATATTCCGTACTTAGATTAAGTACATTTTCTCAATTATATCATGTACTTGAATTAAGATCAATTCAAGTACAAAAAATGATTCGGAAGGTGGAACTATGGAGAAGAAAGCGAAGCATCTCGGCCTGCACGTGGACCCGGAGCTGCACGATAAACTGAAATACCTGGCGGCCTACGAAGGCCGATCCATCAACCGCGAAGTCCTCTACCTGATCCGCCGCGAGATCGAAGCCTTCGAGAAGGAACACGGCAAGATCGAACTGCCGGAGGGCGCGGAGGAGTAAGAAGAGGCATCTGTTCTGTTCCTGTCATTTCGAGCGAAGCGAGAAATCCGTACCCTTTTGTGAGGAAAAGAACGGATTTCTCGGTCGCAAGCTCCCTCGAAATGACACCATAGGAGGCCGCGCCGCCCTATGACGCGCAGCCTCCCGGAAAACCAAACGTCCCATGAAAGGAGACACCATGGAAAAATTCATCCCCTATGAGAAGCTCTCGAAGAAGAAGCAGCGGGAGCTGAACGCCGCCCGCCGCACCACCTGGGCCCTGAACCCGGTGACCCGCAAGCCCGCGAACCCCAAAGCCTATAACCGTAAAACGGCACGGAACTGGAAGGACGATTCCAACTCCGTGCCGTTTTCTATTATTTCTTCATGAGTGCGGCGCCGGCGTTCCAGGCCTTGCCGACCTGCTCGCCGGTCACATAGTAGCCGTTCTGGAACTGATCGAACATCAGAGCATTCAGCTTCGCGGGATCGACCTTGCCGTTCTCGCCCAGGACTGCTTCCTCGGCCTTTACGTTGACGATCTTGCCCACGATGCCGTCCACATAGTCTGTGTGAAGGAATTCCAGC
>JAEEZZ010000047.1 GCA_016292255.1 Oscillospiraceae bacterium
AAAGGCCCATCTCCTGGGCTTTTCGGACGGCGGGAACATCGCCATGGTCTTTGCGCTCCGACACCCGGAGCGCGTGGATCGGCTCATTTTGAACGGAGCGAATCTCAATGCGGGCGGCGTCAAACGGTCGACCCAGCTCCCCATTGAGATCGGGTACAGCATTGCCCGCCGGTTTGCGGGGAAAAGCGATTCCGCCAAAAAGAACACAGAGTTGTTGGGGCTGATGGTCAACGATCCCAATGTGGCTCCAGAGGAGCTTGCCGAGATTCAGGCACCGACGTTGGTCATTGCTGGATCCAGGGATCGTCGGCATAATAGACGACAAGAAATCGGGATTTAGTTAAGCTACGTTGTGGAGATGGAGGCTCTACTGCTTCAGTGAAGCAGTAATAAATTCCAGTTTCACGAGGTAACCGTCCATGAAGCAAATTACAAACAAAGAATATGAGGAGTGGCAGAAATACAAAGCAGAGAAAGCAAAGGGACATGTCCTGTTGCCGGATACCGTCCGGTTCATCTGCGAGGCCAACGGCTATGATGCCGAGAAGATCGGCCAGCACTTCCTTGAAATCCTGCCAAAGATCTGTCCACTTGAAGAGAGATAACGCAAAACGCCTCCGAGCCGATGTGGTTCAGAGGCGTTGCTATGTTTATCCGTTATTTACAATTACTTCGCTGATCCTGATAGAGGGTGTTACCGAATAATTCAGCATTGTCGCCAATAAATGCTTTTGCGGCTTCCTCATATCTTGTTAGTGACTTTATTCTTGTGCCGGTAATCCGCCATTCTTCCGTTATCATGCTTTCCTTCTTTTCTCTTCGCAAATTTGAATTGTCGGTTAATCGCCAACTTCAATGCTCAGATCTTTGAGAACCTGGATGGCCTTCTTTGAGAAGCCGGCACCGACATTGACCTTCCTTAGATTCACAAACTGTTTTACTTCATCTTCCGAAAGCTTTTTTATATCAAAGAAATCATCTTCACCATCCCAGAAAGGATAGATCTGCCGGAACACCTCAAGCCCGCCATCCCAGGTCAATTCTGTAATCTCCGAAGCAAGTTTATCCGGTATCGGATAATCCTTAAACCACTTCTTTGCTTCTGGGATCGCTTCATAACCTTCACTGTCGACATCGATCTCGCGTTTCGGATTCTTCTCCGCATAGTCATAAATATCAAACTTTGGAGAAAGAAGATCCTTTTTATACATCAATTCTTCCATGACCAGCAGTTTAAACTGATAGGAATCAAAGTGAAGCAAAGGCTCTTTGGGCTTTTTCAGATCGTAGATTGAAGACTTGGGGCGTGGTTCCTTATAGGTGATCTCGATTTCTTTCGTCATCCATTCCGCAAGAGAACTCCGGTTCAGCTCATCGAGATGATCAGCCAAGATCGTATTGATTTTGAACGGCCCGATTTTTATCACGTGGCACATGCCGTATTCATCCGCTTTGAATGGCGCCTTTGTATAATCTTTCCTGCCAATCAGCACTTGACCTGAGAAAAAAACATCAATCTTGCGCGCTGCGGTATCGATCGGCCCAAGATAAACGACAAAATTACTATAGCTTTCCTTCAGTCGGTCGGCGGAACTGACGATTCCCAGTTCATCCCACGTATACGTTACGCTGTGATAGTAGCGGCCTTTGTCGATTTCTATGTCGGTCTCTTCGATTCTTGGAAGCCCCAGTATTGCATCCACTTTTCCACGGGTAAAAGGAGGATATACTAATATATCTCCAAATTGAATATGGTCTTTTTCTATGATAATAATATCAATCATGACCTTACCTCGTCAAATACCGATTTGTCGTGATCCTATTTTACTAATGAAGCCATCAAAAGTCAAACAGAAGATGCGCCGGTAATCGACCGTATCAGGGTTCAGCCGGCTGAAGAAATAGATATTTCCTTCAAGGGCGGAGCAAAACGGAAGGCCCCGCTGATCCGCCAGTAATGCTATAGAAACAATAATATTGCCCGTCTCTTCCGCTCAGGTTCCCTCCATCCCCTGAGCGGCCTCCTTTTCTCTAGGCGTCCCCTTAATTCTCCCGTACCGCACGGCCCTTTCTCTCCTTTCTGGTCGTGCATTGCAAATTCTCCCCGCGGAACCATCGGTGGCGGGAACGGGAGAGCCGATGGTTCATTTTTTACACCGCACCGTTTTTCTTCATGTGCTGATCATCAACGGAAGCCCACGGGTCAAAAAATACAGCAATACGAACGCGATCCTGGAAAAATTCACCGAGGGACTGCGCGAAACCGGCGCCACCTTTGAGCAGTACGAGATCTCCGACAGAGGATCCTGGGATCAGATCCGGCAGGCCTTTGACCGGGACACCGTCATTTTGATCGCGCTTCCTCTCTACGTGGAGTGCATTCCGGGGCTTTTGATCGAATTTCTGGAGACCCTCACGCCCAAAAGCGACGGCTCGAAGCTGGCCTTCCTCCTGCAGGGCGGCTTCATGGAAGGCGTGCAGCTTCGCTGCGGAGAGGCCTATCTTAAGAT
>JAEEZZ010000048.1 GCA_016292255.1 Oscillospiraceae bacterium
CAAGGGGATCGAGCACATCGTCACAGACGAGAGGGTCTCCCCTGCTGCGTCTGCCGCGGGAGAAAACCCGCCCGTCAGCCTGCGGCCCTTCACCGACGAAATGTACCACGCCTACTACAAAGAATATGAAAACGACCCGGAGCTTTTTCTGGACAGGAGCGACTGCAAGCCCTTTGTCTACTCCCCGGCGTGGGTGGAGGCCTATATCCGGCGGCAGCGGGAGCGGGAGCGCGTCTGCCTGGCCATTATGGTGGGAGACGAGATGGCGGGCGAGATCATTTTCAAGAACATCGAGCCGGGCATATCCGCCACACTTGGTATTTGCATGAAAAACAACGCCTGGAAGGGCAAGGGCTACGGTACCCAGGCGGAGCGGCTGGCGGTGAAATACGCCTTTGAAGGCTTGAACGTCCCCGTTTTGTACGCCGACACGATCCTGCCCAACACCCGCAGCCAGCACGTGCTGGAAAAGCTGGGCTTCCGCTACCTGCGCACAGAGGGAGATTTCAAGTATTACGAGATCCGGCGGCCGGACAGCCGTTGATGCCTGACAGCGCACCGAATAACATGAATCGAGGAATACGTTGAATGTTCAATCAACACGATCCAAACAGAAACGCTTTTATGCTGCACGGGCCCCTGGCCCACCTGGGCTATGACTGGTGGTGGCACAGCTTCACCGCCCAGGACGCGGAGACCGGCGAGGACAAGCCCTTCTTCGTGGAATACTTTATCTGTAACCCGGCCCTGGCGGAGGACGAGCCGGTGCTCGGCCAGCTTCCCGCCAACCGGGAGGCTAAAAAACGCCCTTCCTACCTGATGGTGAAGGCGGGCTGCTGGGGGGAGGATCACTGCCAGCTCCACCGCTTCTTTTCCCTGAAAAAGACCCGGATCCACGGCGACGCGCCCTATGAGGTGGAGGCGGAGGACTGCTTCGCCTCCGAGACTGCCTTGCGGGGCAGCGTGAACGTCACCGAGGTCGAGGCCGAGGCGCACCCGGAATGGATGTGCGACGCCGGAAGCATGAGCTGGGATCTGAAGCTGGACAAGCAGATCGCCTTTAACGTGGGCTACGGCGCCAGCAAGCCCCTGCGGGACGCGGAAGCCTTCGCCATGTACTGGCACGCAGAGGGCATGAAGACGGCCTTCACCGGCACCGTCACCTGCAACGGCCGGAAATATGTGGTGACGCCGGAGCGCTGCTGCGGCTACGCGGACAAAAACTGGGGCCGGGATTTCACCAGCCCCTGGGTCTGGCTCTCCTCCAACTGCCTGGTGAGCAAAAAGACCGGCAAGCCCCTGCAAAACAGCGTCTTCGACATCGGCGGCGGGCGGCCCAAGATCTATTTCCTGCCCCTGGATCGCCGCCTGCTGGGGGTGTTCTACTACGAGGGCAAGGAGTACGATTTCAACTTCTCCAAGCTGCACCTGATGGTGAAGACGGAGTTTTCCTTCGAGGAACAGGCGGACGAGGTGATCTGGCACGTGCGGCAGGAGAACTACCAGGCGGCCATGGAGACCGAGATCCGCTGCCGGAAGAAGGATATGCTGCTGGTGAACTATGAGGCCCCGGACGGGGTCAAGCGCCACAACCGCCTGTGGAACGGCGGCAACGGCTGGGGCACGGTGAAGCTCTATGACAAGGAAGACGGTCAGTGGAAGCTGACGGACGAGGTGGAGGCCACCCACGTAGGCTGCGAATACGGAGAGTACTGCGAAGCCTCGGAGTGACCGGGCCCAGGCGGGCGTTTCGGAAATAATCGGAAGACGCAATAATACGCGGGTACCGCGATCATCGCGATACCCGCGTCTGTGGGCTTTCGGGAGCAGGTGGCACAGGGACTCCCTTGGTTTGTCAGACCATTTCACAGCGCCGCGCCCATCCGGCGTCTGTGCCCGGTGCGCGGGGAGGTAATTCCGCGTCCGGGGTATTTTGAAAGGAAAGGAAATGTACTACCGATCTGTTGGCGGACAAATCGGGAGTTACCAGCTTAATTTGCCAGCGCTTTTCCCAGCGCTGCACAGGCTTTCAGGGCGTCGTCGTCCGGCGCTTCATTGCAGATCACGCTGTCGCAGACAAGCTCCGCGTTGTTTGCGCGGCACTCGTCCTCCCAGTTTCGCATCCACTCTCCGTCGCCCCAGCCGTAGGAGCCGAACAGGGCAAGCTTCTTCCCTGCCAGGGAAGGCTCGCAGGAGCGGAACATGGGCTCAAATTCGCCGTCCTCCAGAGATTCCACGCCCATGGACGGACAGCCAAAGGCAATGGCGTCATATGCGTCCACTTGATCGGGGGTAAACTCCGCGGCAGTCAGCAGAGAAGCCTCCGCCCCGGCGGAACGGACGCCCTCCAGCACAGCGTTTGCCATGGCCTCCGTGTTCCCGGTACCGCTCCAATATACAACGGCAATTTTCATTTTCAGGTTCCTCCTTATGATTCATGTTTTGACGGCAAGCCGCTCCAGGGGCTGTCCCTGGGCGTGCTGCCGCAGATAGCAGCTTGTGCATTGCTTGTACTGGGCAAATCTGCACTTGGCCGCCTGTTCGTCTCCGTATACTCTCCAGCAGCCGACACATTTGCAGCCTTGATCCCGATGCTCGATAAAGCCCCGCACGTCCTCCGGCGGATAGCTGAGGAACAGGCCGATCTCATGGGGGAAGCCTTCCTCCCGGTTGAAGCGCCGGTACAGCTCCCGCAGGCAGGCCGCTTCGCCGCAGTCTTCGTAGCCTGCTTCCCTGAGCAGGCAGGCGGCCTCCGGGTTCCGCAAATCCTCCCGCAGCATAGTCGGACGGTAGAGATACAGCACCGCGAAGCCGTCCGACATCCGCAGCGGCAGCAGCCGCAGCCCCTTGGGGGCAAGGCGGCGATTCAGGCTGCGCAGCTCTCCCAGTGCCCGCGTTCTGGATTCGTAGCGGAACGGAAAGAGGCTGCCGGTTTTCAGGCCCGCCAGCGTGGGGGCCGCGTTGCGAATGAAGCTTTGCTCCGACATGGCCTGTCCCTCCCTCCGGTGATCGGTTCGTCTTTTTGTCTGTATGATTAGCTTTCGCTAACCGTCGATAGTATATGCAAAACGAGGTGGATTATCCACCCCGTTTTCGTTCGACTTATCCATTCCGGTTATCTGTTTTGCTCGTTTCTTCTGTATTCCGAAGGCGTGAAACCGAAGTGTCTGCGAAACGCCTCGGAAAACTTTGCCGGATTTGTATATCCGGCCTCCAGCCCAATCTGGGTCACGCTGCGAGCTGTTCCGCGCAGCGCCGCCGCAGCCTTTTCCAGACGGTATGATTTCAGGTATTGATAGACAGGCATTCCGTAGATCTGCTTAAAGCTCTTTTGAAGAAAGCTGACAGAAATGCCGTGCTCCTCCGCCAGCTCCTCCAACGAACTGTAGTGCATCTCATCGCTGATGATATGATCCCGCAAATGTCGAATCAGCCGCTCTTGTCCTCTGGGAAGATAGCCCTCCTCTTCGGGTTGGATCACGCCCCTGTCCAAGGTCAGGAACAGCTCTGTCAGCTTGATCCGTGAAAAAATCAAGTCCTCCTCCCACACGGCCTCGAACAGCTCCCGGAATACGTGCTCTCCATGGATTCCGGCTGTAAGGGGCGTCCCCGGAGCGAAGCTCTTGATCCGCTCCAGGACTGTGGTAAATCCAGGCGAAAAGATTCCAAGGCTGCACTTGCTCCATGCATCCGCTGCGTCAGCCTCCACGGAAAGGGAAAAGCCCTCAAAGTGCCCCTGAGGCAGCTCGGGAAGCAGGCCCCTGCGCCATTCCTCAGTAGAAAGCAGACAAAAGCTGCCCGGATTCAGAGCTGTCCGCTTGGCGGCTGCTGCGAATCGCAGTCGGCCGCCGATGCAAAACAGCAGCACTGCTCCGTGGGTCATGACAAAGTCGATCCGCTTCGGTTCTGTCTGACGCAGGATCTGCAGCATGACGCCGGGGCACAGCTTTCTCGCTTTTTCCATTCACTCACTTCCATCCGAAATGGCAGTCGGTTTGCTGACGCGCTCCGGGTGCCTAAATCATGATCTTGTTCGCCAGCTCGCGGCTGACGGCCACCCGGCATTCCTTGACGTTCACGATCAAATTGCCGCCGACGGTATTGACCACGCAGACCTCGCCGCCAACGTGAAAGCCCAGATCCTCCAGGTGCTTTTTTACCTCGGGCGTACCGCCGATCTTCTTGATGATCTGGGACTGCCCTACTTCTGCAAAACTAAGAGGCATCATTTTCTCCCTCCATTCTGATTCAATTAGCCTCCGCTAATCGTCGGGTCGAAAAAACGGTTAGCTTTTCCTAACCAGCCCCATTATAGTTAGCGATTGCTTATTTGTCAAGGGTTTTTTCAAAAATCATTTGCATTTTCGGGAAAGATGTGATAAGCTGATGCTAACAATTTGAAGGAGGCGTACTCTATGGCGATGCAGGAATCCGGCGAAATGTACCTGGAAACGATCTATGTGCTTTCCCAGAAGTCAAGCAGCGTCCGCAGCATCGACGTCGCGGAGCACATGGGCTTCTCCAAGCCCTCCGTCAGCCGCGCTGTCGGCCTGTTGAAGCAGGACGGCCTGCTTTGGGTGGATGAATACGGCTATCTCAAGCTCACGGAGGAAGGTACGCGAAAGGCAAGTCAGATCTACGAGCGGCACACCGTCCTTTCCAGGCTGCTCATGAATCTGGGTGTGGACGAGGAAACCGCCTCGGAGGATGCCTGCCGGATCGAGCACTATATCAGCGACAAGTCATTTGACGCGATCAAGGCGCATATGGCCAAATACGGCTCCAAGCCTTTGGAATAAGGGCGACCGGATGCAAACAGTCTGTCCCCCGCTGCCGCAAAGACAGCGGGGGACAGACTGTTTTCGTTTCGCACAGGGCGCAGGCGCAGATCATTCTCAGGACAGGAAGAAGCGCAGCAGCCGCTCCCGGTAGTCCGGCGCGGTATCGTAGGCCGCGTGTCCGTAGCCGACGTACAGATACAGCTTGAAATCCGGCCGGTGATCCAGCTTTTCCGCGATCTCCATGGTGGCGTCGGAGTCCAGGACGCCGTCCTCGTACACGCCCAAGGCCAGGACGGGGCATTGGATCCCGGACAGCCGGTCGCTCACGTCAAAGCCCCGGGTGCCCTCCGCCAGGATCACGAAGCGCGCCAGATCCTCCTCTGTCACGGCGTCCGCCGCAGCCAGCAGCTGATCGCGGCACTGCTCAAACACCGCAGGCGGGTAGATTGCCCGGCCAAAGGCCAGATACAGCTCCCGCCGGGCGCCCTGCTTGGCAAGCCCGATCCAGCGCTCCAGCTGCCGGAACTGCTCCGGCTGAACGTGGGCGGAGCTGGAGCCCAGGGCCATCCTGCCCACCAGCTCCGGGTATTCCAGGGCAAGCACCAGGGCGATCATCCCGCCCTGGGAGGCCCCGAAGAGGCAGACGTCCTTCAAGCCCAGCGCCCGGAAGGCCGCAGCCGTATCCCGCGCCATATCCCGGATGGGATAGACCGGGGGCAGCTCCGAGCGCCGGTCAAAGACGAAGACGGTGAAGCGATCCGTCAGGGACTGATATGCGGCGGCAATGGCCTCCGCCGCGCCGATGACGCTCTGCACGCTCAGACCCGGGAGGATGACCAGGGTCTTCTCTCCCCTGCCGAAGCGGAAAAAGCGCATGGAGCCCGCCCCGACGGAAACGCTTTCGATTTTGATCGGTTCAGCTGCGGAATCCATTCTGTTCCCTCCGTTCCTTATCGTTTTGGGTTCCCTCGTCCATGCTTTTCGGCAGCAGCAGATTGAGCGCCAGGGCCAGCACGAAGATCAAGGCTACCACGTTCTGGGAGAAGATGGACTGCACCCAGACCGGGAAGTCCCGCCAGATCCCCGCCTCGGTGGAGGCGGTAAAGCCCACCGCAACGGAGAGGGAGATGGAGGCGATCAGCTTGTTGCGCTCGGAGAAGCCCGCCTCGGCGATCATCTGCACGCCGGAGACCACGATCTGCCCCATGACCATCAGCAAGATCGCGCCGATCACGGGCTCCGGGATGGTCCCGACCAGCCGTGTGACCGGCGGAAAAAAGCCGATCAGCACCAGGATCACACCGGCCAGACGCATGACGTTCCGGTTGACGACCCCGGTCATGATGGTCAGGCCCACGTTCTCGGAGTAGGAGGTGATCGGGGTGCCGCCCAGCAGGCCGCTGAGGAGGGAGCCGAAGCCGTCCACGGTCAACCCGCCCGTCATTTCCTCCCGGGTCGGCTCCCTGTGCAGCACGCCGCCGGTCAGTGCGGAGATATCGCCCAGGGTCTCCGTCGCCGAGACCAGATGGATGACGCAGATGGAGAGGATCGCGTCCAGGCGGAAGATGGGCTTGTAGGGCAGGAGCTTCGGCAGGGAGATCCAGCCGCCCTCGGTGAGCCCGGAAAAGTCCACCTTATTGAACAGCAGCGCTGTGACGTACCCGGCCAGGATCCCCACCAGAATGGAAAGCTGCTTTTTGTTCCCTCTGACCAGCACCGTCCACAGCAGGCTGGTCAGCAGCGTGACGGAGCCGATCACGATGTTGGGCCCCGCGCCGAAGTCCTCCGCGTAGCCGCCGCCGAAGGAGCGGGCCGCCGTGGAGAGCAGGGACAGGCCGATCCCGGTGACCACCACCGCAGAGACGATCGGCGCCATGAGACTGCGCCAATATCTGACCGTCAGACCCAGCAGGCCCTCAAACAGGCCGCAGACCAGCACGGTGCCGGTGACCGCGCCGTACCCGTATTTCGCGGCAATGGCCGTCAGCGGCACCATGAAGGTGAAGCTGAGCCCCATAATGATCGGCAGGCCGGAGCCCAGCTTCCGAACCGGAGTCGCCTGGAAAAACGTGGCGATCCCGGCGGCGATCATGGCGCTCTGCGCCAGAGACAGGATCTCCGCCCGAGACAGCGCTGGAGACGCGGCCGCGCCCACCACGCTGATCGGAATCATATTGGATACGAACATTGCCAGGATCTGCTGCAGGGAAAAGGGCAGCAGCCGCCCCAGCCCCGGATTGCCCTCCAGGGAGGACAGATACCGGGCAGGATTCTCTTGCTTCGACTGGTTTTTCAATGATCATCCCTCGCCGTCATTTTTGTCGGTTTCCTGCGCTTGCCCGCCCTCAAAGCTCGATGGAAAGCACGTTCAGGCCCAGGAGCTCCCAGCGGAGCACCACGATGAACAGATAGTCCAGCAGGGCGTTCACCGCCATCATCAGCACGATGCCGACGTAGACCCGCTTGTTCTGCTGCTCCAGCTGCAAAAAGACGGAGAGCTGGGCGCAGAGCATCTGGGGCAGGATCCCCGCCGCGGTGCCCAGGATATAGGCCCGGAGCCCCTGAACGGATGCCCCGTCCGCCCCCAGGCAGAGGGCCGTCCCCGTGGGGAAGAGCAGGCAGACGGCAGTGACCAGGGCCGACAGGCCGAAGACCGTGAGCATATCCAGGGAGAACACGCGCGTCGTTTTTCATCTCTGTCACCCGCAATCGCCTTTCCAAATTTTCGCGCACCGCGTCTTGCGGAAATCGCTGTTTTCAGGTAAAGTATATCACAAAGATCGCATAAGGTCAAAAATTTTCAACAGAAATACGCAACCTTTTTCCTGTTTTTTGTGATTATACAGCGACGGCCGTTCAAAAACGATTTGGAGGTGATGGAGCTTGACGGAGGCCACTGCGCTGCTGCGCCTGCAGCACGGGAAGGAGGACGCCCTCGCCTGGTTTATTGACAAATACACCCCCTACGTCTGCACGGTGATCCGCTATATCATCGGATCGTCCATGACGGAGGAGGACGTGGAGGAGACTGCCTCCGACGTCTTTCTGGTGCTCTGGGAGCAGGCGGAGCAGGTCTGTCTGTCCACGGTCCGGCCCTGGCTGGGGGGCGTTGCCCGGAACAAGGCCCGCCAAAAGCTGCGCCAGCGGGGCTTGACCCTGCCGCTGGAGGAGGATCTGCTGCTCTGCGACGGGACGGATCTGGAACAGGCCGTGGAGCAGGACGAGCGGGATCGGCTGGTTCGGGCGGCGGTCTGCGCCATGGAGCCCACGGATCGGGAGATCTTCCTGCGCTGCTACTACCACGGTCAGCCGGTGACGGTGATCGCCGCAGAGCTGGGGATCCCGGTGTCCACCGTGAAATCCCGCCTGCGCCGGGGCCGCGAAAAGCTCCGCGCCGCGCTGGAAAACAAACTGTAAACAGGAGGTATTACTATGGAATATCGTATTTCCGATCTTCTGGACTGCCTCGCGGACGCGGGGCAGGATCTGAAGCCCCGGGGCGGGAACGCGGACCGGGTGCGGGAGCGCACCCTGGAGAAGCTGCACGGGACCTCGACCCTGTCCGTGCCCCGTCGGCAGCTCCGCCCCATGCGGGTGCTGGCCGCTGCTGCCGTGGCGGTCGCGCTGCTCTGCGGCACGGTCTTCGCCGCCTGGAAGCTGGGCGCGTTCCGCTTCGAGGACGAATTCGGCCCTGCGGGCAAGGCGCTGGACAGCTATGCACAGACCTATGAGTCCGACGACGCGGGGTCGATCTCGGCGGACTACGGCTACGCCAGCTGGGTCAAGGCGGATATTGGCGACTACAAGCTCACCCTGCTGGAGCTCACGGCATCAAACGGGACGCTCCGGGCCGTGGTGGACGTCTCCCCCAAGCGCGAGGGCGTGCCCGCCTATCGGGACAGCAGCCTGACCCTGGCCTTTGCGGATTACGAGACCGTGAGCTCCCTGCCCCGCGAGGTCGGCGGCTGGAAGGATCGGGTGGAGCTGTCCGCGAAGCTGACGGAGTCCCTGCCCGCTGACGCGGCGGTCCGCTTCTGCCTGTCCGGCCCGGATATGGAGCCCACAATGGCCTCCTTCCGGCTGAACGAGCTGGACGAGGCCTGGCAGGAGATGGCGGCCTCGGATCGCACCCACTACGCCACCAGCGCGGAGACGCAGGACTACCGCTTCTCTCTGCACTCCCTGACGGCCAGCTCCAGCGTCATTTACGCCGTGGTGGACGTGGAAGCCCTGACGGACTACGGCAGGGAGCATCTGGACGTGGTGCCGGAGTTTTCGGTCTACAACCGTTCCCGTCAGAACAGCGGCACCCTGCTGGACGCCCGTCCGGTGGGTCAGGAGGAGGGCGTACGCCGGTATCTGGTGGGCTTCCTGGGCAGTCGGCCGCTCAACGAGGCAGGCGACTCGATCAGCTTTGAGCTTTTGGAGCTCTTCGAGGAGGGCGATCTGTCCGGCCATCCCTACTATCTCTTTGACGTGAAGCTGGAAAGTCTTGTCCCCGACGCGATCACGCTCACTGAGCCAGAGGGCGCACCCACCCACGGCGTCAACTGGCAGAGCGTAAGTGTGGACGCGATGGGTCTGAACGCCGAGGGTCTGGGTAAGCTCCACGACGACGGGACCGAGCCGACGGTGGAGCTGGTCTTCCGGGACGGAAGCCGGGAGACGGTGATGGACAGCGCCTGGCAGACCGGCTCCCCCAGGACGGAGCACGACGCGATGCTGCAGCACAAGTCCGGCAGCCTGATCGACGGCGAATGGATCGCGTACGAGAGTATCATCTTCGGCACGCCGATCGATCCGGCGGAGCTGGAGACGATCATCATAGACGGCCAGGCCTTCCGCGTCGAACCGTAATCAGCAGCCGTGCCGCCCGGGACTCCCCGGACGGCACGGTTTTTCTTTTGGCGTAAGTTTTAAAGTGAGCATTCCCGTAATTCGTAAAACGCGCTAATTGAAAAGAGAAGAACCTCGCGGTAAAATTGAGGTGCATCTTTGGACGGATGTGAACACCACAATGAAACCGGAGGTTCACCATGGATTATACACAAAACGCCAAGATTTGGCAAGTATCTGAGCAAACTTTAATTCTCGGAGTGGATGTTGGCAGCGAGGTTCATTTTACCAGGGCGTTCAACTGGCGCGGAATCGAGCTGAGCAAGAAACCGTTCCACTTCACAAACGACGCCGTCGGCTTTCAGAGCTTTTTCCGCTGGGCCGACGCCTACGCCAAGACCATCAAAGCGGAGAAGATTCTCGTCGGCTGCGAGCCGACAGGACACTACTGGTTCAATCTGGCCAAGTATGTAACCGAGCAAGGGATGACGCTGGTTCTGGTGAATCCCTACCACGTCAAGCAGACCAAGGAACTGGACGACAACAGCCCGAGCAAGAATGACCGCAAGGACCCCAAAACCATCGCGCAGCTCGTCAAGGACGGCAGA
>JAEEZZ010000049.1 GCA_016292255.1 Oscillospiraceae bacterium
ACTGCTTCTGATTTTGGTTATCCGGACCCCTTTGATGCCGCAATGGGCGCCCTGCAAGAGGAACTTGCCGCGACTTACGGTATGACTGCAGCTGAGTATGTGGCACTCGAATTTGAAAACGCTGATCGGTTGGTCCCAAATTCTGTGCCTCGACGGACCCGGCCGGAGCGCGGCGAAATACCAGATCACAGACAACGGTTTCCCCTACGGGTCCATGGCCGCGGCGGATGGGAGAATCCTGATCGTCAGCCATGAGATGACCCAGCCGGCCTGCGACAAGGTCTACGCCTTCGATCCCGCTGACAAAAGCGTACGGGAGCTTCTTTCCTTCCCGGCGGGCGGCGCCGGAAGCGATACCCTGCGGGCGGTCTGCGCCGACGGGGACAGCTTCGCCTTGCTACGCCTGCGTCTGACGGAGGGAGAACCAGAGCTGTATCTGGACCGTTATGACGGCTCCGGGCAGAAGTACGCCGAGCTGGCCTTGAACGAGCAGATGATCGCCGCGGCAATGAATGTCCACGGCATCCTCTCCCGGCAGGACGCGCTCAACGAGTTCGGCCTGATGGTGAGCGGTTTCCGGCTGGAGGACGGGCGGTATCTGTACTATGAAAACTTCGGCCTGCTGCGGCTGATCCTGGATCTGGAGACAGGGCGTACCCTCTTTGCGGGAGACGACCTCTACGCCATGTCCGTAGGCTGTGGGAGCCCGGCCTTCTACCTGCAGGATCACTTTGCGCCGGGGGGCGACGAGTACCACAGCCCCGGGATCTGGGTCCTGCGGGAGGGTGATCTGACCCGGCTCCCTTTTGCGCCGACAGAAGACCGGAGCATGATCCGGCATGTCTCCCACGCCGCCGACGGGACCTGGCTGATCCGCGTCACCGACGGCAACGAGGAAAGCGACGCCTGGCTCCTTTGGCAGGAGCCCTGAGCCCCGGGAGACCCGCATTTTCAAGGCCAAGCGCTCCCACCAAAAAATTCAGATCCCAGCCCGGTTTGAAACCAGGCTGGGATCTGATCATCTGCAGGCCGGGGATTGCGAGGGCTTTTTGTATGACAAATACCTTTTATTCCGCCTTCCACAGGCCGTGGAGATTGCAGGATTCGTAGGCGGCGACGACTTCGTCGCCGGGGGCGAGGGCGAAGACGGCGACGGGCTTCTCTCCCGGCTTCAGCATCTTGCGCTGACGGCCTTCCTTCGTCTCCAGCAGGATCCACTCGATGTAGTGCGCCTCCAGCATGGGATGCTCCACGGAGCCGACGGAGACGGTGACGAGCTGTCCGTCCACACGGATGACCGGAACGTGCTTCTCGCCGGCTGCGTCGGCGGTGTTGGGCTCGATAGGCTTCATCTCCTCGCCGCAGCAGCGGACGCGGACGCCGGAGTCATGGATATATGCGACGATGTTGCCGCAATGGGCGCATTTGTAAAACTTCATGGAAATTCTCCTCTCTGTCGGTCAATAGTTTTCGGCGTTCACTTCAAAATAGCTCTGGGGATGGGCGCAGACGGGGCAGATCTGCGGGGCCTTGGTTCCGACGACGATGTGGCCGCAGTTGCGGCACTCCCAGACCTTGACCTCGCTCTTTTCAAAGACCTGCGCGGTCTCCACGTTTTTCAGCAGGGCGCGGTAGCGCTCCTCGTGGTGCTTCTCGATGGCGGCCACGCCGCGGAATTTGGCGGCCAGCTCCGGGAAGCCTTCGGCATCGGCGGTCCTGGCAAAGCCCTCGTACATATCGGTCCATTCGTAGTTCTCGCCGTCTGCCGCGGCGGCCAGGTTCTCGGCGGTGGAGCCGATGCCGTTCAGCTCCTTGAACCAGAGCTTCGCGTGCTCTTTTTCGTTTTCGGCGGTCTTCAGGAACAGCGCGGCGATCTGCTCAAAGCCGTCCTTCTTGGCCCTCGATGCGAAATAGCTGTACTTGTTGCGTGCCTCGCTCTCTCCGGCAAAGGCGGCCATCAGGTTCTTTTCGGTCTGCGTTCCGGCATACTTGTTCTCTGCCATCTTCTTGTCCTCCTGTTTTGTTTATTTCTGCTGCCGATCCTATTATACACCGGGCGGCGGCCCGGTTCAATATTCTGCGGCATCTTTTTTTCTCTGCCTTTCCAGAAGGGTAGATCAAAAAAGATACCACCCCAAAAAACCCAGGAAATTCCTGGTTTTTTTGCATGTCTGGGGGTCCAAAAAGTACAAGGTTTTTCCGTAGATGCCAACCCCCCGTTTTTCCAATCATGTAGGACTCGAACTTGCGTAAAACCCGATTAGGGAGCAATTCGAGCCTCTGATCAAAAATATTTTTCGCAGATTTCGGAGGAACCTCTCCCCCGGAGACAACAAAATATTGAAAGCAGCAGACAGTTTTCAAAGAAATTATTCTTGAAATCCTGTCTGTTTTTTTCATACCATGCCCCGGTCGTTTTGAACCGCTGCAAAACGACCGGGGCTTTTTCTATTTCCACCAAAAAACACAATACCAACAGATTGGAGGATGGGGCTGCGCTAAGCTGACGATTCTGTTCTGACAGGCGTGGGTATTGGTTTCCAGCATCTGCTTCTGCTGGGCGTAGACAAGGGGAATCACCGACAATCGCTGCTCCAGCCAGGACGGCAGCTTCACCTTAGGCGCAAGCTCCATCATATGTAACAGCCGAGCCTGGGCCAGATCAATGTATTCCAACTGCTCCCGGATGCCCTTTTGCAGCAGTTTCTTTGTCCAGCGCTTCGATTTTCAATTCTCAAATAACTGCCTGCTTTTCTTATTATCTGCAAAACCAAATAAGGAAGCACATCTGCTTTCCTTGCTTACGCCGCAACAGAGCCTGGCCGACGGGCATCAGTCAACCTTGTGGAAATAGACCTGGCGCAGACATTCCGGCATGGAATTGAACATCATCTGCACAACGGTTTCTGCGGGGGTGATGTTGTCCTTCAGCAGCCACTCCCGGGTCATACCCAGGGTGCCGTAGCAATAGAGCCGCAGGCTGTACTGCAGCTGCGTATCCAGGGTTCCCACGCCGAGAGCTCGTTTGGCAAGGTCGCTGTACTGCTCCACAAAGTATTCGTGCACATAGGCCCACATGGGACTCTGGGACTGATCCTCATAGACGCGCTTGAAATAAAAGAAATTTTTCCGCATCTCATTCATGCCCCTGGCGGCGGAGGCCGCGTCCAGTACGTCCACATCTCGGGCCGCCTCGGTGAAGATCCAGGCCATCAGCTCATATTTGTCCCGGAAGTGATAATAGAAGGTGGGGCGCTGGATTTCCGCCAGGCGGCAAATCTCCGATACCCGGATTTCTTCAATGGGCTTGTGAACCAACAGCTTTTTTACCGTATCAGCGATCCAGATTTTGGTACGCTCTGCCATAAGTTCCCCTCCGCTTTCATACAGATTTTTAATTGTGTAAGGTTTTCTTTCATAATTATAATTCTGAATATGGTGTTTTGCAAGGATATTCCGTAAAATATAGAAAAATAACTCAGGAGGAATGTCCTATGGACTTTTTGGAACTGGCAAAAAACCGTTACTCGGAGCGTTACTTTGATCCACGCCCTGTGGAGCAGGAAAAGCTGAACAAGATTTTGGAGGCCGGACGGGTTGTTCCAACAGCCTGCAACTACCAGCCGCAGAAGTTCTATCTGATCCGCAGCGAGGAAGGGCTGCGGAAGCTGAAAACCGTCACGCATTTCCACTACAACGTACCGCTGATGATTCTGGTCTGCTACGACGCCAGAGAGGTTTGGACCAACCCCGGCGACCGGTACTACCGGAACTATAATTCCGGCGAGCAGGACGCTTCCATCGCGGCGACGACCATGATGTACGAAGCCGAGGAGCTGGGCGTGCATACGATTTGGATCCGGGGCTTCGATTCTCAAACTGTGGCAGAGGTTTACGATCTGCCGGACTACATGATTCCGGTCATGATGCTGGGGCTGGGCTATCCCAATGAAAAAGCCAAGCCCAACGCCTGGCACTTCAAGCGCAGACCCATGGAAGACTTTGTATTTGAACGGTAAGCAGGAGGATAATCACATGAACAGAGTATGCGAAATTCTTGGAATTACAAAGCCTGTAATCCAGGCCCCCATGACCTGGATTACCTCCCCGGAGCTGGCGGCGGCGGTCTCCAACGCGGGCGGGCTGGGGATCCTTGGCTTCAACGCGGGCTTTGAAACCGGCAAGGCCACGCCGGAGGAGACTGCGGAGGAGATGCGCAGGCAGATCCGCAGAACGAAAGAACTGACGGATCAGCCCTTCGGCATGAACGTCATGACCTCTGCTTTTGACGGAGCCGGCTTCTCCAAGGCGACCATTGAGGTTTGCAGGGAAGAAGGCGTTCCGGTGTTGGCCGCCATCGGCGCCATTGACGCGGAACAGATCAGGGAATGGAAATCCGCCGGCTTCAAGATCATCTACCGGGATATGTACCCGACCGTTGCATCCGCCAAGGCGGCAGAGGCCGCAGGGGTGGACATTCTGGTGGCCACCGGCTGCGACGAAGGCGGCGGAATGCCGGTGGAGGCCACCGGGACCATGGTCAAGACCGCGCTGCTTGCGGAGGCCGTCAGCATTCCCGTTCTGGCCGCCGGCGGGATTGTCAATGAGGCAATGGCAAAAGCCAGCGCCTGCGTTGGCGCAGAAGGGGCCTACGTCGGAACCCGCTTTGTGCTCTCCAAGGAGTGCCGGGCGGCGCAGAGCGTCAAGGAGGACGTGCTGAAGACCGGTGCGGACGAGCTGATTGTCCTGACGGAAGCGGACGGCTATCTCAAGTGGAGATGCACCCCCCACAAGCTTGCGCTGGAGGCTGTTGCGGAGAATCGGAAGGGCAATTTGAAGCCCTCCACCGGCAGCTTCTATTTCGGTATGCTCAAGGGCGACCTGGACGCCGGAATCAATACCGTTTCCAGCGCGGCCAGCCTGATCAAGTCCATCGATTCCTGCGAAGAGATCGTCAACGAGCTTGCCAGGGGTTATGGCGTATGAAGCATATTGTAGCGATCAACGCCAGTCCGCGCACCGCATGGAACACTGCAACCTTAGTGCGAAAGGCGGCAGAAGGCGCACAAACGGAGAACGCGGAAATTCAGGTCTTTGATCTCTATCGTCTGGAGAAATACACGGGCTGCATTTCCTGCTTCGCCTGCAAGCTGCCTCCCAATGAAGGCCGCTGTGTCTGTCGGGACGGACTTGCGCCTGTGCTGGAAGCGATCCGAAACGCCGACGGCTTGATTCTCGGCACGCCGAATTACCTCGGAGACGTTTCGGCGGGCTTCCGTGCTTTATATGAACGGCTGGTTTTTCAGTATTTGACCTATAAGACCGACCCTCGCAGCTATGCAACACGCAAGATCCCGGTACTGCTCATCATGACGAGCAATTCTCCGAAGGAGTTTTACGGGCCCATCGGATACCGTAAGATGTTGAAGGGCTATCAAAAAACGCTGGACTCCGTCGTCGGGAACACGAAGCTCTTTGTCTCAGGCAACACCCTTCAGGTCAAGGATTACAGTCGCTTCAACTGGACGATGTTCAATCCGGAAGCCAAGATGGATCGCCATGAAACCGTGTTTCCGAAAGAATGCGGGCAGGCATATGCGCTCGGCGCAGAGATGGTCGCAAACCCGTGGTAAAGGAGAAATTCAATGCACTTTACAGATACCGTTTATCGCAATCCCTACTGGCCTACCTTCCCGCTGCTGCAGATCACCCAGGGCTGTACCCATAATCGCTGCAAGTTCTGCACGATGTACAAGGGAGTCCCCTTCAGGCTGCAGCCGATGGAATGGATCGAGGAGGACCTGATGGAGCTCGCAGAGATTGTCCCGGATGCAAAAACAATCCAGCTTCTTTCAGCGAATCCCCTTTGCATGACCTATGACAAGCTGGCGCCAATTCTGGAGATGATCAACAAGTACCTGCCGAAGATGGAATACATTTACGCATGTACCAGAGTGACGGATATCCGGAACAAAACCGTAGAGCAGCTGAAAAGCCTGAAGGAGCTGGGGCTCCGGGAGATCTCGCTGGGCTCGGAAAGCGGCGACGACTGGACGCTGGAGCGGGTCAACAAGAACTGCCGCGCTGCAGATATCGTTGAGCAGTGCGGAAAGCTGCGGGAGGCTGGCATCGACTTTTGGCTTTGCTTCCTCAACGGTGTAGCCGGGAAGGAGCACAGCATGGATCACGCCATCCACTCGGCGGAGCTCTTCAGCCAGTGCAAACCCATGCTGGTCGGCACCGGAGGACTGGTACTGTTCCCCGGGACTCCGCTTCTCGAAGAGGCCGAGCGCGGCGAATTCACACCGCTCACGGAAAAGGAAATGTTGATCGAGCTGAAGGTTTTCGTGGAGCACCTGACCTGCGACTGCTATTTCAATACGCACCATACATCCGGCATCCATCTGTCCGGCCCGGATTTTTTGAAGAGAAAGAATAAGATCATCGAAGCACTGGACCATGAGATCCGCTGCGGGGATATGGAAAGACTTGCCGCCATCCGAAGAAACAAGAGGTCCTTGTAATGAAACCAGAGTTCAATAGAACTGACGGCATGTTCTCGCTGTGCGGCTTGAACTGCGGGCTGTGTCCCATGCAGCTCCGGGGTGAATGCAGCGGCTGCTTCAACGGCAGCACCTGCTACCAAGGCTGCCCAATTGCCCCATGCAGCGTGCGGCACGGCAATGTGGATTACTGCTTTCAGTGCAGCGAGTACCCCTGCAAGCGATATGACGGCATTGACCGGCACGATTCCCTGATTTCCCATCGAAACCAGAAAACGGACATGGCGAAGGCAAAGGAAATCGGAATTGCAGCCTACCTTGCCGAACAGCAAGCAAAGCAAAGGATTCTGTTCCGGCTTTTGGACGGGTACGATGCCGGCGGGGCGGAGGTTTTCTACTGCCTTGCAGTCAACCTGCTTGCATTGGAGGATCTGGAAGCGCTACTTGCCCGGGCGGAGGGCAAAACTGAAGGAATGCTCCCGCGGGACAAGGAAGCGCGCATGAGAGCGATGCTTTCCGCCTGCGCCGACCGTCGCGGCATCACGCTGGAGCTGCGGCCCTGGTGAAGGGCACCCTGCAATCCATACGAAACGAAAACAACGGCAGAAACAGAAAGTGAGAACCAAATGAAACCGGAAGTCAAACCACTGTTCCAATCCATCCGGATTGGCGGCATTGAGCTGAAAAACCGCATTGTGATGCCGCCCATGGACACCTGCGCCTTCAACTTTGACGGCACTGTGACTCCCAAGCTGATGCCCTATATGCGAAACCGCGCCAAGGGCGGCGTCGGACTGATCATCCAGGAGTGCGCCGATACATCCTGGCCCGAAGGAAAGAACGGGCCCCGGGAGCTGCGGATGGACGTGCCGGACTCCATCACCTTCCTCCACGATATGACCAATGTGGTCCACAGCTTCGGCACCAAGATCATTCTGCAGCTCAACCACGCCGGCTTCCAATCCAACCCCATCAACTGTGAGGGCCGGCAGTCCGTCTGCCCCTCTGAGTTTATGGGGGCCCGGGCCATGACCCATGAGGAGGTCCGGAAGGTGATTCAGGATTTCATTCTCTGCGCCGGAAACGCCAAGCTGGCAGGCTATGACGGGATCGAGCTTCACGCTGCCCACGGTTACCTGCTGAACTGCTTTTTGAGCCCAGCAGTGAATCACCGGGAGGATGAATATGGCGGGAGCCTGGAAAACCGGGCCCGCATGGTATGTGAGATCGTCCGGGGCATCCGGGAAAAATGCGGCAAGCCCTTCCTCATCAGCGTGCGAATCGGCGGCGAGGACAACCCCGGCAACACCCTGGCGGACACCGTAGAAATCGCGAAGCTGGTCGAGGCGGCGGGGGCCGACCTGCTGAACCTCTCCACCGGCTTCAATCCACCCATGGAGCTGAATCCCACCCAATGGGCGGAGGAGGGCCTGTATCTCCCCTATGCGGAGGCGGTCAAGCAGGCGGTCTCCATCCCTGTGGCCATCGTGGGCAAGCTGAAAACCCCGGAATTCTGCGCCGGGATTATCGAAAGCGGCAAGGCGGATCTGGTCTGCGTGGGCCGGCAGCTGCTCTGTGACCCGGAGTGGCCCAACAAGATCCTGCGGGATCGGATCGATGAGATTCGGCCCTGCCTGTCCTGCTTCGACGGCTGCATGGGCGCTTTGCTCACCAGAAATGAAATTACCCGCTGCTCCATCAATCCCTACGTGGGCTTCGAGGACTTCCAGAGTGAAAACAACGTGGTAAAAACCGCCAATCCCAGGAAAATCCTGGTGGTGGGCGGCGGCATCTCCGGGATGCAGTTTGCCATCATCGCCGCCAAGCGGGGCAACACCGTCATCCTGGCAGAGCAGGCGGCGGAGCTGGGCGGCCAGATGCTGCTGGCGGGCATGACGCCCCACAAGGAGGCAGTGCTGAAGGCCCTCCGCTGGTTTGGCGAGGAGTGCGGCAGAGCCGGGGTGGAAATCCGCCTGAACCAGAAGGTAGATCTGGACTACGTTTCCCAGCTGCAGCCGGACCAGGTGGTGCTTGCCACAGGGGCTGTGTTCTCCATGCCGCCCATTCCGGGCATCGAGCACGCCGTCAACGGGGCTGACGTAATCTCCCGTCGGGTTGACGCCGGAACCGGGCGGGACATCGCGGTTATTGGTGGCGGCGTGGCCGGCGCCGAGCTGGCCCACCGGCTGGTGCTGGAGGGAAATCGGGTGACAATCCTGGAAATGCTGCCGGAAATCTGCAACGGCGGCGAGCTCTTCCATACCATGCGGCTGAAGGACTATCTTGCCAAACATGCCACGGTGCTGACCTCGGTGGCGGTCAAGCAGATCAACGTCGATTTCGTGGAATATGAGGACGCGGAGCATGTCCGCCACACGATCCCCGCCGATTTGGTGGCGGTGTGCGCCGGGCAGCGGAAAATGGGGCTGGACCTGTATGAAAAGCTGACGGAGGCGGGCTATGAGGTTTACCGCATCGGAAACAACGAGCGAGCGTCCAACTTCCTGAACGCCACCCGCAGTGCGTTTGAATTAGCCTACACCATTTGACAGGATACCGGGAAAGGAGAAAACCATGGGCAAGTGCTGGACACGGCAGAACTGGAGCGGTGCTACGAAAAGGCCGTTGGACACAGGATTAGCAGCGGCCAGATTTATCGTGTTTTACAACGTCACGATTGGCGGAAGGTCATGCCGCGGAGCAAGCATCCGAAAAAGGCCAGCGAGGAGGTCATTGAGACCTCAAAAAAATTAACGAAGAAGTAGGCCTGCTCGAGATTTCCACAGGCCGTACCGTGCGGCTTATGTTCCAGGATGAAGCAGGTTTTGGAAGGATCAATAAGCCAAAATATTGCTGGTGCAAAAAGAATATTCGTCCCTTGGTGCCCTGTCATCATATAAGAGAGTATCGCTATGCTTACGGCGCTGTAGAACCTTTGACCGGAGAATCGTTTTTCTTGGTAATGCCGTTCTGCAATACCGCCTGTATGAACGTCTTTCTGCGGGAGCTTTCGAAGGAATACCCGGATGACGTAATCCTTCTGTGCTGTGACGGAGCTGCGTGGCATAAGTCAGGAACGTTGATTGTGCCGGAAAACATTCGCTTATTCTACATTCCTCCATATACGCCTGAAATGAACCCCATTGAGCAGATCTGGCGTGAGCTTCGGCGTATTGGTTTTCGGAATGAAGTTTTTTCTACGCTTGAAAAAGTCGTCGATCGGCTTTGTTCCGTTATCTGTTCTCTTACCAAAGATGTAATCCGTAGCGTGACTTTACGTGATTGGATTTTTAATTGTTTTAATTGAAGTTCAGTATGACAGGAGGTACCGCAATCTATGTACACCACAAATCTGATCATCGCGCACAATGTAAAAGAAAAAGCGCGGCTGGAGTCCTGCCTGGATCGCGTATGCTCCGATCAAAACTGCGGGATACAACACGGGGCAGAAGAGGCGCTTCGGGAACTGTATTTCATTCATCCCCAGGCAGATGATTTGTGCTTCGAGCTGCTTGACCGCTCTGATCATGACAATTCAGGCGTATTTCTCAGCATCAATTATCTGCCGATCACAATGCGAGACCGCAATATGGTATACCTGAACGCCTGTTTTGCTGCGCTCCAACGGATCGTGGATGCGGCGTTGGATTTCTGCTCTGACGTTGAGGTATTCATTACCACCAACCGTGCCTCTATGGAGGACTTTTCAACCCATAGGATCGAAACTGCAGAGCTCACGGATCTGCTGCGTCGATTGTTTGACGACTGCCTGAATACAGACGGAGTGGATCCGGAGATCCACCTGTTCGTACGCCGCAAAACCGTCGGAACGGCAGACACAGCGACACAGGATGCCTGACGCAGGATTCGACACAGCCGACACAGGGCCGCCGCAAGCTTTTTTTGCGGCGGCCCTGTACAAATTTCGCGGGCTGTGGTAAAATGAAAAAAACGGTATTTCCAGACCGGATCGGAGGCGGCCCATATGAGTCTGTCCCTGCTTGGCGTCTACGGCGCGGCGGTGGCGCTGTTTTTGGCCCTGCTGTTGTCCCTCGGGTTCCAGCCGCGGTTTTTGACGAAGATCGCCGGCGTATTGCTGTTTGTGGCAGGCGTGCTGGGGACGCTGCTGTACGGCTACGGCTATCTGTACCTCTGCGGCAATCTGCCCCAGGCGGTGGCCCGGACGCTGTTCTCCGTGTTCTGTATGTTCCTGGGCAGAAACGAGATCAGCGCGGTTTCGTCGGTGCCTCTGCTGGCGAAGCCGGTGATGCAGATCGCCCTGTTTCTGACGCACCTGCTGGCGCTCTACTGCACGGCCAGCGCGGTGGTGGGGACGGTGGGAGCCCGGTTGGCCCGGACGCTGAACCTGCTGCTCCTGCGGCAGGGGGATCTGAATCTGATCTACGGCGTGAGCCAGGAGACCCTGGACTTCGCGGAGCAGCTGCCCCCCAGAGAAAAAACGGTGTTTATCGACTGCGGCGGCGGCAGCGCCCTGGAGCCGCGGATCCTGCATATGGGCAACCTGCTGCTGGCGACGGAGGAGGCAAAGAACGGCGCTCCGGCGCTGCTGCGGCGGCTGGGTCTGCGGCCGGGGAAGCGGAAGCTTCACGTCTACTGCCTGGACGGGGACGCCGGGGCCGATCTGCGTTTTGCCCGGCGGCTGATGAGCGCCCTGGAGCAGCGCGGCATTCTGAAGGAGCAGACCACGCTGACGCTGATCCTGCCGGACGCCTCCGTGTCGGAGTCCCTCCAGGGGACGAAGGAGCGCTACGGCTACGGCAGCGTGCTGGCCTGCGAGCGGGAGGAGCTGCTGAGCCGTCTGATGATCCGCTCCTTCCCCCCGGCGGAGACCATGCAGTTTGACGGCAAGGGCCGGGCGACGGAGGACTTTGAGGCTCTGATCGTCGGCTTCGGCAAGACGGGGCAGGCGGTGCTGCGGGGCCTGCTGATGAACGGTCAGTTCTGCGGCAGCCGCTTCCACTGCATGATCGTGGCGAAGGACTACGAGCAGCAGGCGGGCAGCTTTTTCAGCCGCTATCCCAGCCTGCGGGAGCAGTACGACCTGCGCTTTTTGGACGCGGACGCCCGGAGCGTCACTCTCTATGAGCAGATCCAGCGCACCGGCCCCGCGCTGAACTATGTGGCCCTCTGCATCGGCGACGAGCGGGAGGCGGCGGAGATCGCCGTGGAATTCGCGGAGCTCTTTGACCGGCTGGGGATCCGGGCGCTGATCCTCCAATGCGGCGCGACCCGGATCCGGAAGGACGCCGATTTCCGGGGCCCCGCCGAGACGGTCTCGGTCTACACGCCGGAGATCCTCCGGGGCGACGTTCTGGACGCCCCGGCCATGGCGCTGAACCATTCCTATCACAGAAACGAAGCGGGCAGCCCCCGGGAGCAGTGGATGGACTGCGACTATTTCAGCCGCATGAGCTGCAGGGCAAGCGCGGACTATGCGGGGGCTCTCCTGCGGGCCGCCGGCCCGGCAGTCCGCCCCGGCGGCGAGCCTACGGCGGAGGCCCTGGAAAATCTGGCCCGGGCCGAGCATCTGCGCTGGTGCGCCTTCCACTACGCCATGGGCTACCGCTTGATGCCGGAGCCGGTCTGGCAGAAGCGGGCGGAGACCTGGCGCAGGCAGAAACAGGCAGGGGAGACCCCTCTGCGGATCGGCAAGGATCCCGCCGGGAAGCTCCATGCCTGCCTGGTGGACTGGGAGGAGCTGGACGCCCTTTCGGCCCGGGAGAACGGAGTCACAGGCGGAAACGTGGACTATAAGCAGTATGACCGGGACAATGTGAAGGTGCTTCTGTCCCTGGCTGACAAGGCGGAGGGAGGCGCGTAGGGTGCGAAAACCGAAAATTCTGGCCCTGGCCGCTGTGCTGGCCCTGGCGGTGCTGCTGGCCCTGCTGCTTCTGGCAGAGTCGGCGGCCCCCAACGCTACCATCGTCTCGGTGCCCTCGGCCCTGTGGTATCTGCTGGCCACGCTGACCACCGTGGGCTACGGAGACTGCTATCCCGTGACGGCAGCCGGTAAGCTCATCGGCGCGGTGTTCCAGCTGATGAGCCTGGGCCTTTTGGGTCTGCTGGCCGGTATGCTGGCGGTGTTCCTGCGGGGCACTGCCTGGGAGCGGCTGCGGCTCGCCGGCCTGTCCGGGAAAAAATGGTATATCTTTTCAGAGCTGAACGAGGCCGGCCGCTGTCTCGCGGAGGCCCTGGGCCGGGAGGACGGGACCCGCGTCCTGCTCTTTGCCGGCACCCGGGGCGACCCCGGCGTGGGGAAGGCCTCCCTGCTTTCGGCGGAGGCCCTCTGCGCCCGCAAGAAGGACGGGGATTTCTGCCTCTTCTGCCTCTCGGAGGACGAGGGGGAGAACGAGCGCCTGGCCGATCAGATCCGCACCGGGCAGGTCTATTGCAGGAGCGGCGTCCTGCCGGGGAAGCTGCCGGAGAATCAGCGGCGCTTCGACCCGGTGGCCCTCTGCGCCCGCCGCTATTGGGATCGTTTCCCCCTGCTTTCGAAGAATGAGAAGATCCTCCTGATCGGCGACGGAGCCCTGGCGGAGGCCATTCTGGAGCAGGGTCTGCTGCGGAACGTGGTGGATCCGGCCCAGCGCGTGGGGTACTTCTGCGCCGGGGATTGGTCGGAATTCTTCCGCCTGCACCCGGAGCTGGATCAGCTCCTGGAGCTGGATCCGGCCCTGGGCGGCAGGGATACGCTGACGGTGCTGGCCCACTGGGACGAGGATCCCGATCTGCTGCGGCAGGCGGATCGTATCGTCTTCTGCTGGGAGGACGAGGAACGCACCCGGCGGGAGCTGGGCCGTCTGCGGCGTTATTTTGCCGTGTCCGGCACTGTACAGGCGCGGCTCTCCGCCCCCATGGAGGGCGCGGACTGCTTCGGCGGGGCGGCGGAGCTCTACACGCCGGAGCTGGTGATGCAGGAGGCCCGCTCCGCCCTGGCCCGGGCGCTCCACCAGCGCTACCGGCAGGATCACCCGGAGGCGGCCCCCTGGGAGGCGCTCAGCGACTTCACGCGGCGCTCCAACCTGGCTGCGGCGGATCACCTGCGGGTCAAGCTGGGCCTGCTGGCCCGGGGGGAGGGGGAGATCCCCGGCCCCGGGGAGGCCCTGGAGCGCTATCGTGCCGCGGCCCCCGCGGAGAGGGAGCGCTTCCGCCGCATCGAGCACGCCCGCTGGCGGCGCTTCCACATCCTGTACGGCTGGCGCTGGGCTGAGACCCGGGATAATGCAAAGCGGCTCCACCCGCTGCTGGTCCCCTTCGACCGGCTCAGCCCGGCGGCCCAGCGGCAGCAGGACGACAGCTGGGAGCTGCTGGCGGTCATGGGAGGGAACAGCCATGAAAACTGACACCGGCACAGAGCTGCTTCGGCAGGAGGGCTACAGCTACTACGCCTTCATCAGCTACCGGCGGACGGATTCAGCCTGGGCCTCCTGGCTGAAGCGGCAGCTGCTTTCCTACAAGCTGCCCCGGCGGACGCTGAAGCACCACCCGGCGCTGCCCCAGCGCTTCGGCGCTGTGTTTCTGGATAAGACGAATCTGACCCCCGGCCTGCTGGACGAGCGCCTGCGGGCTGAGGCCCAGGCCTCCAAATTCCTCATCGTGATCTGCTCCCGCAGCGCGAGGCAGAAGCCGGAGTACCTGGACCAGGAGATCCAATTCTTCCTGGAGGGCGGCGGCAGCCCCTCCCGGATCATCCCCTTCATCGTGGACGACGCCCCCCGGCCGGAGGCGGAATGCTTCCCGCCCCAGCTGCAGGCCCTGTGCCAGAGGCAGACCATCCTGGGGGCCAACGTCAACGATTCCGGCAGGCGGGACGCCTTTTTGAAGGTCGTGGCGTATATGCACGGCCTCCGGCTGGAGGAGATCGAGAACGACGACCACCGGCGGCGCAGAAAGAACCGCTTCCTTGCGGCCGTGGGGGGCGCGGCGGCCCTGGTCGGGCTGGGCGTGGGCGGCTACTGCTATTGGGACTACAACGCCCCCAAGACCTGCTATTACCAGGACTACGTGGAGCGCAACGGCCTGCCCGAGGGGATCGGCCCCCTGGACGAGGACCAGGCCGCGGCGGCTGCCAGCCGCTACGCCATCGTCACCAGCCGCCGGAAGGTGCGGGAGCTGCGCTTTGAGAACGGCTACGGCAGAGCCCTCGCCCACAGCGGCACGGCGGATCACGACCGGCCCACCCGGGCGGTGTACGAGTACGCCGAGGACGACGCCCTGGACAAGGTGACCTGGTACGACGAGGACGGGGAGGCGGTCATGGTGCTGCGGTATTCCAACCTGCAGACCGTGGATCTCCAGACCGAGCAGAGCGACTCCTACGTCAGCAGCGCCTCCCTGCGGGCCACCAACCCGCTGGAGAGCAGCACCGCCGGGCCGGACGTTCCCCCCAACGTGACCCGCTACCTGCTGGACTACGACGAGAACGGCTTCGTCACGGAGCTGCGCTACGTCAGCAACCCGGCCTACAACGACGCGGCCTCCGATCCGGACGGGGTGGCGGGCTACCGCTACGAGCGGGACGAGCAGGGCCGGGTGGTGAAGCTGTGGTATCTGGCCTACCTGGGGGAGCGGGGCAGCGCCCGCTATCCCGAGGACTACGGGATCGTCGGGCTCAAGAACGGCGTCAGCGGCATTCAGTTTTCCTACAACGAGCAAAACGAGCTGGCGTCTTACGGCTACCTGGACAAGGACGGGGCCCCCATCCGCAACAGCCGGGGCTTTTCCGAGGCAAGGCTGGGCTATGACGCGCAGCACAACCAGGTGGAGACCCGCTATTTCGACGTGGAGGGCAAGCCCGTCCGGCAGGCGGGAGGCTTCGCGGTCTACGCCCTGGACTACGACGGCCGCGGCAACCGGATCGCGTCCCATTTCTGCGATACGGCAGGGGAGCCCGTCTCCAATACCGACGGCTACGCCGAGGCCCGGGTGCAGTACGACGAGCAGGGGAGAATGCTGGAGGCCGGCTTCTTCGGCCCGGAGGGGCAGCCCGTGGAGATCGCCGGGGGCTATGCCTTCCTGCGCTTCGCCTACGACGAGCAGGGCCGCCTCACGGAGCAGAGCTGGTTCGGCCCGGACGGCAAGCCCTGTCTCACCGCCGAGGGCTGTGCCGGGCAGAGCTGGGAATACGACGCAAACGGCAGGATCGTGGCGGCCCACTACTATGGCCCGGACGGCAAGCCCTGTCTGAACGCCGACGGCCTGGCGGAAAAGCGGCTGACCCTGGATGAGCAGGGCCGCTGCGTGGAGCTGCGCTGCTATGGCCCGGAGGGCAAGCCCTGCATGACGTCCCACGGCTACAGCTCCTTCCGGCAGAAGTACGACGAGGCCGGAAACCTGGTGGAGCTGCGCTTTTTCGGGGTGGACGGCAAGCCCGTCGCCCTGGCCGAGGGCTACGCCGGCCTGGAGACCGTCTACGACGAGCGGGGCAACCCCATCCTGGAGCGCTATTTCGGCGTGAACGGGGAGCCCGTCAGCGGAGGCGAAGGCTATGCGGAGCTGCGGAAGGCGTACGACGACGCGGGCAATCTCACGGAGCTCCGCTTCTGCGGGGCCGACGGGGAGCTGACGCTGCTGCCGGAGGGCTACGCCGTTCTGCGGCGGAGCTATGACCGGCGGGGGAACTGCGTGGAGTCCCGCTGCCTGGACGCCATGGAAAACCCGGTGAACTGCGCCGAGGGCTACGCCATCCAGAAGCAGCAGTACGACGAGCGGGGCAATCTGATCCGCTCCGACTACTACGGCCCGGACGGGCAGCCTGTGCTGATCCGGGGCGGCTACGCGTCCCGCACGGCCCGGCTGGACGGGAACGGACAGACGGTGGAGGTGGCCTTCTACGGCACCGACGGCCGGGCCATCGTGGGGGAGGGCGGCTACGCCTACGCCCTGTATCAATACGACGCCAACGGCAACACCGTGGTGGAGGGCTACTTCGACGAGCAGGAGCAGCTGACCCTCTGCAAGGGCGGCTACGCCATCTGCAGGATCTTCTACGACGAAAACGGCCCGGTGCAGGCGGATTTCTACGACACCGAGCAGAACTACATCGGCTCCCAGACGGAGTTTGATTGAAAAAACGGAACAGCGCGGGCACCGGTAAGCGACCGCAACAATAATACGGCTCCCCAGGGCGGGGAGCCGTATTGCTGTGTATGTCAGATTTCCGTGACCACGGGGATGATCATGGGGTTGCGCTTGGTGACCTTGAACAGGTAGGCGGAAAGGTCGTTGCGGATGGCGGCCTTGATGGTGCTGTGATCCTTGATCCGCTTGGCCCGGCAGTGCTCCAGGGTGTCGTTGACCACGTAGCGCAGGGCCTCCATCAGATCCTCCGAGTCCTTCACGTAGATAAAGCCCCGGGTGATGATGTCCGGGCCGGAGAGGACGGAGCCGTCCATGCCGGAGAGGTTCAGGCACACCACCACCATGCCGTCCTGGGCCAGGTGCTTGCGATCCCGCAGGACCACGCTGCCCACGTCGCCCACGCCGGCGCCGTCCACCAGGACCTTGCCGGAGGGAACGGTCTCGCCGCTGAGCTTGCAGGTCTTGGCGGTCAGCTCGTACACCTGGCCGGTGTCGCCCACCAGGATCCGCTTGGGGCTCATGCCCATCTGCAGCGCCAGCTTTTCGTGGACCCGGAGCATCCGCTGCTCCCCGTGGACGGGGATGAAGAAGCGGGGCTTGATCAGGGCGTGGATCAGCTTCAGCTCCTCCCGGCAGGCGTGGCCGGAGACGTGCAGGCCCTCGGACTTGTCGTAGATGACCTCCGCGCCCTTGCGGTAGAGCTCGTTGATGATCTTGCCGATGGCCTTTTCGTTGCCGGGGATGGCGGAGGCGGAGATCAGCACCCGATCCAGGGCGGTGATGTTCACCTGCTTGTGGTTGCCGAAGGCCATCCGGGAGAGGGCAGACATATTCTCCCCCTGGGAGCCGGTGGCCACGATGACCAGCCGGTTGGGGGCGATGTTCTTCACCTCGCTGATGTCCACCACCAGATCCTTGGCCACCTGGAGATAGCCCAGCTCTCCGGCCACCTTCAGAATGTTCTCCATGCTGCGGCCGGTCACGGCCACCTTGCGGCCGTGGCGCTTGGCGATGTTCAGAATGGACTGGATCCGGTACATATTGGAGGCGAAGGTGGTGATGATGATGCGCTTGTCGCAGCCCCGGAACTGCCGGTCGATGCCCTCCGTGACCACGGACTCCGAGGGGGTGTAGCCCGGGCGCTCCGCGTTGGTGGAGTCGCAGAGCAGGGCCAGCACGCCCTCCTTGCCCAGCTCGCCCAGGCGAGCCAGGTCGGTCATGCCCTCGGGGGAGGTGGGGTCGATCTTGAAGTCGCCGGTCATGATGAGCTTGCCCACCGGCGTGTGGATGCAGAAGGCCACCGCGTCTGCGATGGAGTGGTTGACGTGGATGAATTCCACCTGGAAGCAGCCGGCCTTGACAGTCTCCCCGGCCTTGTGGGTCACCAGCTTGACGCTGTCGGTGAGCCCGTGCTCCTCCAGCTTCAGCTTGATCAGACCGTTGGTTAGGGGGGTGCCGTGTACCGGGGCGTTGACGGCCTGGAGCACGTAGGGGATAGACCCGATGTGATCCTCATGGCCGTGGGTGATGAAGAAGCCTCGGAGCTTCTTCTGGTTGTTGACGAGATAGGTCACGTCGGGGATCACCAGATCCACGCCGTACATATCGTCCTCGGGAAAGCCCAGACCGCAGTCCACCACGATCATATCCTTGCCGTATTCCAGCACGGTCATGTTCTTCCCGATCTCATTCAATCCTCCGAGGGGGATGATTCTCAGTTTTTCAGACAATGTATAGTACTCCTTTGTAACAATCAATAAAAATTTTCTACTTATTATAGCACGGAAAATGAAAAAATCAACACGAAAAAACGCCTCCCCGCAAGCTTCGGGAAGACGTTTCAGGTTTTCCGAATAAATTTCTCATTGCATCTGGGGCATTTGATGCAGATTTTGCCGCGCCCCCTGGGCACGCGGACGGTCTGCTTGCAGTTGGGACAGCGGTAATAGCGGTTTTGGCGATCCTTGACCCGGGAAAACAAGGAGAGGAATCGACGGTTCTCCTGGATCCGCTTTTCCAGGTTTCGGGAGAGAAAACGGAACAGATACCAGAGCAGAACCAGATAGGACAGAAGGTTGAGCAGCATACCGATCAGAGTACATACGCCCCCAACGAGGGAAAGAATGACGCTGACGACGCTGAGGACAACGACTGCGGAGAGCAAAAACATATTAAGCTGATCTACGCCGCAGCGTCCGTACATGAAGCGGCGGAGAGATTCGGAGAAACGCTGAAACATTCTTTTTCCACCACCTTGCGGAAAACGATTGCCGCCGGGAACGAGTCCCGGCTACTGCCATTATAGCTTTTTTTGCAACAAAATCAAGGAAAATTACAAATTATTAACGAATTGTTAAAAATTCGCCCACCCTCCGCAATGTGCGGGAGGGCGGGCGAAAAAAGCCTTTGTTTTGCCGGAGGATTACAGCTGCGGGCCTGCGGCCACCAGAGCCTTGCCGGCCTCGTTGGACTCATACTTGACAAAGTTCTTGATGAAGCGGCCGGCCAGATCCTTGGCCTTCTCCTCCCAGACAGCGGGATCGGCGTAGGTGTCTCTGGGATCCAGGATGGCGGGATCCACGCCGGGCAGCTGGGTGGGCACTTCAAAGTTGAAGTAGGGGATCATCTTGGTGGGGGCCTTCAGGATGGAGCCGTCCAGGATGCCGTCGATGATGCCGCGGGTATCCTTGATGGAGATGCGCTTGCCGGTGCCGTTCCAGCCGGTGTTCACCAGATAGGCCTTGGCGCCGGTCTTTTCCATCTTGCGCACCAGTGCCTCGGCGTACTTGGTGGGATGCAGCTCAAGGAACGCCTGGCCGAAGCAAGCGGAGAAGGTGGGGGTAGGCTCGGTGATGCCGCGCTCGGTGCCGGACAGCTTGGCGGTGAAGCCGGAGAGGAAGTAATACTTGGTCTGTTCCGGCGTC
>JAEEZZ010000050.1 GCA_016292255.1 Oscillospiraceae bacterium
GATGGCCCCCACCACCCTGGTGGGCCAGGTCACCACCACCTCCCCCTACGGCCGTCAGAAGGAGCACTGCGGCGAGCCCATCCGCATCGCGGAAATGCTGGCCACCATCAACGGCTCCGCTTACATTGCCCGCTGCGCGCTGAACAACGCCGCCAACATCCGCAAGACCAAGGCCGCCATCAAGAAGGCCTTTGAGACGCAGATTGAGGGCAAGGGCTTCTCCCTGGTCGAGGTTCTGTCCCCCTGCCCCACCAACTGGGGCAAGTCTCCTGCCGAGGCTATGGATTGGCTGCAGGACAACATGATCCCCTACTATCCTCTGGGCACTTTTAAGGAGGTTTAAGTCATGGTTGAAAGAAACATTTTCGCAGGCTTCGGCGGTCAGGGCGTTCTGCTCATGGGTCAGCTGCTGGCGGCTGCCGGCATGAAGGAAGGCAAGAACACCTCCTGGATCCCCTCCTACGGCCCCGAGATGCGCGGCGGCACGGCCAACTGCTCTGTCATGCTTTCCGAGCAGGAGATCGACTCTCCCCTGGTCACCCGTCCCACCTCTCTGATCGTCATGAACCGTCCCTCTCTGGAGAAGTTCGAGGATTCCGTCGTTCCCGGCGGCTCCATCTTCGTCAACAGCTCCATGATCGACATTAAGGTCAAGCGCACCGACGTGAACGCCTACTACGTCCCCTGCACCGAGATCGCCACCGAGCTGGGCAACCCCAAGGTCTCCAACATGATCATGCTGGGCGCCTACATCGGCAAGTCTCACTGCGTGGACATTGAGACCGTTCTGGAAGCCCTGCTGGAGAAGCTGGGCGAGCGCAAGGCAAAGCTGATCCCCCTGAACCGTGAGGCGCTGAAGCGCGGCGCTTCCTGTATCGAATAATTATACGTAGGGGGCGGCGTCCCCGACGCCCCGAACCTGCCAGATCTATGGTGCGTCCGGGCCGTCGAGACGCCGGCCCCTACACACGTTGGAGGAAACACCTATGCCCCAATTCATTTCCGCCGCCGAGGCTGTCAAGCTGATCCGGGACGGAGACACCCTGATCTATAACAACTTCCTGGGTATGTACAACTGCGAGCAGCTGTCCATCGCCCTGAACGACCGCTTCAAGGCCGAAGGCCATCCCAAGGATCTGAAGATCTACTGCACCGCCGGTCTGGGCGGCTGGGCCCCCAACACGGCCTGCGAGCAGATCGTCACTCTGGGCGCGGTCAAGACCCTGTACCTCAGCCACTACGCCTCCATGCCTGTCACCGCCCAGATGGTGCTGGACAACCAGGTGGAGGCCTACAACCTGCCCTTCGGCGTTATGTCCCACGCGGTGCGGGCGGCTGCCGCCGGTCACGATTTCGTGATCTCCGACGCCGGTCTGAACCTCTTTGTTGACCCCAAGTACAAGGGCTACCAGCTCAACGAGCGCTCCAAGGAGGAGCTGGTGGAGGAGATCTGGATCAACGGCAAGCGTCACCTCAAGTACGCCACCCCCAAGCCCGACGTGGCCCTGATCAAGGCCAGCAGCGTGGATAGCCGTGGCAATATCTCCATGGAGAACGAGCCCGTCATCGGCGATCCCCTGTCCATTGCCCAGGCGACCAAGCGCCGCGGCGGCATCGTGATCGTCCAGGTGGAGAAGGTGCTGGACACCCCGCGCCGTCCCATTGAGGTCTCCATCCCCGCCGTTCTGGTGGACTACGTTTGCGTTACCCCGGAGCAGACCCAGATCCAGGGCATCCCCGGCTCCGATCCCAAGTTCGCCGGCGACGTCCCCATAACCGACGAGGTCCTGGTGGAGTATGCCAAGAGCCATGCCTCCACCAACCCCAAGGATCTGGCCAAGCAGCTCATCGCCCGCCGCGCCGCCAAGGAGCTGAAGCCCGGCGACGTGGTGAACATCGGCGTGGGCGCGCCCGAGTTCGTGGCCGTGGAAGCCGCCCGGGTGGGTATGCTGCCCCAGGTGGCTCTGACCGTGGAGGCCGGCTCCATGAAGGGCCTGCCCATGGGCGGTCTGGCCTTCGGCGCCGCCATGGGCACCCAGGCGGTATGCACCACTGCCGAGCAGTTCGACCTCTATGACGGCGGCGGCCTGGACATCTGCTTCATCGGCGCCCTGGAGGTGGACAAGGAAGGCAACGTCAACGGCCACTACAACCCCAAGAAGCTCTCCGGCATCGGCGGCTTCATCAACATCACCCAGTTTACCCACCGGGTGGTCTTCTGCACCACCTTCTCCGCGGGCGGGCTGGAGATCCAGCACGACGAGCAGAACGGCCTCAAGATCGTGAAGGAAGGCAAGTTCCTCAAGCTGGCCGACCACGTCACGGCTCTGAGCTTCTCCGCCCAGAATGCCCACGAGAACAAGCAGGAGGTCACCTACGTCACCGAGCGCTGCGTGTTCAAGCTGGGTGAAAAGGGCCTGGTCCTCACCGAAGTCGCCAAGGGCGTGGACGTCAAGAAGGACATTCTGGATCTGCTGCCCTTCCAGGTCGAGGTCGCGGAAAACCTGAAGGAAATGGAATTCTGATCCAGCACCCGTAGGGGCGGGATTGTACGTCCGCGGACAAGCAATGCTTGTCCCTACAGGCCATTCATAAACCGAGGAGGTACGCAAGGTGCCCTACACCGCCAACGCGCTGCCTGTGAAGATCGCGGATCAGCTTACGGATATGATCTCCAAGCACCGCTTCCAGCCGGGGGACAAGCTGCCCAACGAGCTGGAGCTGGCCGAGGAGCTGCAGGTCAGCCGGGCGACGCTTCGTGAGGCGCTCCGGATCCTCTCTACCCGCGGTCTGGTGGAAGCCAGGCGAGGGATCGGAACCTTCGTGACCCAGAGCAAGAGCATCCACGCGGACTATGACATCCTCAAGATCCAAAACACCAACGTCACCGCGAAGGAGCTCTACGAAATGCGGCTGATGTTCGAGCCCCAGGCCGCGTATTACGCCTGTCTGCGGGCCAGTGACGAGGAACTGGAGACCATCTTCCGCTTTGGGGAGCTGGACGAGCAAATGATCCAGCGTCGCGATCCGCTCTGGGATGAAAGCGAGCAGAAGTTTCACAATTCCATCGCCTCTGCGACCCACAACCAATTCATCACGGCGCTGCTCCCCATCTTCAACCGGGCCATCCACCAGGGCATTATCCTGGCCAACGAATCTCCTCAGGTCTCGGAAATGACCCTGCACGATCACCGCGTTCTGATGCAGTACCTCCGGGATCGGAACCCGGAGGGGGCCAAGACCGCCATGTATCTGCACATCATCAACACCATGCGGGCCTTCCATATCCCGCTTGATTAGAAACCCATGCAGGGACGGGCATCGCCTGTCCGCAACAACATAACAAAGGAGATCATCATCGTGAAAGGACTTACCATCACCAAAACCGAGCATCCCAAGGCAAAACCCGCGAAGGGCGCGAAGCTGGGCTTCGGCTCCGTCTTCACCGACCATATGCTGCTCATGGACTACACCCGCGGCCAGGGCTGGCATGACGCCCGCATCGTCCCCTACGGCCCCATCTCCCTGAGCCCCGCTGCCACCGTCTTCCACTATGCCCAGGAGACCTTCGAGGGCATGAAGGCCTATCGCGCCGAGGACGGCCGCATCCTGCTGTTCCGGCCCGAGGAGAACTTCAAGCGTCTGAACCAGTCCAACGAGCGTCTGTGCATCCCCGAGCTGGACGTGGATTTCTGCATTGAGACTCTGAAGGAGCTGGTCATGCTGGACAAGGACTGGATTCCCGAGGACAAGGAAGCCTCCCTGTACATCCGTCCCTTCGTCATCGGCAACGAGCCCAAGCTGGGCGTCAAGGAAGCCGACAACTACATCTACTGCGTCCTGCTGAGCCCCTCCGGCGCTTACTATGAGAACGGCCTGCAGCCCGTGCCCATCTACGTGGAAGAGAACTACGTCCGCGCGGTGCGCGGCGGCACCGGCTTTGCCAAGACCGGCGGCAACTACGCCTCCTCTATGAAGGCCCAGGCTATCGCCCACGAGAAGGGCTACTCTCAGGTTCTGTGGCTGGACGGCGTGGAGAAGAAGTACATCGGCGAAGTCGGCGCGATGAACATCTTCTTCGTGGTGGACGGCGAGGTCCTGACCCCCGAGCTGGACGGCTCCATCCTCTCCGGCATCACCCGGAAGTCCATGATCCAGATCCTGCGGGATAAGGGCTACAAGGTCACCGAGCGGAAGATCACCATCCAGGAGATCGCGGACGCCTACGACGCCGGCAAGCTGCAGGAAGTCTTCGGCACCGGCACCGCTGCTGTTATCTCCCCCGTGGGCCAGCTGGAGTGGGGCGACAAGATCATGAAGATCAACAACGGCAAGATCGGCGACATCTCCATGTATGCCTACAAGACCCTCACCGACATCCAGTGGGGCCGCGCCAAGGGTCCCGAGGGCTGGTCTGTTGAGATCGGCCACGAATAATCCCAGGCATATTTCCAAGCATCACAAAGCATAAAACGATCCCCCGGCTTCGGCCGGGGGATCGTTTTATGTGGTGAACAAGTTTAGCACTTTTCGTTGCAGTTGCAGCAGGCAACAAGCGCGTACATCAGATCGTCGCTTGCTCTGTAACCCAACTGGCGGAGCAGGCTGGTCCAGGACAGCATCTTGTCACAGTACTTTTCAATGCCGCAGCGATTGTTCTCCAGCAGCTTGTCCAGCACCTCGGAGATGAACTTCTTGTCGGGGTTACGCAGGTTCATCCGCTTGATGTCGTCCGCGCCGTAGCTGCGGTAGTTGATCTCCTCCACCAGGGGGATCATATCCTGCATGGACAGGAACGAGATCAGCTTCATGTTGCGGCTGTCAGCCAGTAGGCGGATCGCCAGATCCTTGGAGCCGCAGTTGGATACGTCCACGTCATAGTCGCGCACGTACTCCAGAACCATGGTGTACTGCTTGTCGGTCAGCGGGGTCGGGCACTGGATCAGATCGGCAACGATGTTATCGATCTTGACCTTCGCTTCTCTCTCGGAGATGATCGCGTAATCCTGGATGACGTTCTTTTCACGGAAGGCGGTCTTATCCAGGAAGGATTCAAAGAAGGAATTGCCCTCTTCAAACAGATTCAGACCATGGGTCTTGGAATAACGATAGAGCTGGACGAACAGCATTTCATCCGAGGACAGGGACTTGACGGACGCGGGGAAGTTCCGATAGTAGGACTCGGGGACGTCGACGCCAAGCTGCTCGGACACAAAGCGGATCATCTCGATCTGCGCGAGCTTCTCACCGGATGTGATTCGAATATTGAACAGAGCAGCGAAGGAAAACACGACTTCGAACGCGTTCTCCGTGCTGTTATCAATATCGGAAACGATGAATTTCTCTTGAAATAGCTGTTCCTTGTAAATCTGTTTCATTGCTACCTCCTGTATATGTTATCAGCTCGGCTGCGCCGGTCTGACAGATCGGGACACTCGAATGAGCCGCCCCTATGTTATCCTCACTGTAGTATTATAGCACATGAAATTGGAAAAATCAATTCTATTTTTCATTTATTTTTAACATAATTTTCACGTAACAGAATAAACGCGTTGAAAATCTACCGGTTGGGGGAAGCCCGCGCGTCAGCCCCAACCGGTGGTGATCGCCTTCGGAGGAGTCGGAATAATTTTCAAAAAGATTCTGAAAATTGGCTGTTATAAAGCTCGGCGTAGAACCCTCCCCGGGCCAAAAGCGCATCATGATTGCCGATCTCGATGACCTTTCCCGCCTTCATGACCAGGATCACATCCGCCTCCCGAATGGTGGAAAGACGGTGGGCAACGATGAAGCTGGTGCGGCCTCGCATCATGGCGGCGAAGGCGCTTTGGATCTTCAGCTCCGTCCGCGTGTCGATGGAGGAGGTGGCCTCGTCCAGGATCAGCATGGGCGGCAGGCAGAGCATGATCCGGGCGATGCACAGCAGCTGCTTCTGCCCCTGGGAGAGCATCCCGCCGTCCTCGGTGATCACCGTGTCGTAGCCCTGGGGCAGCAGGCGGATGAAGCTGTGGGCATGGGCGGCCCGGCAGGCAGCCTCGATCTCCGCGTCGGTGGCGTCTGGCCTTCCCAGGATCAGATTGTCCCGGATGGTGCCGGAGCGGAGCCAGGTCTCCTGGAGAACCATGCCGTAGTTGGCCCGGAGGCTGGCCCGGGTCATCTCCCGCAGCTCGGTGCCGTCCACCCGGATGGCGCCGCCGTCCACGTCGTAGAAGCGCATCAGCAGATTGATCAGCGTCGTCTTGCCGCAGCCCGTGGGCCCCACGATGGCGATCCGCTGGCCGGGCTGGGCGGTGAAGGACAGGTTTTCAATCAGCTTCTTCGACTTATCGTAGGAGAAGGAGACGTCGTCCAGCGTGATCTTCCCTTCTACGTCGCTCAGAACCTTTGCGTCCGGTGCGTCAGGGGGTTCCACAGCCTCGTCCATCAGCTGGAAGACCCGGCCCGCGCAGGCCAGGGCGTTCTGGAATTCCGTCATGACGCCGCTGATCTCATTGAAGGGCTTGGTGTATTGGTTGGCGTAGGCCAGAAGGGCCGAGAGGCTGCCCACGGTGAAAACCGCCGCGGTGCCCGCGGTGGAAACGCAGAGCAGAGCTCCGGCCAGCACCACGGCGGCGTAGACCACGGAATTGACGAAGCGGGTGCAGGGATTCGTCAGAGAGGAGAAGAACACCGCCTTGAGGGAGGTCGTCTCCAGCCGGTCATTGATGGCGTCAAAGTCCTCCACGGCCCGCGCCTCCCGGCCGAAGGCCTTGACCACCTTCAAGCCGCCCAGAAGCTCGTCCACATAGGCCGTCTGCTCGCCGCGGGTCCGGCTCTGGGCCACGAAATAGCTGTGGGTATGAGAAGCAATATACTTTGCCACAACGAAGCTGAGGGGCGTCAGAACGATGACAAGGCCCGCGATCAAGGGCTTGATGGAGATCATAAAGCCCAGGGTGCCCAGGATGGTGACGATGCCGGTAAAGAGCTGGGTAAAGCCCAGAAGGAGGCCGTCGGAAAGCTGATCCACGTCTGTGATGATCTGACTCACCAGCTCGCCCACGCTGTGCCGGTCCAGGTAAGACAGGGGCAGCTGCTGCAGATGCCGAAAGGCGCGATTGCGTACATCCCGGACCACCTGGAAGGTGACCCGGTTGTGAATGATGCTGACAAGCCACTGCATCACGGCGGTGAGACCGGCGCAAGCGGCGATCCAAAGCAGGAGCCGCTTGATCTCGTCAAAATCCACGCGGTCAACGCCGACGATACAGTCGATGGCACGGCCGACCAACACCGGAAGATAGAGCGTCAGAGCCACGGCCCCGGCAGAGAGCAGGATGGAGCTCAAAATCAACAGCCGATAGGGCATCAGCAGGGTCAGCACCCGCTTGCCTGTTCCGGGCGCGGCAGGGTTTTTCTTTGCCTTCATACCGCCGCCTCCTTTCGGAACTGAGACTCATGGATCTCCCGGTAGACCGGGCAGGTCTCCAGCAGTCGGTCATGGGTCCCCAGGCCCACCACACGGCCCTCGTCCAGGACGATGATCTGATCCGCATGGCGGACCGCGGCGGTGCGCTGGGACACCAGGAAAACGGTGGGCTTGTAGGGCAGGGCGCGGATCGCCCTGCGAAGGGCGGCATCCGTAGCAAGATCCAGCGCGGAGGCGCTGTCGTCCAGGATCAGGATCTCCGGCTTGCGAACCAGGGCCCGGGCGATGGTCAGCCGCTGACGCTGGCCCCCGGAGAGGTTCCGGCCAAACTGCTCGATCTCCCCCTCCAGGCCGCCCTTGGCTGCCACCACGTCCGCCGCCTGGGCGGCCTCCACGGCCTCCATTAAGTCCTTGTCCTGAATTGGCCGATCCTCTGCAGAGGATGCGGACGGCAGAGTGCCGTCCCTACAGCCCCAGAGCAGGTTTTCCCGGATGCTGCCCCGGAACAGGGTCGCCTTTTGAGGCACCAGGCCGATCTTGGCCCGAAGGGCGGCAGGCTCCCAGGCCCGGACGTCCACGCCGTCCACCAGGACCCGGCCCCGGGTGGCCTCGTAGAAGCGGGGGATCAGATTCACCAGGGTAGTTTTGCCGCTGCCGGTGCCGCCGATGACGCCGGTCACCTGGCCGGGCAGGGCGCGCAGAGAAACGCCGGAGAGCGCCTCGCCGGCGGAGCCCCCGTAGGCGATGGCAGTGTCGTCAAACTCCACCCGGACGGAAGGATCCCCGCCGGGCAGGCCGGACTGGACCTGCTCCTCGTCCTGAATATCCAAAACGGACTGGATGCGCTTGCCACAGGCCAGGGATTTGGTGATATTGATAATGAGATTGGCAAGCTTGATCAGCTCCACCAGGATCTGGGACATATAGTTGTAGAGGGCCACCACCGCGCCCTGGGTCAGGATCCCAGCCTGTACCCGGATGGCGCCGGTGCGGATCAAGCCGATCACCGCAAGGTTGACGATCACATAGGTAGCCGGGTTCATCAGCGCCGAGACCTTCCCCACCCGCTGCTGGGCGGCGGTCAATTCCATGTTCTGGTGCTCAAAGCGGCCGCATTCGTCCTGCTCCTTCCGGAAGGCCCGGAGCACCCGGACGCCGTTCAGATTCTCCCGCGTGGTGCCCAGCACCCGATCCAGCCGCTCCTGTACCCGCTTATACATGGGCATCGTCAGCAGCATGACGCCGAAGACCACCACCGCCAGCACCGGGATCGCCGCCACGAACCAGAGGGCCGCCGTGGCGTCGATGGTAAAGGCCATGATCATAGCGCCGAAGACCACGAAGGGCGAACGGAGCAGCAGGCGCAGGGTCAGATTCAGCCCCGTCTGCACCTGGTTCATATCGGAGCTCATGCGGGTGATCAGGGTGGGGATGCCCACTCTGTCCAAGGTGGCATAGGGAAAGCGCTGGATATGGGCAAAGAGGGCGTGGCGGAGCTTGGTGACGAAGCCAACCGCGGCCCGGGCGGAAAAGTATTGCGCCGTCACGGAGAAGCCAAGCCCCAGCAGCCCCAGGGCCACCAGAACCAGGCTCATGCGGATGATATGTCCCTTGTCTCCCCCGCCCACGCCTCGGTCAATGACAGAGGCCACGATCATGGGGATAAACAGCTCCAGGGTGGCCTCCGCCAGCTTCAGCAGCGGCCCCAGGACGCATTCCTTCCGATAGGATCTCAAATAGGAAAACAGCTTTTGCATAGCGGCCTCCAAGGTGGTGATGGATTTATTATAACAGATTCTTGCGATTTATCAATATCCCGGATTGACAGTTCTCTTCCAAGCGCATATAATGTTTCCATTCCAAGAAGAAGCGGAGCGGATATCATGGAGCAGTCTGTCAGATTTGAAATGCTTATCGGCGCGGAGGGGCTGGAAAGGCTGCGGCAGTCCCGGGTGGCGGTGTTCGGCCTGGGGGGCGTAGGCGGCTACGTGGTGGAGGCTCTGGCCCGGGCCGGGATCGGAGCCCTGGATCTGATCGACAACGACCGGGTGGCCCTGTCCAATCTGAACCGGCAGATCATCGCCCTGCACAGCACCGTGGGGCTGACCAAGGTGGAGGCGGCAACAGCCCGCGTTCACGACATCGACCCGACGATCCGGGTGCAGGGCTTTCAGTGCTTTTACCTGCCCGCAAACCGGGATCAGTTCGACTTCACCGCCTACGATTACGTGGTGGACTGTATCGACACCGTCACCGCCAAGCTGGATCTGGTGATGCAGTGCCGGGACGCCGGGACGCCCATCATTTCCGCCCTGGGCACCGGCAACAAGCTGGATCCCGCAATGCTGGAGCTGACCGATATTTCCAAAACCGCCGTCTGTCCCCTGGCCCGGATCATGCGGAAGGAGCTGCGCCGCCGGGGCGTGGAGCATTTGAAGGTGGTCTATTCCCGGGAGGAGCCCATGGAGCCTCTGTTCCAGCCGGAGCCGGAGCAAAACGACGCCCTCTCCCCCGATGATCCCGAATTTTACGGCAGCCAGCGCCGCTCTGTACCGGGCAGCTCGCCATTCGTGCCCCCTGCCGCGGGGCTGCTGATCGCTTCTGCGGTAGTTCGCGATCTTTTGAAAAAAAACCATTGACTTTTTGAATTAAATTGTGTACAATATAAACGTATCCTGACATGAGGGTTTCAGACCCGGGGGAAAGGTGCGTTACGGGGAGACTACGGCCGCGTTCGCACGCGGCCGTTTTTTGTTTCCCACAAACTTTTTGGAGGTACCGCTATGGAAACCAGAGTCGCAGTCATCAGCATCATCGTGGAGAACAACGAGACCGTGGAGAAGCTCAACGCCCTGCTCCACGACTACGGCCAGATCATCATCGGCCGTATGGGCATTCCCTACCGCCAGCGTGGCATCAACATCATCAGCCTGGCCGTGGACGGCCCCCAGGACGTGATCGCTGCCCTCTCCGGCAAGATCGGCGCCCTGGAAGGCGTCAGCGCCAAGACCGCCTACTCCAACGTGACCGGCAATGTCTGATCCCCTTCTCCTGATCGAAAAGCTGGAACGCACCCACAGCCTCTCCCTCGGCGAGTACGAGGCCCTTCTCACCCTGCGTGGGGAGGGCCCCGCCTCCGCCCTCCGGGAACGGGCGGTGGCAGTGCGAAAGGCTGTCTACGGCAACACCGTATTCACCCGGGGCTTGATTGAGATCAGCTCCTGGTGCAAAAATGACTGTCTCTACTGCGGAATCCGCCACAGCAACCAAAAGGCCCAGCGCTATCGGCTGAGCCCGGAGGATATCCTCGCCTGCTGCCGGGAGGGTTGGGAGCTCGGCTTCCGGACCTTCGTGCTCCAGGGCGGCGAGGATCCCTGGTTTACCGACGAGCTGCTCTGTCCCCTGCTCCGAAGGATCAAGACCCAGTTCCCCGACTGCGCCGTGACCCTTTCATTGGGCGAGCGGAGCCGGGAGAGCTATCAAAGGCTCTTCGACGCCGGGGCGGACCGTTACCTCCTGCGCCACGAGACCGCCGACAAGGCCCACTATGAGCGGCTCCACCCCGCTTCCCTGTCCTGGGAGCACCGGATGGAATGCCTCCGTATTCTGAAAGAGATCGGCTATCAGGTGGGCTGCGGCTTTATGGTGGGCTCCCCGGGCCAGACGGAAAAGGAGCTGGCGGAGGATCTGAAATTCATTGAGAGCTTCCGGCCCGCCATGTGCGGCATCGGCCCCTTTATCCCCCACCACGACACGCCCTTTGCCGACCGGAGCGCAGGCAGCGTGGAGCTGACCTGCTATCTGCTGTCCATTCTCCGGCTGATTCAGCCGAACCTCCTCCTGCCTGCCACCACAGCCCTGGGCACCCTGGATCCCCTGGGCCGGGAAAAGGGCATCCAGGCGGGGGCCAACGTGGTCATGCCAAACCTCTCTCCGGTCAGTGTCCGGAAAAAATATATGCTCTACGACAACAAGATCTGTACCGGCGAGGAATCCGCCCAGTGCAGAGGCTGTCTCTCCGCCCGAATGAGCTCCATCGGATATGAGCTCGTGAGCGACCGCGGAGACCCCAGGCCGTAGGGGCCGGCGTCCACGACGGCCCGAAGCTATCACTGAAACACACGGGGCGTCGAGGACGCCGCCCCCTACGTTAAAAAAAGGAGAATCAAAATGGCTGTTTACAATCCCAAATCCATGCTTCCCGATGAGTTTATCAACGATGCGGAGATCAAGGAGACCCTGGCCTACGCCGACGCCCACAAGAACGACATGGAGCTGATCAACGAGATCCTGGAAAAGGCCCGCCCCGTCAAGGAAGGCAACGGCTGCCACTGCCGGGGTCTGACCCACCGAGAGGCCTCCGTCCTGCTGGCCTGTGAGGATCCCAAGGTGCTGGAACGCATCTATGAGATCGCCGAGGAGATCAAGCTGGCCTTCTACGGCAACCGCATCGTCCTCTTCGCCCCCCTGTACCTGTCCAACTACTGCGTCAACGGCTGCGTCTACTGCCCCTACCACCTGAAAAACAAGCACATCGCCCGGAAGAAGCTCACCCAGGAGGAGGTGCGGCAGGAGGTCATTGCCCTGCAGGACATGGGCCACAAGCGCCTGGCCATTGAGGCGGGCGAGGATCCCAAGAATAACCCCATCGAGTACATTCTGGAGTGCATCAACACCATCTACTCCATCAAGCATAAGAACGGCGCCATCCGCCGGGTCAACGTGAACATTGCGGCCACCACCGTGGAGAACTACAAGAAGCTCAAGGACGCCGGGATCGGCACCTACATTCTCTTCCAGGAGACCTACCACAAGGAGAGCTATCTCAAGCTCCATCCCACCGGCCCCAAGCACGACTACGACTACCACACCTCCGCCCACGACCGGGCCATGGAGGCGGGCATCGACGACGTGGGTCTGGGCGTGCTCTTCGGCCTGGAGCTGTATCGCTACGAATTTGCCGGTCTGCTGATGCACGCCGAGCACCTGGAGGCCGTCCACGGCGTGGGCCCCCACACCATTTCCGTGCCCCGGGTGAAGCCCGCCGACGACATCGACCCCGAGGAGTTCAACAACTCCATCTCCGACGAGATGTTCGCCAAGATCACCGCCTGCATCCGGCTGGCAGTCCCCTACACCGGCATCATCATCTCCACCCGCGAGACCGAGGAGACCCGCTCCAAGCTGCTCCGCCTGGGCGTCAGCCAGGTCAGCGGCGGCTCCCGCACCTCTGTGGGCGGCTACGCGGGCTACACCCCCGACGAGCGGCCCCATGACACGGAGCAGTTCGACGTGTCCGACCAGCGCTCCCTGGACGAGGTGGTGCGCTGGCTGATGGAGAACGGCCACATTCCCTCCTTCTGCACCGCCTGCTACCGGGAGGGCCGCACCGGCGACCGCTTCATGAGCCTGTGCAAGTCCGGCCAGATCCTCAACTGCTGCCATCCCAACGCCCTCATGACTCTGACGGAGTACCTGGTGGACTACGCCAGCCCCGAGACCAAGGCCATCGGCTTCAAGATGGTGGAGGACGAGCTGAAAAAGATCCCCAGAGACAAGGTGCGCCAGATCGCCGCAGAGCACATTGAGGCCATCAAGGCCTCCAACGCCAGAGATTTCCGGTTCTGATCTATGGGTACTCTGAACGAAACCGTCTCCGCTGAGCGGCTGCATATCGCCTTCTTCGGCAAGCGCAACGCAGGCAAATCCAGCCTGGTGAACGCTGTGACCGGGCAGAAGCTGGCCGTGGTCTCCCCTGTCAAGGGAACCACCACGGATCCGGTGAAAAAGGCCATGGAGATCCTGCCCCTGGGCCCGGTGGTGATCATCGACACCCCGGGCTACGACGACGCGGGAGAGCTGGGTGCGCTCCGGGTGGAAAAGACCAACGAGGTGCTGAACAAGACGGACATCGCCGTGCTGGTCTACGACGCCGCCGAGGGCCTGTCCCCGGAGGACGAGGCCCTGCTGGAAAAGCTGAAGGCCCGGAAGCTGCCGGTGATTTTGGCAGCAAATAAGGCCGATCTTGTAGGGGCGGTCATTGGCCGCCCGCAGAACGGAGAGACGGATTCTTCGACTCCGCTGCGCTCCGCTCAGAATGACAAAATGGGAACCCCGGACGCAATTCCGGTCTCCGCGCTGACAGGCGAGGGCGTCAACGAATTGAAAGAGCGGCTGGCGGAGCTGGGGCGCTCCGCCAAAGCGCCGAAGTTCATTCTGGCCGACCTGGTTTCCCCCGGGGATACGGTCATTCTGGTGATCCCCATTGACGAAAGCGCCCCCAAGGGACGCTTGATCCTCCCCCAGCAGCAAACTCTCCGGGAGCTGCTGGATCTCCACTGCATCCCCATCTGCTGCCAGGTGGAAGAGATCCCCGCCGTACTGAACGATCTGAAAAACCCGCCCCGCCTGGTGGTCACCGACTCCCAGGCCTTTGGAAAAGTCTCCTCCCTGGTCCCGGCGTCCGTTCCCCTTACCTCCTTTTCCATTCTCTTTGCCCGGTATAAAGGCCAGCTTGCCACGCTGGCCGCCGGGGCCAGGGCTCTATCCCAGCTGAAAGACGGTGCGCGGGTGCTGATCTCCGAGGGCTGCACCCACCACCGTCAGTGCGGCGACATCGGCACGGTGAAGATCCCCGCCTGGGTACGGAAATACACCGGGATAAACCCCGATTTTACCTTTAGCTCCGGCGGCGAGTTCCCCGAGGATTTGACGGGCTGCGACCTGGTGATCCACTGCGGCGGCTGTATGCTCAACGAGGCCGCCATGCAGCACCGGATCGCCGTGGCACAGCGCTGCGGCGTGCCCATGGTGAACTATGGGATGGCCATTGCCCAGATGCACGGGATTCTGAAACGCAGTCTTGAACTTTTCGAAGCGGAACTAAACTGATTTTCGCTGCGTATGAATATCCCCCGGACAAAACCTTTCTTGGTCTTGTCCGGGGGATATATTTTTTTCGGTTATCGTTGATCGATTTAATTATAAATTTCGTCTATTATAGGTGAAAGGGCCCTTCGGAGAGGAGGAATCGCATGACTGACAACGAAATCATCTGGCTGCTGGAAGCGCGGCAGGAGGATGGACTGACTGCCTTGAGTACGCAGTACGGCGCGTACTGCCGACAGATCGCCCTGCGTTTGACAGGACAACCGGAGGACGCGGAGGAGATCGTCAACGACGTGTGGCTGCGAGTCTGGGTGAGCGTCCCACCCCAAAGGCCGGAAAGCCTGCGGCATTTTCTGGCAAAGCTGACGCGAAATCTTGCCTTTGACAGGATCCGCAGCAAGCACGCCGAAAAGCGGGGCGGAACAGAGCTGCTTCTGGTTTTGGAGGAGTTGGAGAACTGCCTCCCCGCCGGGGAGACGCCGGAGTCAAGTCTGAGCGCAAAAGAACTTGGCGAGGCCATCAACCTATTTTTGGACCGTCAGCCCCGCCGAACCCAAGACATCTTCCTCCGCCGTTATTTCTTCGCGGAAACCGTATCGGAGATCGCCCGGCGGTATCGGATGCGGGAGGACAACGTCCGCTTGACCCTCTCGCGCACCCGGGCGAAGCTCAAAACCTATCTCAAACAAGGAGGATATCTATGAATACGGATCAATTATTCGAGGCCATTGGGGAGGTTGGAGCCGAAAAGCTCCTGCACAGCGAGGAGAACGTGGGCAAAAGCCGCAGGCCGCTGCGCCTTGTGGGCATTCTGGCCGCCGTTGTGGGTGCCCTGACCGCTCTAACCTTAGTTGTCAACGCGACAACCGACGGCGCCGTGCTCAACGTGCTTCGCGTGTGGCTCAACGGCGAGGCCGTCCAGACTGACGATCACCGAGTCTCATACAGCACGGACAACAACGGCAATGACGTCATTCAATTCAACGTGGATTCCACAGACCTTGAGTTCATGGCCGCCAAAACCGAAGAGGAGCAGGAAATACTCATGATCCAGCGCTGCCGTACCGACGAAAACGGTCAATTCTTGGGTTTCGCCATGCAGGTTAATCGCGTGGAAGAGCGGGACGGAAAGCTCATCCTGTGCTACGGCGGCGACGAGGTCGAGATTACGGAACAATTCCGGGATGCGGATGTATGCAAGGTGGACTATTCCCTTTATTGGGATGACGTTCTTAAATCCCACGTTCTGATAACCGTTCAGCGGGGAACGGATGGACAATACTATATCTTCACGGAACCCGCAAAATAACAGTAGAAAAGGCTGACCCATTGGTTCTCCCGGTGGGTCAGCTTTTACTGATGCGGATATGGCTGGCGCTCACTGAGCGTCCCCAAACTTTTGCGGGCAAATTGCATGCGTTACGTCTTCCTTATTCGGGCAACTTCACCCAGGTAAACGGATACGCTTCCAGCCGTTCCTTTTGATGGGTTGAGAGCAGAAGCGTGCGTCCGTGTAGCGCTTGCAGGATGAAGTCGGCAGTCTGCCGCAGGGTAGCTTCGTCCAGGCCGGTGAAGGGCTCGTCCATAAGGACGCAGTCGCTGTCTGCCCAGAGGGCCCGGGCAATGGCGACCCGTCGCTGCATCCCGCCGGAAAGCTCCCCTACGGGCTGATTCAAACAGTTTTCCGGCAGGAGGCCCGCCAGAAACCGGGCGGCCTCCGCCCGATCCTTCCGGCCGCCCCGGACAAAGAGAAGCTGATCCACGGCGCTCCGGCCCGGCAGGAGCCGGTCCGTCTGGAAGACGGCAGAGTAGCGGACGCCCTGGGGCACCGTTCCGGCGTCGGGAATCAGCAACCCCATTAGGATCCGCAGCAGGGTGGTCTTGCCCCGGCCCGAGGGGGCCGTAAGTCCGTAGAGGCCGCCGCCCTCCAGGGTCAGATCATAGTTTTCAAAAATTAGCTTTTCTCCGAAGCGGTGGGAGAGGCCCTTGATCACAATGTCCATCACTTTCCCACCTTTCGCAGCAGCCACAGCACAGCCTTCTCAAAGGCCGAGCTCAGCAGGATCACGGTCAGCGTCCAGGCAAAAAGCTCCGCCGTATCCATATAGATTTTGGACAGGTACATTTGTTCGCCGATGGAATGCTCCGGGTTTCCGATGACCTCGGCGGCAATTCCCGCCTTCCAGCTCATGCCGAGGGCGGAGGCGCAGGCCCCCATCAGGTAGGGCCAGAGCGCCGGGCGAAAAACCTGCCAGGCCACCCGCAGGCCGGGAACGTGGAAGACATCGGAGAGCTCCAGAAGCTCCCGGTCGGTGCTCTCCAGGCCGGACAGCGTGGCAAAATAGATCTGCGGGAACACGATCAGCATTGCCACGATCACGGTAAGGCTGGAGGCGCCGAACCAGACCAGGATAAGGATAATAAAAGATGCCACGGGAACGGTCTTCATCATGGTCAGCAGCGGAGAAAGCAGGGTACGCAGCAGCGAAAAACGGAAGGCCGCGATGCCCACCAGCAGACCTAAGGCCAGCGCAAGGAAGAAGCCCAGCGCGATCCGGCCGCACGACCCCAAAACCGCCCGCCAGAAGTCCTCTCCCGGTACAAGCTTGATCAGAGCCTTCACCGTATCCACTGGGGAGGCAAAGAGCACCGGCTTGGCCACCAACATAGAGACAGCCTGCCAGACCCCCAGCCAGAACAGGGTGACAAGCAGTCCCCGAAGATAACGGCGCGGTGATTTGGCAGGCTTCATGGATTATTCTCCCGTGTAGTAGAAGTCATCAGCGGGCATTGCGCCGCCAACGGCCTTGGGATTCTGGTCGTACAGGGTCTGGAGGTAGCCGGACAGCAGGGTCTTCATCTGATCACCGTAGATGCAAACCAGATTGCAGGCCGGGATCGCCTTTTCCGCGATGGGCGCCTTGGCGACGATTCCCATGTTGACAATGAGCTCCGCGGCAACGGCAGGATCGGCGTTGACAGCCTCGACACCGGCAGTGCAGTCCTTGATGAGTGCGCTGGCATAAAAAGGATTCCGTTCAAGGACCTCGTTCCGGATCACGGTGACGCCGGTTACTAGGGCGCTGTCCTTGGAGACGGCTTCCCACTCCTTGGTCAGGTCCAGGGCGACGTGCAGCTTTTCATTCTGCGCGCAGGCGGCGGTGACGAAGGGCTGGGGCAGCAGACCGATCATGGCGACATTTTCGCCCATGGCAGCCACGACCTCCTGGGCCTCGGATTTGAACTCCAGGGTGACCTGATCCTCGATGCCATTGGCCGCCAGCAGATAGCGCAGGGCGTACTCCGGCGTGGTGCCCTTGCCGGTGAGGCAGACGGTCTTTCCGGCAAGATCCTTGACGGAATGGATGGTATCGCCGTTCTCCACAACATAGAGCACGCCGAGGGTGTTGATCGCCACCACAGAGAAGCCGCCGGCCTTGTTGAACAGGGCGGCCGCAGCATTGGCGGGCAGCATGGCGGCATCAGCTTTTCCGTTCACCAGCGCCGCAGTGACCTCGTCCGCCGCCGTGCAGATGGTGGAGGCGTAGTGAAGATTGGTCTTACCGGCCTCGCTGTCGCGAAGCATGGTCGCAATTCCCATTGAGGTGGGGCCCTTCAAGGAGTAAACGCGCAGGGTGCCTTCCTCCACAGGGGCAGCTTCCGTTCTGCTCGCTCCGGTTGTGGACGCAGCGGTTGTGTCAACGGCACGTTTTGATACGGCTTTGCTGGGCTCCGTCCCGGTCGTGACAGTCTCCTCAGCTCCACAGGCGCAGAGGCCCAGCAGAAGAGCAGCCACGAGGGTGATGATCAAAATACGTTTCATATTGATTCCTCCATTTGCGATATTGTTCAGACGGGATCGACAGCTGTCGATCCCGGTGAGGTCCTCAGATCAGATTTCCGCCCAGATACACGGCCTTGCGGTTCAAGTCGGCGTCGCAGATCACGAAGTCGGCCAGCTTGCCGTTGGCGATGGAGCCCACCCGATCCAGGGCGTGGATCTGCCGGGCCGGGTTCCAGGTGGCTGCGCGCACCGCATCCTCCCGGGGAATGCCGAAGCGCAGCGCATTGCGCATACAATCGTAGAGATTTGTCGCGGAGCCGGCGATCGTTCCGTCCGCCAGACGCGCCACGTTCTCCGCCAGAAATACCTGCTGACCGCCCAGCTCGTACTCGCCGTCCGGCATACCGCAGCAGCGCAGGGCGTCGGAAATCAGCACCATACGATCCGCGCCGAAGAGCTTGAAGGCCATCCGGACGGAGGCGGGGTGGACGTGGATGCCGTCGCAGATCAGCTCGGCGGACACAGCGTCGTTTTCCGAAGCCGCGCCGATGACCCCCGGCTTGCGGTGGTGGATGGGAGGCATGGCGTTATAGAGGTGGGTCAGATGGGTCACGCCGGCGTCAATGGCGGCCTTGGCGTGCTCATAATCGGAATCGGTGTGGGCGATGGAAACGGTGCAGAGCGCCTTCGCCCGCTCCACGAAGGACACGGAGCCATCCAGCTCCGGCGCCAGATCCACGATGGAGATCAAGCCCTCGCTGTCCTCATACAGCTTGCGGAAGGCCTCGAAATCCGGCAGCCGCAGGTATTCGCCGTTCTGCGCGCCCTTTTTCTTTTCGGAGAAGAAGGGGCCCTCCATCTGCACGCCCAGAAGCCGGGCACAGCCCGCCTGGGGGTTCTTTTTCAGCCGGAGACCGGCTGCCAGAGCCTTGGCAATGACCTCGTAGGGCAGGGTCATGGTGGCAGGTGCGAAGCTTGTCACGCCGACGCAGGCCAGATAGCGGGCCATTTTCATGTCGCCCTCGTAGGAGCCGTCGGAGAAGTCCGCGTTGGAATTGCCGTGGTTGTGGACGTCAATGAGCCCGGGGATCACATAGGCCCCCTGAAGATCCACGGCGTCTTCCTTTTCGATCAGTACGTCGCAGAATTTCCCGTTCTCCACGGAGAAGCCGCCCAAAACAAATTTGAAATCCTCGGTAAAGATATGCGCGTTTTTATAATTCATTATCGTATCTCCAAATTGTCCAGGGTTATTTGGTTTCCGGCAGGCTTGCCGCGGCCACGGCCTGGCCCACCCGGCGGGTCTTTTCGTCGGGGAGCATGACCACCATCTTCCGCGCCAGCTCTGGGTACTCCTCAGCCATCACGCGCTTGCATTCCGCCAGGATGGTGTCGCCGCCCTTGCCGGACATGACGCGGCCCAGAACGATCATATGCTCGATGTCATAGAACATGGAATAGAGCTGCATCGTGTGGCCCAGGTAGACGCCGATGGACTCGAAGATCTTCACGGCTCTGGGGTCGTTCTGCTCCATGAGCCTCTGCACCACCTTGAGCTTTTCCGCAGGCGTCAGCCCCTCGTCCAGGGTGATCCCCGCGGCAGGGGCCAGCTTGATCACGGCGTCCTGAGAGAAATACTTGCAGCCCACGCCGATGTCGTAGGACCATTCGTCCATCATGGCCTTTTCCGACAGATCCACCGGCGCAAAGGCCAGTTCGTTGAACCAGCCCAGGATGTTGCCCTTCTTGTCCACATAGCCCACGGCCTCGCTGGTGCCCATGGCCATGCCCATAACGGCAGTGGCACCCAGGCCCATGGCGCCCGCCAGAGCGGTCACGTCGCCGTCGTTGGCAACCACGATGGGCACATTCCCGTCGCCGATCTGGGCAGCGGCCCGGTCAAAGACCGTATGGACCAGCTTGCGGATCTCCTTCTCCCGGGGCACCTTGATAAACAGGGAGCTGACCATGGGAGCGTTGCCGATGAACACACCGGCAGAGGAAACGCCGATGCCGTCCACCCGGGGCATCTTGGACGCGGCGGTCCGGAAGGCCTTGACGATCTCGTCAAAGTGATATTGGGGGTCGGCCTGGGTCTTGGGATTCCAGACGACCTCCTCGGAGTAGACAGTCTTGCCATCGATCACTGCGGAGACCTTTCGGTCGGAGCCGCCGGCGTCAAAGCCGATGCGGCAGCCCTCCATGTGGCCGCCCACGGAGACGGAAGCGTCGTTCTCCTTGGGGAAGCGGGAGGCGTCGGTGCAGGTCACGATCTCAAAGCCGTTTTCGAAGACGTCGGACATAAACTGCACGTCGAACCAGCGCTTGCCGTTCTGCCCCTCGCCGTTTTCAAAGTAGACAAATTCATCCGCCAGCCGCTTTGCGATGGCGTCAGCGCCGAGGATGTAGACCCGGAAGCCGCCGATAGACCAGAGCAGGAACTTCACGTAGCGCTCCACGAAGCGATAATCGGCCTCGGCTCTGTCAGCCGTGCCGTAGATCCTTGCGTGACGGACGGTGATTTTGCCCTTGTCCCGCTCCACGGCGATGGAAATGGGCTTTGTCGCACCCTCCAGATAGGCCCGCATCCAGGGCCCCAGGGGAATGAAGCCCGGATCCAGCTCCGGCATATTCTTTACAGTAAAATCAATTCCAAGATACCGCATATCTCATCTCTCCATATAGCTTTCTACGATCCGCTGCATCTGATCCCATTTGGCCTCCATGTCCTGGACCAGCTTCAGCTGGGCGCGGGTGCGGACCAGATTGTGGTCGGAGTATTGGGTCTTGAAGTAGTGGTCGGATTCCAGATAGTCTGTGAGGAATCTGGAGGCCAGCTCCAGGGTGATCGTCTTTGCGCCCAGAGGCAGCAGCTCGATCTCCCGCTTGGTCAGAGAGTGGCAGCCGTCCAGATAGCCCTTGGTGTAGACCTCAAAGCGATGCAGATCCATGGCCATACGGCTGAGCTCCTGCACGTCCTCCGGCGCGGTAGCAGCGCCGAAGCGGATGGAGTCGCCGAAGTCGAACAGGCTGGAGCCGGGCATGACCGTATCCAGATCCAGCACACAAAGCGCCTTGCGGGTGCGCGGATCCAGCAGGACGTTATTCAGCTTCGTGTCGTTATGGGTGACCCGCAGGGGGATCTCCCCGCTCTCCAGCATACGCTGGATTTGCCCCGCCTCCTGCTCTCGCTCCAGGAGGAAGTCCACCTCTCGCTGGACGTACTGGAGCCGGTCGCAGGCGTCCTCGTCCATTGCAATGTGGAGCTGACGGTAGCGGTCGGGGGTGTTGTGGAAATTGGGAATGGTCTCATGCAGGGAAGCCGCCGGGAAATCCGCCAGCTGCTCCTGGAAGCGGCCAAAGGCCACGGCGCTCTCATAGAAGTCCGCGTCCGTCTCCGGAGCCTCCAGGCAGAAGCCGCCGACGAACTCGTAGCAGCGCCAATAGCGCCGACGCTCGTCCCGGTAATAGTATTTTCCGTCGATGGTGGGAACAAAATGCAGCACCTTCCGCGGATCATCCACCTTGGCGCCGATATGCTGCGTGACAGCGATCACGTTTTCCATCAGTTGGATGGGGTTTTTGAATACGTGGGTGTTGATACGCTGCAGAATATATTGCTCACCGTCTTCTGTGATGATCTGGAAGGTGTAGTTGATGTTTCCGTTGCCGAACGCCTTGCAGGTCAGCGGGCGGCTCTTGATCCGAAATTTGTAGATGGCCTGTTGCATGGAAACCTCCGAGTGTTTTTTTGTTATGAGAACTCACGATTCTGTGGTTTTAATCATTTTTCGCATAATTTAGGGTATTATAACAGGGTTCTGGAAAAAAAGCAATCTTTTTCTTTCAAAACTTGCCTTCCACCAGGTTTTGCGTGCGGTACAGCTGTGCGAACACGCCCTCCCGGGCCAGAAGCTCCTCCCGGGTCCCCTGTTCCCGGATCACGCCGTCGGCCACCACGATGACCCGGTTGGCCGCGTGGATGGTGGAAAGCCGGTGGGCAATGATCAGGGTGGTCCTGCCCTTGGCCAGCTCATCGAAGGCCTTCTGGATCTTAGCCTCTGTGATGCTGTCCAGGGCGGAGGTCGCCTCATCCAGGATCAGAATGGGCGGGTTTTTCAGGAAGATCCGGGCGATGGAGATGCGCTGCTTCTGGCCGCCGGAGAGCAGGGTGCCCCGCTCGCCCACGTAGGTATCGAAGCCGTCCGGCATCTGCATGATATCGTCGTAGATCTCCGCCCGCTTTGCGGCCTCCACCACGTCCTCGAAGGAAGCGCCGGGTCTGCCGTAGCGGATGTTTTCCAGCACCGTATCCGCAAACAGGAACACGTCCTGCTGGACGATGCCGATATTGGAGCGCAGGGAGCGCTGCGTGACGCTGCGAATATTCTTTCCGTCCACGGAAATCGTTCCGCCGGTGGCCTCATAGAAGCGGGGAATCAGCTGACACAGGGTGGTCTTGCCGCCGCCGGAGGGTCCCACAACGGCAACGGTCTCCCCTGCCGGGATATCCAGGCTCACGTCCCGGAGCACAGGCAGCTCCTCCTTGTAGGAGAAGTTCACGTGATCCAGCTTCAGCGCGCCGCGCACGTCGGTGAGCTCCACTGCGTCAGGGCTGTCCTGCACCGTGGGCTCGGTACGCATGATCTCCGCAAAGCGATGCAGGCCGGCGAAGCCGTTGGCCAGCATTTCGGACAGGGCCGCCATCTTCCGGATGGGATTGACGAAGGTGCCGATGTAGAGGGAAAAGGTGATGATGTCCCGGTAGTCCATCTGGTCCTTCATAATGAGCCAGCCGCCCAGGGCGATGACCACCACGTTGAGGATAGAGGTAAAGAATTCCATGGTGGCATGGAAAATGCCCATTTCCTTGTGGAACTCCCGCTTGGAGGTTTTGAAGCGTTCGTTGGAGTGGAGGAACTTTTCATACTCCGCCGGCTCGTTGGCAAAGGCCTTGGAGGTACGGAAGCCGGACAGAGAGGATTCGATATCCGCGTTGATCCCGGCAGTCCGCTGCTTCACCATCTTGGAGACCTTGCTCATTTTCCGGCGGCGCAGGATGATCACAGACATACAGACCGGGAACATCAGGCAGACCACCAGGGCCAGCTTCCACTGAACTGTGAACATGATAATGATGGCGCCGATGACCGTCAGCACGGAGGTGAACAGATCCTCCGGGCCGTGGTGGGCCAGCTCTGTGATCTCAAACAGATCCGTGGTGAGGCGGCTCATGAGCTGGCCGGTGCGGTTGCTGTCGTAATAGCTGAAGCTGAGGGACTGCAGGTGGCTGAACAGATCCCGGCGGATATCCGCCTCCACCCGGATGCCGAAGGTGTGGCCCCAGTAGGCGATCACAAATTGCAGCGCGGAGCGCAGCACATAACACAGGACCATGATCGCCATAATGACGAAGAAGGTCTCGTAGCGCTTGTCCGGCAGAAGCTGGTACAGAGCGCTGCGGGTGACCAGAGGAAAGGCAAGATCAATGGCAGCGACTGTAAAGGCGCAGGCCATATCCATCAAGAACAGCCGCAGATGCGGCTTGAAATAGCTCAAAAAGATCCCCAGCAGGGAACGGTTTTGAAAATCCTTGGTCTGCATTTCAGTATTCTTCCTTTACGATGTTTTGGATCCAGACGCCGCTGCGGATCATGCCGTAGCCCACGAAGCACTTGATCAGCTCCAGGCTCTGGCAGCAGAAGAACAGCCAGACGATGGGCAGCGCGGTAAAGCGGGAGAGCACGTAAGCCGTGGGCGCCACCACCACGCAAGTGAACACAGAGTCAAACAAAAAGGTCACCACGGTCTTTCCTCCGGAGCGAAGGGTAAAGTAGGCTCCGTTGGCATAGGCGTGGATCGGCATCAGGATCGCGTTGATCAGGATGAATTTGGAGGCCAGGGCGCGGATATCCGGCTCCGTGTTGTAGATATGAGGGAAGGCTCCGGAGACCGCCGCCATCGCCCCGCCGAAGACCAGGCAGGTCAGCTCGGTAAAGACGATCAGCTTGCGGTCCGTATCCTTGGCCTCCTCCGTCTTTCCGGCACCTAGAAGCTGGCCCACCAGGATCCCGATGGACGCGCCCATGGCCATAAAGGCCACGTTGCAGACGTTGCCCAGAGTGGAGGCAATGTTCACGGAGGACACCACCGCAAAGGAGCGGAGGGAATAGCACTGCAACAGCAGGGCCTGTCCCAAGGCCCAGAGGGTCTCGTTCAGGATCAGCGGCGCGCCCCGGCGGGCGATCTGCCCGGCCAGGTGACGGGGCATCCGCAGGCTCCGCCAGGCACCCCGGAAATAGGGCGCCTTCTCCGGATGCCGATGGGCCCAGATCACAACGATGGCGGCCTCCACGTAACGGGAGAGCACCGTGGCGATGGCGGCCCCGTCGGAGCCCAGCGCCGGCAGGCCCAGCTTGCCGAAGATCAGCAGCCAGTTGAAGACGAAGTTGACCCCAACCGCCACCAGACCGGCGGTCATGGGCGGGACGGTCTGCCCCGACTCCCGGAGGGTGCCCGCGTAGCACATGGCCACGGCAAAGGCGGGCAGGCCCAGCAGCATGATACGCAGGTAGCTCAGCCCGTAGCGGAGGCTCTCCTCAATGTGGGTCTGCTCCCCTTCTCCCCGGAGATACAGCACGATCAGCTCCCGCCCGAACACAAGATAGACGCAGACTCCCAGCACCAGGATCCCGGCGCATTCTAAGATCTTGAAGCGGAAGGCGTGACACACGCCTTCCATATCTCCCTTTCCGTAGAACTGCGCGCCAAAAATCCCGGCGCCGGAGACCGCGCCGAAAATGGCAAGCGTAAAAACAAAAAGCAGGGTATTGGCGATGGAGACCCCGGTCATTTGCACCGTCCCCACCCGGCCCACCATGATGTTGTCCAGCATACCCACGAAATTCGTGATGCCGTTTTGGATCATGATGGGCAGGGCGACGGTAAGGGCAGTTCGATAGAACCGGCGGTCGCCGAAATAGCGATCAAGCCGCATGGCGGATCACAGGCGCTCCAGAACGGCCAGCAGATACTTCCAGGTGCGGGCGGTGGACGCGACGCTCAGACGCTCACGGGTGGTATGGATATCCTGCATATCCGGGCCGAAGGAGACGCAGTCCAGGCCGGGCAGCTTGCCGGAGAAGAGTCCACATTCCAGGCCGGCGTGAATGGCCTCCACCACGGGCTTGCGGCCGTAGAGGGTCTCAAAGGTGCTGACCATCCGGTCGCGGAGCGGAGAATCCTTGCGGTATTCCCAGGCGGGATAGTCGCCGTGCTGGCTGTATTCTGCGCCGTACTTGGCGGCGATGGCCTTGAGCTCGTCCGTCAGGGCAGTCTTCTCGTCGTTGACGGAGGAACGGACGGAGAAGGACATGGAAACCGTGCTGCCCTCCGTCTTGAGGATGCCCAGGTTCAGAGAGGTCTGGACCAGGCCTTCGATATCCTTGCTCCAGGACTGGATGCCGTTGGGCAGCTCGTTCAGAATGCCGACCACCTTCCGGGTAGATGCAATGGACATGGCTCTGCCCCGGCAGACGCAGGCTTCCTTGGTGATTTTGGCCTTTGTCTCTTCCTTCGGCAAGGCCTTCAAAAGCGCGTCGGCGATCTTGTCGATCTCCGTCAGCGCGTCCTCCAGGCGATTCTCGGCCACGATGATCTTTGCCATGGTGTAGCGGGGAATGGCGTTGTCCTTCTGGCCGCCGCGGACGTAGACCAGACGGTAGGGCATCAGCTTGAGCAGTCTGTCCAGCAGCTCGGCCATGACCTTATTGGAGTTGGCCCGGCCCTTGTGGATCTCCGCGCCGCTGTGGCCGCCCACCAGACCGTCCACATAGATGTGGATGCCCTTTCCCTCTGCCGGGTCGATGCTGACAGGCAGCTCCAGGTCGGAGCGGGCGCCGCCGGCGCAGCTCACTGTCAGGATGCCCTCGTTCTCAGAGTCGCAGTTGATGAAAACACGGCCCTGGAGCAGGGCAGGATCCAGGGCGGCAGCGCCCTCCATGCCGATCTCCTCATCCACGGTGAAGACGCACTCCAGGGGCGGATGGGGAATGTCCTCGGCCTCCAGAATGGCCAGGGCGTAGGCCACGGCAATGCCGTCGTCACCGCCCAGGGTAGTGCCCTCGGCCCAGATATATTCCCCGTCGGTGTGCAGCTCCAGCGGATCCTTGGTAAAGTCGATGGGGCTCTCCTTGGTCTTTTCCGCCACCATGTCCATATGGCCCTGCAGGATCACCACGGGATGGTGCTCATAGCCCTTGGTGCCGTCCTTGTAGATGACCACGTTGTTCACCTCGTCCTGCACCCAGCGCAGGCCGTGCTCCTTGGCGAAGGAAACCAGATAGTCGCTGATCTGCTTCGTGTTCCGGGAACCGTGGGGGATCTTGCAGATCTCCTCAAAATAGTACAGCGCCCGCTCGGGCTGCATACCGTTCAAAACGCGATTTTCCATGCTCAGTTCCTCCTAAGCGAATATATTATTTAGCATCGTACATTCTACACCATTTGCGGCACAAAGGCAAGGAGAGAAATACAAAAAATCCAACAATTTATGAAAAATCGGCCGTTTCCGGGCAGAAACGGCCGATCAGTTCATTTGGCGGAGAGCTCCACCCGGTGGCGGAGTATCGTCCAGGGGGGCACGGGTCGGGGCAGACGCATGGAAAAGACCATCTGCGGGGTACGCACCTCTGTAAGCGCCTCCCCTTCCGGGCTCGTAAAGCCCCCGGCGGAAAAGGCGAAGGGCCGCAGATCCGGGCCCACCGCTTCGATCTCATCCCCGGCGGAGAACTTGTTGCGTAAGCTCAGGGTCGCCAGGCCGCTTTCATCGCAGTCCGTGACGATAGCCACAACCTGGTATTCCCGGATATAGCGGGAGTCTTCGTAATACTGTCCGGGCTCCCCGTAGAAAAAGCCGGTGGAGTAGTGTCGGTGGGAAACCTTCTCCACCTCGTCCCGCCAGACCGGATCCACGGGACGTCCCGCGGCCAGATCATCCAGCACATGACGGTAGGCTCCCGTCACAATGGCGGCATAATAGGCGGACTTGGCCCGGCCTTCGATCTTAATGCAGTCCACGCCCACACGCATCAGATCGTCCAGATGGTCGATCATGCACATATCCCGGGAGTTCATGATATAGGTGCCCTTCTCATCTTCAAACACAGGGAAATACTCTCCGGGGCGCTTTTCCTCCATCAGATAGTACTGATAGCGGCAGGGCTGGGCGCAGGCGCCGCGGTTGGAATCCCGGCCTGTCATATAGTTGGAGAGCAGGCAGCGGCCCGAATAGGAGACGCACATGGCCCCGTGGGCAAAGGTCTCGATCTCCAGAGAAGCAGGGGTCTTTGCCCGGATCTCTGCGATCTCGTCCAGCGACAGCTCCCGGGCCAGCACAACGCGCTTCGCCCCAAGCTCGTGCCATGCGGCGGCAGAGGCATAGTTGGCAACAGAGACCTGGGTGGAGACGTGCAGCTCACAGCGCGGCGCGTATTTCTGCGCCATGCGGAAGGCCCCCAGATCCGCCACGATCAGCGCGTCCACGCCGCAGGCGTTCAGCAGCTCCAGGTGCGCGGGCAGCCGTGTCAGCTCCGGGCCTCTGGCCATGGTGTTTACGGTCACATGGACGCGAACGCCATGGTCGTGGGCCAGCTTCACCGCCTTCGGCAGCTCCTCGGGGGTGAAGTTCCCGGCAAAGGAACGCATTCCGAAGCTGGTTCCCGCAAGGTAGACCGCGTCCGCGCCGTAGCGTACCGCCATATTCAGCTTTTCCATATCCCCGGCCGGGGAAAGCAGTTCTGGTATTTTCATTCTTACAGTGATGATCCTTTTCTGTTGCCTGCGCCGGATCCCCATCGGCTAATCCGGCAGGATCGGCTGAAATTCGTCTGAATTGATAAACTCGTTGAAATCGTCGGCGTTATCGAAGAAATGGTTGATGTTGTCAATGCCGGTGGCGAAGTAGTAGTACTCCGTCTCGTCCGGGTGCAGCACGGCGCGGATGGAATTCAGGCCGGGATTGCAGATGGGGCCTGCCGGGATCCCCGGATACAGGTAGGTGTTATAGGGGCTGTCCAGCTCCGTTGAGAAGGTGGTCCCCATCAGCTTCGCGCCGTAGAAGATGGTGGAGTCCATGCCGAGATGCGGAACTTCCCAGTTGTTCAGACGGTTGAACATGACGGAGGCGACCTTCGGGCGCTCCTCGTCATTGGCGGCCTCCTCCTCGACGATGGAGGCCAGGGTCAGGATCTGGCGCATGGTGTAGCCGCTTTCCTTGATCGCGGCCAGATCGTCCTCACTCAGACGGGCGTTGAAGTTCCGGAGGAAACGATCCAGCACCTCCTCCGGCTCGTCCATGAGATAGAACTCATAGGTATCCGGGAAGAGATAGCCCTCCAGGCGGTTAGACGCCCCATAGGGAAGCTTTTTCAGAAAATCATAATCGAATTCATAATCCGCGGCGGCCTGCTCCAGCTTTTCCCGGGAACAGACGCCGTTTTTCTCCAGCAGATCAAAGATCTCATAGCTGTCGGAGCCCTCGCGGATCATCAGCGTGACGGTCTCACGGGAGCCCGCGCTGGCCATGAGGTTGTTCACCAGAGCATGGTAATCGTAGGTCAGGTTGATCGTATAGATCCCGCGGTCAAAATAGTGTTCGGAGCCGCTGAATTTGCAGTACAGCTTAAACAGCCATTCATATTCGATCGCACCTGCCTCCTTGAGGGTTTGCGCGATATCGTCCAGGTCGTCGGTGTCGTTGATGACAATCTCAACGGTCTCGTCCGGGCGGTTCAGCCCCAGCACGTCGTTGGCCCACCGCCAGCCCCACTTGGCCGCAAGGGTCCCGAGCCATACCGCAGTGAACAGAAACAGGGCGACCCAAATCAGCCGGGGAAAACGGAGGCGCTTCAGATGGCGCTGCCGTCTGGTCTGTCGAACAGGGGGCTCCGTCACAGGCTCCCGGTATTCCCCGTAATCGTCAAATGCGTTGCCGAAATCCGGCGTAAAGGTTTGCGTCGCCTCCAGCTCCGCTTTCTTCTGATCATTCGGCAAGGCTGTTCCCTCCCAAGTACACGATCTGTTTTGCGATCCGCTCGGCCTCCTCGGCTCCCTTCAGCACGGAGATCAGAGTCAGCGCAAAATCCACGGAAGCACCGGCAGCCCGGGCGGTAATCAGCTTGCCGTGCCGCACCACATTTGCATCACGGATCTCGGCGCAGCCCATTTCCGCTTCCTTGCCGGGATAGCATACCGCGGGAGCGGATCCCACGATGCCGAGCTTCGCCAGAATGGTGGGCGCGGCGCAGATGGCGCAGACATATTTCCCGGCCTCCCAGGCCCGCTTCACAAGCTCCAGGGCAGCCCTGCAGTCCAGAATGGACTGGACGCCCTTCAAGCCACCGGGAAGGATCAGCATATCCGTGGATTCCACGTGCACGGCATCCAGGGGGAGATCGGCACGAACGACGATCTTATGGGAGCCGACGATCTCGATCCCGTTTACGCCGACCAGGGCAAGCTCGATCCCCGCCCGCCGCAGCAGGTCGCTGGGCGTCAGCGCCTCGATCTCCTCAAAGCCGTTTCCAAGAAGTATATATACCATTGGGGACGCCTCCTTTATCATTCCATGTAGGGACGGCACTCTGCCGTCCGCTCAGCGTTCAGGGTTCAAATTTTGCCGGACCAAACGGTAGATCTCCTCGTGGATCTCCTCCACCGTGCGAAGCTTGCCGTCTTTGGCGCAGCTGATCACAGTCCAGCCGTAGCAGGCGGCAGCCTCCAGGCCGGTCTTCCGGCACAGCCGCAGATAAGCCCGATCCTTTTCGTGGATATCCGCGTGGGTGTTCGTATCGGACTCCCGCTTACGCATCAGGCTCTCGCTCAGCTCCGTCGGCATATCCAGATAGATGACAAGATCCGGCAGCGGCAGGCCGAGGCGGACGAACTCCAGGTCGTACAGCCAGCGGAAGAATTCGGGACGGGCGCTGTCAGAGACCTTCGCCCCCTGGTGGACAGCGTTGGACGTGGTATAGCGGTCTGAGAGGACCAGACCGCCCTCGCTGTAGTATTCGCCCCAATCCTTCCGGAAGGAGGCATAGCGATCCACCGCGTAGAAGGTGGAGGCCGCGCAGGCGTTCACGTCCTCGGGCTTTTCGCCGAATTCGCCCCCCAGGTACATCCGGATCAGCGCGGAGGAGGGCTCGGAATAGCGGGGAAAGACGATGGTTCGGAAGTCGATGCGCTCCCGCTCCAGCCGCTCCGTCAGCAGCCGGAATTGGGTGGACTTCCCGGAACCGTCCGGCCCCTCAAACACAATTAGTTTACCCATGAAACCGCTCTCCTATTTCTTGGTTCCGACTGCCTTTGCCACATACTTGGGCAGCCGCATCATCCGGCCGATCCGCTTCGGCTCCTTGCAGAGCCGGTAGAACCATTCCAGCTGGCATTTGATCATCCAATCGGGGGCGCGCTTGACGTTGCCCGCAAAGCCGTCCAGGCTCCCACCCAGACCTGCCATCAGCCGCACGGTGGGCAGCTCATCCCGATGGTCGAACATAAAGCGCTCCTGCTTCGGCGCGCCGAGGCAGACGAACACAGCCTCCGCCTTTGCCTCGTTGATGGCGGCTACCACCGGAGCTTCCTCCTTGAAATAGCCGTCCGCCGTGCCACAGATCACGAGCCCCGGGGCCATCTCCTTCATTTTTTCCGCAGCCTGCTCCGCCACGCCGGGCTTGCTGCCCAGGAGGTACAGCCTCGTTCCCCGTCTGGCAAAAACGCTGAGCATATTGCGGGCGAAGTCGATCCCGGCGACCTTGCTCTTGAGCGGCGTCTTGCGAAGCTTGGCGGCCAGCACCACGCCCGCTCCGTCGGGGAGCACAAGATCCGCCCGGTTGAGCATGGCGCAGAGGGCCTCGTCCTGTGCCGCGTCGTAGCCGATCTCCGCGTTGGGGGTCACCACGATGGCCGCACGGTCTCCGTCCAGGAAGGCCTCGCCGCGCTGGAGCGCCTCGTCCATCGTTACATTATCGAACTGCAGACCCAAAACATCTATCTTCATTGTCTTCTCCTCATTCCGTAAAAGAATTCGTCATTCTATTATATCAAATCAAGCGGGGAACATCAAGTACAAAAATCTCCGAAAAAAGTCACTTTTTCCATTTACAAATTGAAATCAATCTGCTATGATAGAGGTGTCAAAATACGGGACTTTTGTCCCTTTGATTAGGAGGTAATTCCCTTGCAAAGAAAATTCAAGACGATGGACGGCAACACCGCTGCCGCTCACGTCAGCTACGCCTTCACGGAAGTCGCGGGTATCTACCCCATCACGCCTTCCAGCCCCATGGCCGACTATGTTGACCAGTGGTCCGCACAGGGCCGCGAGAACATCTTCGGCAATCGCGTCAAGGTCGTAGAGATGCAGTCCGAGGCCGGCGCCGCCGGTACCGTCCACGGCTCCCTGGCCGCTGGCGCTCTGACCACCACCTACACTGCCTCTCAGGGCCTGCTGCTCATGATCCCCAATATGTACAAGATCGCGGGCGAGCTGCTTCCCGGTGTGTTCCATGTGTCCGCACGTACCGTGTCCACCCACGCCCTGAACATCTTCGGCGACCACTCCGACGTCTACGCCTGCCGTCAGACCGGCTTCGCAATGCTCTGCGAGACCAACCCCCAGGAGGTCATGGATCTGAGCGCTGTCGCGCACCTGGCCGCCATCAAGGGCCGCGTCCCCTTCATCAACTTCTTCGACGGCTTCCGCACCTCCCACGAGATCCAGAAGATCGCCATCTGGGACTACAAGGATCTCAAGGATATGTGCGACATGAAGGCTGTTGAGGAGTTCCGTCAGCACTGCCTGAACCCCAACCGTCCCTCCATGCGCGGTTCTCACGAGAACGGTGATATCTTCTTCCAGCACCGTGAGGCCAGCAACAAGTACTACAACGCGCTGCCCGCCATCGTTGAGACCTACATGAAGAAGGTCAACAAGAAGCTCGGCACCGACTACCAGCTGTTCAACTACTACGGCGCGCCCGACGCTGACCGCGTCATCATCGCCATGGGCTCCATCAACGACGTGGCCGAGGAAGTCATCGACTACCTCAACGCCCACGGCCAGAAGGTCGGTCTGGTGAAGGTCCGCCTGTTCCGGCCCTTCGTGCCCGAGAAGCTGATCGCTGCCATCCCCGAGACCGCCAAGAAGATCGCCGTCCTGGACCGCACCAAGGAGCCCGGCTCCCAGGGTGAGCCTCTGTACATGGACGTCGTCACCGCTCTGGCCCAGGCCGGCATCACCGACCGCACCGTTATCGGCGGCCGCTACGGCCTCGGCTCCAAGGATACGCCTCCCGCCTCCGTCTTCGCCGTCTACGACGAGCTGAAGAAGGACAACCCGAAGCACCAGTTCACCATCGGCATCGTGGACGACGTGACCAAGCTCTCCCTCAAGGAGCGCAAGAACGTCCCCGCCACTGCTGCCAAGGGCACCATCGAGTGCAAGTTCTGGGGCCTCGGCGGCGACGGCACTGTCGGCGCCAACAAGAACTCCATCAAGATCATCGGCGACCACACCGACAAGTACGTTCAGGCCTACTTCCAGTACGACTCCAAGAAGACCGGCGGCGTCACCATCTCCCACCTGCGCTTCGGTGACAAGCCCATCAAGAGCCCCTACTACATCAACAAGGCCGACTTCGTGGCCTGCCACAACCCCTCCTACATCACCAAGGGCTTCCCCATTGTCCGTGATGTCAAGCCCGGCGGCGTGTTCATGATCAACTGCCAGTGGGATAAGAAGGAGCTCGAGCATCATCTTGACGCCGCTTCCAAGCGCTACATCGCCAAGAACAAGATCCAGCTCTACACCATCAACGCCATTGACCTGGCCATCCAGGTGGGCATGGGCAAGCGCACCAACACCATCCTGCAGTCCGCTTTCTTCACCCTGGCCAAGGTCATGCC
>JAEEZZ010000051.1 GCA_016292255.1 Oscillospiraceae bacterium
AGGTTAGCGTCACAAAAACGGTTCCGGACTTGTCCGTGACCCCGTAGGCCAGATTCAGATTTTGATAGTCGTCGCTCGCCCCCGCCCGTCCCTGTTCATTAAAATACGGTTTAACAAAATCCAGGATCCTTTTCCGCTTTTCCTCGTCCGTTAAGATAAAGGAAAACTCCCAGGGGCCTTGCAAGTTCAGTTCTTTTCCCAGCTTTCTCCGTTCCACTTCGTCATAGAGTCTTACCATACCCGCTTGAAATTCCTTTTGCTTCCACTTCGCCTTCGCCGCTTTCCTGTTTCTTTCCGTTCTCCCGGTCTGTCTGTCTTCCCTTTCAAACGCGATAAATATGGCCAGCCACGCTGCAAACATGAGCAGAAGATATTGCCACACGGTCAAACGAAAACTGTGCATACGCGAAATCATCAGACACGGAAGCAGGCCTACCGCCAGGATAAGCGTAAATATCAAGGATATGGTTGCATTTTTTCTCATGAAATCGTTCCCTTCCGCCCTTTGTCCCGGGGCATCGAGGGCGCCGCCCCCTACAATCCCTGTTCCCGGTTCCCCAATTATGCATTATGCATTATGCATTTTGTATTTTCCGTTCCTTCCGTGCCCGCTTGTTCTCGTACATCATCTGATCCGCACGGCGGGCCAGATCCTTCAAGGTGGGATCCAGCAGGGGATCGTAGGTCGCCAGGCCGGAGGAAACGCTGACCCTCTCCCATTCATTCTGCGTCGAAACGCTGAGCGTGCCCTGCTCCTCCTCAAACTGGCTCAAAAGCGCGGCCCTGTTCTCAAAATCCAAGCCCAGCAGGATCACCACGAATTCGTCTCCGCCTACCCGGAACACCGGGCTGTTTCGGAACACCCGGCAGATCAGCTTGCTGGAAGAGCGCAGGTACAGATCGCCTTTATCGTGTCCATACAGATCGTTGATCCCCTTCAGATTATCACAGTCGAAGACGCCGATCGCAAGCCCCAGCGTTTCCCCCTGGTCGAGGCGGAGCTGCAGCTTCTGCATGAATTCTTCATAGCCCCCCTTGTTCCGGACGTGGGTGAGGGCGTCCACGTAGATCTGCTTGTTCAGATCCCGGATCATGCGTTCCTCCTCCGTGGCCTTTTTCTCCGCCCGGAGGCTCCGCAGCAGCAGGAACAGGATCAGACACAGCACCGACACGATGCCCAGCAGCACCACCGGCAGATTCTCCCGCAGGATCTCCATAAAATCGGTTTTCGCGTCCTCCGCGGAATAATAGGTCAGCGCCGCATGGATCGTACTGCTGGGAACCACCGCCGTGGTCTTGGCCAGGATGGAGTAGAGCTGGGTGTCGCCCCTGTGTACCGCAAAATAATACTCCATATCCACGCCTGTGTAGACCGTGGTCAGGTTCAGCTTTTTGCACTGCTTCGCGATATTGCTGAAGCGGTAGTTGCTGATGATCACGCAGTCCGCCTCCCCCGCGGCAATGGCCTCCAGACCCGCGGGGGTGTCGGGGTAGTACTTGACCTCCCAATGGGGAAAGTGATCCTTCAGGAACATTTCGTAGTTCGTGTTGCCCTCATTGACCGCCACGGTCACCCGATCCCGGCGGATAAATTCCTTTTGGTCGTCCTCCCGCACCACGGCGTCCATTTCGGTCTTCATCAGCGCGGGGGTCACGCAAAGCTCCGCCAGCTCCGCGTCGGAGGCCACCAGATTGGCGGGGAACATACAGTCGATCTCTCCCTTTTGCAGGGCCTCCATGGCCGCGGAGGCCGTGGGATAGCAGACCGCTTCAAATTCCAGCCGGGCGTTCTCAAAGGCGCCGGAGGCGTAATCCAGATAGTCCTTCAAGGTGCCCGTCAGCTCGCCCGTTTCCGGATCCTTCGCGCAGAAGGCCAGATAGTTGTCCTGGTAGCCCACCCGGATCTTCCCGTGCCGGGCAAGCCAGGCCTTTTCCTCCGCGCTGAGGAACATATTGGCCTTGGCGCTCTTGAAATACTTCTCGCTCAGCTGCTGGCTGAAATAGACGTTCTCGTCCTGGATCCGGCTCATGGCGGCGTTCAGCTCCGCCAGAAGATCCGAGCGCTCCTTGTTGACCGCGAAATAGTAGTCGGAGGAGCCGATCTTCCGCAGGGGCACCGCCGCGTCCGGGTCGATATTCACGTCCATGGTCACGAAGCCGTCCAGGCTCTTGCCCAGCTGATGCAGGGATTCCTCCTCCGTGCTGGTCAGCTCCACCAGCTCCGGCCGGACGTTGTGGCTCTCCGCCCACTGGCGGAACAGCTCGCACTGGATGCTGTTCTTGGCCACGCCGATGGTCTTCCCGTCCAGGGAGCTGTAGTCCTCCGAGCTGATCTCCGTATTGTCCGGCGAGACAAACACGTAGTAGACCTCCGCGCCCATGGGAAGGGAGGCGTACAGGAAATCCCGGGCGCGCTCCTCCGTGTAGGAGACGTTGGCCAGCAGGTCGATCTCCCCGTTTTTCAGCATCTCCAGCAGCTCCGACCAGCCGCCCTCTACGTACTCATACCTCCAGCCGGTGTAGGCAGCCACCTTCTGCTGGTATTCGTAGGAGTAGCCGAAGCGCCTGCCGAACTGATCCACGTAGAAATACGGCGCTTCGTGCCAGCCCACCCGCACGACCTTTTCCTCCTCCTGGGCAAAGGCCGGGAGCGGCAGCAGCAGCGCGGCGACCATCACCGCGCACAGCAGGAAAGCCGCGCAGCGTCTCACTTTCCGTCTATGTTTCATTACGCTTTCCCTCCTTTTCACTATTTCGGCAGGAATATTTATTTTCTTCTTCCCTTCATCTGCTTTTTCCGCTCATACATTCGCTTGTTCGCCCGCTCCAGAACGGCGTGGGCGTTTTTGTCCGCCGAGGGATCGTAGCAGGCGTAGCCGGAGGCGATGGTGACGTCGCCCTGCTTCAGGTTATTTTCCATCTGTCTTTCAAAGGAGTCCATCAGCTCCTCGCGGTTTTCGTAATCAGAGCCCTCCAGGATCGCCACGAACTCGTCGCCGCCGATCCGGAAAACCGGGCTGTGCTTGAACTGCACGCAGATGATCCTGCAGGCGTCCTTGATAAACTTGTCGCCCGCCTCGTGTCCCTTGCTGTCGTTGATCTTCTGCAGGCCGTTCAGGTTAAACAGCACGATCGCAAATCTCGTCAAATCCTTTTCCGCGAGGCGGCGATCCATCCGATCCTCCGCCTCTGCAAAGGCGTGCTTGCTCTTTACCCCGGTGAGCTCGTCGGTATAGGCCACCTTGACGCCCGCTTTTGTCTGTTCCATCCGGGCCAGCTCCTGCTGCAGGGATTCCCTGATCCGCCGCTCCGCGTTCAGCTTTCTGACGAGCAGGAGCAGGATCACGACAAATACGGCGGTGACACAGAGCAGAACGGCAAGCCAGTTTTCTTTCATCAGCTCCGGAAGGGAAGCGCTCCTGTCTGCGTGCAGACGGCCCGGGCGCGCATACTGAATATTCTCCCTCTGGGTGGGGCAGTCCTTGCGTGCGCCCAACGACTCCCTCGTCCTCAGCTCCGCGCAGAAGGGAGTATCGTCCTCCATGCAGCAGTACGCAGATTCGTTCCAGCCCACGCGCACGATCTTCTGCTCCGCCTCCTGCGCGCCCACGGCAAGGGGCGGCAGCAGCTGGAGGAGCATCACCAGGATCAGCGCGATCCTGCCCACTGGTTTCAGATGTTTATATCCCTTCATCCAAGTCCACCTCCGAATCTATAAACCATGGCAATGTTATGCTTTTATCTTCTGTTTCAAAAAGAATGATTTCATCCTTCATTCCCTGATATCCCTTCATTCGTAGATATAAAATCTGTTTTCGGGATCAGCCTTTGCCTGATACATGGCGGTGTCAGCTTTTTTGAACAGATCGGAGTAATTGTTCTCGTGGCCGTTGTAGGCGGCAATTCCGATGCTGATGCTTACCGCTTTCGCATGATCCGGCAGCAAAACGCTTTTTGATACACCTGCAACAAGCTCTTCTGCTTTTTTGCGGGCGCTTTCTAAATCATCCGTATTTTTGATAAATACGATGAATTCATCTCCTCCAAAACGTCCGACGATCTCATGATCTGTAAAATATTTGCCCAGGAAGCCGCCAAGCTGAATGATCACGTCGTCGCCGACGTCGTGGCCGTAGGTATCGTTGATGGATTTGAAACTGTCAATATCCAATACGAACAAAAGTCCCTTTTTCGCTGACTTATCTTCCAGGAATCCATCGATCTCCCGGGTCAAAGAGCCTTTGTTTCTCAGGCCTGTCATTTCATCCGTGTCCCGTTGAATGCGGATCTTTCGCGTCAGAACAAATTCTCTGATGCGGAGCGCATTTGCGATCACATTCAGAAAGCAGCCGATCACCGTGAAGGAAACAGCATTGACAAGATCAACCCGCCATACGTCGATTGGCTTTACGTCATGCATCCAGACCAGGAAAACGGCGGAGGCCACACTCAACTCAATGGTCATGAAATAGGGCTTATCGATCATGAACATCGGTGTAAGCACCAAAAGAACGATGAACGTCGTTGCGTTGTTTTCGGGCTTGTTAATGCTAATGAAGGCCGCGAACAGGAATAATAACGACATGGATAAATAGATCAGGAACTGCGCGAGGATGGAGTCTTTCCTCAGAATGAAAAAACAAACGATCGCACAGGCAGAATAGAGGAAAGCGAGCAGATAGAACCGTCTGTTTGTTTCCATCATACTGTATCGCAGGGACGCAAGATACAGAAGGCAGAATGCGGCCGCCATTAAGAAATGCAGGATCTTCCAAACCTCAAAATTTGAGATATAGGCGTCTTTTTTCACTGCGTTGTATTCATCCTTTTCGATCCCGCAGTAGAAATAGTAATTCCGTATGGTTTTTAAAACGTTCATAACCCTCACCCCACGCATTGAATACACAAAAACGGCTCTCTGAACTCCGGTTTTTATCAGAAAATTCATCGTCACGCCCCGCTCAAGTCAACGCTGCAACTGATTCTATGTGCCTTGGGATAGCAGCGTGAGTCAAACAGCATATATCCGTTTATGCAAACGCTAAATATTCAAGCAATACAAAGTGTTTCCCTTCAAATCAGCGAGAAAGGTCGGTAGATCCATCTCTCTGAGTTCCAGCTTGATCTCTTTTTTATTCTGCTTCCCCGTCCAGGTTAAGCAGATATTGATTTGCTTTGCGCCGGGAAGCGCAGAAAGCTCCGTGATCAAATTACTTAATTCGATCACGGTGGGATCTTTGGGATCGTGCCCGCCAATGGGGCTGTTACAGTCGCAAACCCAATCGGTAACGCGGTAATCGTCCCGGACAAATTCTGCGGCGGCTTTTACAGCATTTTTTACATCATGCTTTGTCCCAAGCGAGATTTTTAAACCGTATTTATTCTTGATATCGACATACTCCGATTCAGAAATGTCTCCCCAAAGTGCTCCATACAGAAAGTAACACATACTTTTTCCTCCGATCCTCTGACGGCATCTCAAAAAAACAATACGCTCCTTATCGAATCCTCATAGTTTTCCGTAATCAGAGTAATCTGTTCTCCTGCAGTCCGA
>JAEEZZ010000052.1 GCA_016292255.1 Oscillospiraceae bacterium
CTCCAGACGGTTGTCCTTGACTTCATAGCCCAGCAGCACGTCCACAGAGGTATCGAAAAAATCTGCCATCTGGATGATTAGCTCCAGCTCCGGGGTGGACAGCTTCGCCTCCCACTTATATACCGCGCCTGCCGTCACCCCCAAGGCCTCGGAAAGCTGCTCTTGGGTCAATGACCGCGCCTTGCGGAAAGCGCGGATGTTCTCCGCCAGCATCATCTTCATGTGTCCGCCTCCTTTGTGTTTCTGTAAATGATTATAATGCATCGAAGCTGGAAAGTAAACAGACCGGTCATATCAATTGGATTTTATTTTTCCTACTGTCAGTAAGGGTTTTGCTTTTTGGGGGCAAAAATAGGAATCAATAGAAACAACAGCCAAAGTTGACCTAAAAAACGAGTATACACGTAGCGGCCTGCTTGAATGAGCAGCAGATATTATAAAGACGGCGGGGATTGCTCCCCGCCGCCGATGCCTTATACATCAATCAGATCATGGTTTACGATTTCCATAACCCTGTCCCAGATGATGTTCATCCGCTGCACCCACAGCATTTGATTCTGTGCCTTAAGCTGTTCGGTGATTTCCTCACAGGCTGCCATCTGCTTTACCAGCTCAAGAATCATATTTTCCGCCTGATTGTTCAGATCAGCAAGATAATCGTTCAATTTGCCGGTGATCTGTAGCTCTGTGTACAGCACCTTGCGGTGCTGCCGGAGATACCGCAGATGCCGCTGACCCCAAATGCCGATGGGACGCTGTTCTTCATCGGGCAGCTTCAAGCAAGGAATGTAGTAATCGCCTTGCAGCTCGTACCAAAGCCCAATCTTCTCGTCGTAGATGTACTTTTCCATGATGTAATCCTCCAAATAAGATTGATTCCTGCAATTCAATCATTCTGGCTGATTACAAAAGCCCAAAGGGAGGCAACTTCCTTACGAAGTGCCTCCCTTCGGGGTGCCTTTTGTGTTATACCGCGAAGCGGCTTAGAACTTCTTGTTGACCACGCGCTTGACGTAGGTGGTGTGCAGCAGCTCGTGGGCTCTGTGGGAGCCGGGCTTGCCCAGATACTTGTCGTAGAGCTCGATGATCTCGGGGTTCTCGTGGGACTTGCGGATGGTGTTGGCCTCGTCCAGGGAGTACAGCACCTTGGCGCGCTCGGCGCGGATATCCACGAAGTTCCGCACGGAGGCGTGGACCTGGGGCTGACCGCCGCCGTTGACGCAGCCGCCGGGGCAGGCCATGAACTCGATGAAGTGGTAGTTCTTCTCGCCGCACTTGACCATATCCAGGACCTTGCGGACGTTGGCCAGACCGGAGGCGACACAGATGTTCACGTCCATGCCGGCCACGTGGTAGGTGGCTTCCTTGATGCCCTCAACGCCGCGGACCTCAACAAAGTCGGGACGGGGCAGGGTCTCGCCGGTGAGCCATTCCACAGCGGTACGCAGGGCAGCTTCCATAACGCCGCCGGTGGCGCCGAAGATGACGGCAGCGCCGGTGCCTTCGCCCAGAGGACGGTCGAAGTCTTCCTCAGGCAGGTCGTCCCAGCGGATACCGGCACGCTTGATCATGCGGGCCAGCTCACGGGTGGTCATGGTGTAGTCCATATCGGGCAGGCCGGGGGTGCCGGACTGGTCGTCACGACCGATCTCGAACTTCTTGGCGGTGCAGGGCATGACGGAAACGGACACGATCTTCTTGGGGTCGATGCCCATCTTCTCGGCATAGTAGCTCTTCACGATGGCGCCGAACATCTGCTGGGGGGACTTGCAGGAGGACAGATTGTCGGTGAAGTCGGGATAGTAGTGCTCGCAGAACTTGATCCAGCCGGGGGAGCAGGAGGTGATCAGAGGCAGCTTGCCGCCGTTCTTGACCCGATCCAGGAACTCGTTGGCCTCTTCCATGATGGTGAGGTCGGCGCTGAAGTTGGTGTCGAACACCTTGTCGAAGCCGAGACGGCGGAGAGCCGCAGCCATCTTGCCCTGGGCGTTGGTGCCGATGGGCTTGCCGAATTCCTCGGCCAGAGCGGCACGGACGGCGGGAGCGGTCTGCACCACCACGTACTTGTCGGGATCGGCAATGGCCTTGAACAGGTCGTCGATGCAGGACTTCTCATACAGCGCGCCCACGGGGCAGACAGCGATACACTGACCGCAGGAGACGCAGGAGGTGTCGGCCAGATCCATCTCGAAGGCGCAGGAGATCTTGGTCTTGAAGCCGCGCTCGTTGGGGCCGATGACGCCGATGCCCTGAGTCTTCTCACAGGCAGCCACGCAGCGACGGCAGAGGATGCACTTGGAGTTGTCGCGCACCATGTGGGCGGCGGACTCGTCGATATCGGAGGGGTTCTTGGCGCCCTTGTAGGCGTCCTGGTTCTCTACACCGTACTCCTTGCAGAGCTCCTGGAGCTCGCAGTTGCCGGAGCGGATGCAGGACAGGCAGGAGCAGTTGTGATCGGAGAGCAGCAGCTCCAGAGTCTTCTTGCGGTAGGCCACGACCTTGGGGGTGTGGGTAAAGACCTCGGTGTTGTCCCGGTCGATGGGGTAGACGCAGGCAGCGCAGAGGCCGCGGGCGCCTTTCACTTCCACAACGCAGATACGGCAGGCGCCGATGGCGTTGATGTCCTTGAGGTAGCAAAGGGTGGGGATGGTGATACCGGCCTTGCGGGCAGCTTCCAGGATGGTGGTTCCCTTGGGCACCTGGACTTCCGCTACACCGTTAAATTTGACAGTTAAAAGCTGATCCATGATCTGTCCTCCTTATTGCTTGCTGATGGCCTTGAACTTGCAGTTGCCCATGCAGACGCCGCACTTGACGCACTTGGCGGGGTCGATTTCCATGGAAGCAAGCTTGTGGCCCGGAGCAATGTAGTCCGTGCGGGTGATGGCGCCGGCGGGGCAGTTGCGGGCGCAGAGGCCGCAGCCGATGCACTTCTCCTTGTCCACCGTGAACTTCAGCAGGTCCTTGCAGACGCCGGCGGGGCAGCGCTTGTCCACCACGTGGGCGACGTACTCGTCCCGGAAGTAACGCAGGGTGGAGAGAACGGGGTTGGGGGCCGTCTGGCCCAGGCCGCAGAGGGCGTTGGCCTTGATGTAGTAGCAGAGCTCTTCCATCTTGTCCAGGTCTTCCAGGGTGCCCTGGCCGCTGGTGATCTTCTCCAGCATCTCCAGCAGACGCTTGGTGCCGATCCGGCAGGGGGTGCACTTGCCGCAGGACTCGTCCACGGTGAACTTCAGGAAGAACTTGGCGATATCCACCATGCAGTTGTCCTCGTCCATGACGATCAGTCCGCCGGAGCCCATCATGGAGCCGATGGAGATCAGGTTGTCATAGTCGATGGGAATGTCGAAGTGCTCAGCGGGGATGCAACCGCCGGAGGGGCCGCCGGTCTGGGCAGCCTTGAACTTCTTGCCGTTGGGAATGCCGCCGCCGATCTCCTCGATGACCTTACGCAGCGGAGTGCCCATGGGGATCTCCACCAGGCCGGTGTGCTTGATCTTGCCGCCCAGAGCGAAGACCTTGGTGCCCTTGGACTTCTCGGTGCCCATGGAGGCGAACCACTCGGCGCCCTTGAGGATGATCTGGGGGATGTTGGCCCAGGTCTCGACGTTGTTCAGGATGGAAGGCTTCTGGAACAGGCCCTTCTCCGCGGGGAACGGAGGACGGGGACGGGGCTCGCCGCGGTTGCCCTCGATGGAGGTCATCAGCGCGGTCTCCTCGCCGCAGACGAAAGCGCCTGCGCCGAGACGGAGGTCGATGTCAAACTTGAAGCCGGTGCCCATGATGTTGTCACCCAGCAGGCCGTACTCGCGGGCCTGCTTGATGGCGATCTGCAGACGCTTGACAGCGATGGGGTACTCAGCACGGACGTAGATGTAGCCCTGATTCGCGCCGATGGTGTAGCCGGCGATGGTCATGGCTTCCAGGACGACATGGGGGTCGCCTTCCAGGACGGAGCGGTCCATGAAAGCGCCGGGGTCGCCTTCGTCAGCGTTGCAGCAGACGTACTTCTGCTCGTTGTCGTAGGCGCGGGCAAACTTCCACTTCATGCCGGTGGGGAAGCCGGCGCCGCCGCGGCCGCGGAGGCCGGAGTCCAGCAGGACCTGGATCACGTCCTCGGGCTTCATCTCGGTGAGCACCTTGCCCAGGGCCATGTAGCCGTCACGGGCGATGTACTCGTCGATGTTCTCGGGGTTGATCACGCCGCAGTTGCGGAGGGCAACACGGAGCTGGGACTTATAGAAGGTGGTGTCATTGAGGGAGACGTTGGTGCCGGGCTGGGTGATCTCCGCGCCTTCCTTGTACTCCAGGCGGGTGACGATACGGCCCTTGAGCAGATGCTCCTCCACGATCTCGGGGATATCCTCGGGGGTCACGCGGGAGTAGAAGGTGCCATCGGGGTAGACGATCATGACGGGGCCCAGAGCGCAGAGGCCGAAGCAGCCGGTCTGCACGATCTTGATCTCTTCTTCCAGGCCCTTGGCCTTCAGCTCCTCAGCCAGGCGCTCGCGCACGTTCTTGGAGCCGGAGGAGGTACAACCGGTGCCTCCGCAAATCAGTACATGAGAACGATACATATTCGCAGTTCCTCCTTACTTCTCGGCGGCGCCGATGGTGTACTCGGTGACGACCTTGCCGCCCTTGAGGTGTTCCTCAGCCACGCGGCGAGCCTTCTCCGCGGTCATCTTGACGTAGGTGACCTTCTCCTTGTCGGCCTCGTAGACCTCCACGATGGGCTCGTAACGGCACAGGCCGATGCAGCCGGTCTGGGTCACGGTGACCTTCTCGCCAAGGTCGAGCTTGCTGACTTCCTCCACGAGGGCGGACAGAACGGGTCTGGCACCGGCCGCGATGCCGCAGGTGGCCATACCGACCACAGCGCGGATGCTGCCGCTGCCGGAGCGCATGGTGACATTGTCCTTCATGCGATCACGAATTGCTTGAAGTTCCGCCAAAGTTTTCATAGTACGTTCCTTTCGTATGATAAATTTTTTGCTTTACTTGTGTTCCGTAGGGGCCGGCGTCCTCGACGGCCCGAGGTTGCAGGAAACAAATCGGTTCGGGCCGTCGAGGACGCCGGCCCCTACAATTATTCGCCTTTCAGGCTCCCCTCGATCCACAGCAGGACGTCGGGGGTGTTCAAGGGGATGTCCGGGCCCAGGACGGCACGGATCTCCAGGGTGTCCAGGACGATATCGCCCTCGGGCCGCCGATACTCGAACAGCCAGTCGATATCGGGGCTGCCCTGGATCAGGGTGACGACGGAGCCCGCGTAGTCGCCCACGGGGACACAGTCCAGGTGGTCGATCAGGAAGGTGGCGCGCACCGTGGTGCCGGTGGGCGGGACGGTGGAGGATTCGATCTCCAGGGTGCCGCCGGTCTGCTCCGCCGCCAGCTTCAGCAGCGGCAGACCCATGCCCACGGGGCGGGTGGTCCGGGTGGTGGTGAAGGGGTCCGTCACGGTGGCGACGAATTCCGGCGGCATTCCGCAGCCGTTGTCGATGATGGACAGGGTGCGCCAGCCGTCTTTTTCCTCGATGCGGATCACGATCCGATCCGCCCCGGCCTTGACCGAATTTTTGGCTACATCCAAAATGTTCAGTGCCAGTTCCTTCATCGGTTCCTCCTTCAGACAACGAAAAACGAAGAACGAAGAACGAAGAACTTCGGAATTTTTCAAATCGCGATTTGAAAAATACAATTGTTTTTCGTTTTAACTTTTTCGTTTTGCGTTCCTACGCCATACCCTCTCTGAGCAAAGATATGAGCGCGTCCCGGACTCGCTGGGAGCTGTAGGGCTCGTCGTCCAGCTCGATCCACTGGCTGGCCTCCCGCATGGATTCCAGGCGATGGGCGTCGGAGGAGCAGAGCAGCCGCCGACCCTCCAGGCCGTAGTCCTTGACGTACTGCTCCCGGTTGTCCGGATCGTTCAGCTCCAGCGTGGGGAAGAAGGGCTTCTCGGGCAGGGTGCCCAGGATGCCGATGATCCCGTTGGAGGGCCGGTCGATGTGGGCCGGGAAGGCAGCGCCGCCGTGGGCCAGCGCCAGAGCCGTGCCCGCCTCCAGATCCAGCTTGGTGGCCGGGATCAGCAGGTTCGGCTCCTCGCCCAGGATATTATCCTCGGCGTCCATATAGAGCTGGTTGCCGAAGACCGCGGGCTTGTTCTTGATGGGGAAGCGCTTGGTGCGTACCTCCGCCTCAAAGGCCTCCGCCGCCTCCACGGTGGGAAACAGGCAGACCAGGTGGATCTCCTCCGCGGTGGTCAGCTCCATCCCCGGCACGCCCACGATCCCGTAGGCCTTGCAGGCCGTCAGGAAGGAGCGGCAGTTGCCGCAGCTGTTGTGGTCGGTCAGAGCCGCAAGCTGGAGCCCGCAGAGGCTCGCCATCCCTGCCATATTGGCGGGGGTCATGTCGTCCTCCGCGCAGGGGGACAGGCAGGAATGCATATGCAGGTCGTAGTAATAACGGCTCATAGCAGCGCCGCCACCTTCGCGCAAAGCGGGAAGGCCGCCTCCGGGGAGCGGTAGAGGTTGATGCCCTTGCGCTCCGCCAGCTCTGCCACACCGGGATCGGGATGGACGTCCTCGGCCAGAATGACCAGAGCCACATCCGTCAGCGTGGCGACGGCAATGACGTTATTGTTGGACATGATGGTGACCCAGGCGTCGCCGGACTGGGCGCGGCCCATGACCCAGGAGAGCAGATCGCCGGTGTAGCCGCCGGTGACCTCCCGGTCGGGCTCCGCCTCGCAGACGGGCTCCAGCGCAAGCGCCTGGGCAAGCTCCCGTACGGTCATTGCTTCGCGCCTCCCTCCTGCTTTCCGTGCAGACGCCGCCGCAGCAGGACCACGCAGTCCTCCAGGGAAGCCTCGCCCTTGACCACGTCCTCGGCGAAGGCCCGACAGGTGGGGGCGCCGCAGGAGCCGCAGTCGATCCGGGGAAGCTGCGCGTGGAGCTCATCGATCTGCATCATCAGCCGCATGGCCTCGAAGCGATCCTCCGAAAGGCTGTAGGCGGGGATGTAGTCGTTGATGGGCGCATCCAGCATAGCGTCCGGGGGCACGTAGTCGGGCCCCTGGTCCTTCACGTCCAGATAGTTACGGTTGTGAGGCAGGCCGTGCCGGAAGGACAGCAGCCTTGCCTTGGCGATGTAGGGATTCTCCACTGTGGCGGCGCCGCCCACGCAGCCGCCGGGGCAGGCGTTGAGCTCCACGAATTCCAGATGGGGGAATTTCTTGTTCTCAATGGCGTCCAGGACCTGGATGGCGTTGTCCATATCGTCGGCCGCCAGGTAGCGGTCGTCGAACAGACCCTCCGCCTCCCCGCCGGAGGAGGCCCACTTGACGCCGGCGATGCCGGCCCGGGACCGCAGCATACCGGGATGGGGCTTCTTGACCTTGCCCGAGAGCTTCATGTAGACCTCCGCGATGGACACCACGTAGTCGATGGAGCTTCTGGTCTGGCTCAGCCCGTTCTTGGCGTAGCTGCTCTTGGCGGGACAGGGAGAAATGAATACGGTGCAGATATCGTCCTTGGTGAGCTCCGGGTGGTTCTTCAGCGCGCGGGCCTTGGCGATGCGGCTGGCGTATTCCACCGGGGGCAGGATGGGCAGGACGTTATCGCACAGCTCCGGGAAGCGCAGCCGGATCAGCCGCACGATGGCGGGACAGGCCGAGCTAATCACCGGGCGGGGGATGCCGGGCTTTCGCATATAGCGGCGGGTGCACTCGGAGATGATCTCCGCGGCCCTTGCCACCTCATAGACCTCGTCGAAGCCCAGATCCAGCAGGGACTCCAGCAGGCAGCCGATGTCGTTCAGCTCGTCGAACTGTCCGTAGAGGGCAGGGGCCGGCAGGGCGATCCGCAGCTTGTACTTCGGGTCGATGTCGGAGAGCTTATCGAAAATGGCCCGCTTTGCCTTGTGGGGACAGACCCGCACGCAGCGGCCGCAGTCGATGCAGAAATTGGTGCGGATGACCGCGTGGCCGTCACGGATGCGAATGGCCTCCGTGGGGCACTGGCGCAGGCAGGAGGTGCAGCCGATACACTTCTCGGTGTCCAGAGACACTGAATGCAGGAAATTATCAGTCACGCAATTCCTCCCTTCCGATTATACAGCCACCACCATGGTGAGCTTCGTGCCCACACCGACCTGGGTCTCGATCTCCAGGCTCTCGGTGTAGCGTTTCATGTTGGGCAATCCCATGCCCGCGCCGAAGCCCATGTTGTGGATCTGTTCGGTAGCGGTGGAATAGCCCTCCTGCATGGCAAGCTCTACGTTGGGGATCCCGGGGCCGTGGTCTTCGAGAACGATCACGATCTTGTCCGGGTACACATCAACGTCAGCGTTGCCGCCGTTGGCGTGGATGACCATGTTGATCTCTCCCTCGTACATGGCGATGGAGCAGCGGCGGATCACGTCGGACGGAAAGCCCAGCTGCCGCAGCTTTTTCTTCATCTCCACGGAGGCCTCGCCGGCGGAGGAGAAGTCCTCCCCGTCGATGTCAAAGTGAAAATGCAGCGCGGCCATAGGCTCATTCCTCTCCAGCGTCCAGCAGGCCGGTGTCGTACAGACGGCCCGCGGCGCAGAACATGGATTCCGGCGTTACCATCACGACAATGTCGTTGGCCTCCGCCAGGGAGACGATCTCGGGGGTCGGCTCCTTGCCCTGAATGAAGACGATGCAGTGCATATCCAGCATCATGGCCGTGCGCACCACCTGCGGGTTCAGCAGGCCGGTGATCAGCACGGACTGGTTGGTGGCAAAGGCCAGCACGTCGCTCATCATGTCACAGCAAAAAGCGTTCTGTACTTCGGTGTCCAGCATCTCTCTGCCGGAGAGGACCTGGGCCCGAAGCAGCTCGGCGATCTCCCGAATCTTCATGATGTTTCCTCCGTCGTTCTTGGGGAAGGATCAATACTTGGCCAGGATGCCCTCGATCTGATCGGGGGTCAGCCGGCCGTAGACGTCGTCATTGATCATCATGACGGGGGCAAGACCGCAGGCGCCCACGCAGCGGCACTCTTCCAGAGAGAACTTGCCGTCGGGGGTGCACTGGCCGGCGGTCAGGCCGGTGAGCTCGCAGATCTTGTCAAACACGGCCTGGGAGCCTTTGACGTAGCAGGCGGTGCCGAGGCAGACAGAGATCCGGTACTGGCCCTTGGGAGCCAGCGCGAACTGGGCGTAGAAGGTGGCGATGCCGTAGATCTTTTCCAGGGGGACGTTCATTTGATCTGCAATGATGGTCTGGACCTCAATGGGCAGATAGCCATAGATGTCCTGGGCTCTCTGCATGATGGGCATGAGCGCGCCCGGGGTGTCCCGGAGCTCGGCGATCACGGCCAGCAGCTTTTCTTCTTGTTCCTTCGTGCCACGGAAGGGAACCGTCGTTACTTTACAAGCCATTTGATGCAACTTACCTCCTAAATAGAAAATAGCAAATGGTCGTTACCGGACGCACTGCGTCCATAGTACTATTGTATTTTACCAGAAAACCCAAGGAAAGTAAAGCGGAAAATAGATAATTTTTATGAAAGAAGTGGAAAATAGCGATAAGGAAAGCTAATATCTCTGCCAGCCGCTTCCCGACGCAGGTAATCTTTCAATCCTGTCACTTTTCTGTCACGCAGCAGTCACTTTCCTGTGGTATAATCGCCTGCGTGAGATTCGGGCGACACGCGAGCCAAACCGCCAAGCGGGCGTTTTTCGCTCTCTCTTTCTCTCTTGATAGAGAAAGGCTTTGTCTTTTTCTTATTCTTACCCTTTCACTTACTCTTACCCTTTTACTTACTCTTTTACTTATTCTTACTCTTATTCTTGTCGCGTCCAGTGGGAGCAAGAGCATCCGGGAAAAAGGAGCGATGAGGGCATCGCTCCCTACGGAGTGCGGAGTGCGGAATGCAGAATGCGGAATGCAGAATGCATAATGCATAATGCATAATGTACGGGGAACACGCGGACGGCAGGGTGCCGTCCCTACGGAATGCATAATGCATAATGCATAATGCATAGTGCATAGTGTGGAATGAACGGGGAAACGCGGACGGCAGGGTGCCGTCCCTACGGAATGCAGAATGCATAATGCATAATGCATAATGAACGGGGAACACGCGGACGGCAGGGTGCCGTCCCTACGAGTTGTTACCTGTTACTTATTACTTATTACTTATTACTTGTTACTTATTACTTGTCACTTGTCCCTTGCTTCAGCCTTGCGTTGGCTTTGCTGCGGCCGGATTCCAGCACGGCGCGGACGACGGAGAAAACGCTGGCGGAGCTGCCTGTCAGAGACGGCTCCACGCCGTACAGGGCGTATTCCATAATGGCCCGGTAGACCTCCAGCTGGCGGCTTTTCGGCAGGCTGTCCACCGCCTGAAAAAAGGACGCGTAGAAGGTGAATTGCCCCCGCTGCAGCGTCCCCCGCTCCCCTGCCCCGACAGCCCCTCCCGGCTGCGGCCGACGGCCTTCTCTCTGCAGGATCTGATCCATTGCAAGCACTCCTTTCCGGCTGTTTTTCCATAGCAACAGCACCTTTCTAAGATACCTCAATTATAGCACATAACAATCATTTTGTCAAGATACAGAATGCTTTTAAGAGATATTATTTTGGCGTAAGTTTCAAAGTGAGAACCTGAGGCTCATGGCTCAGAGCGCGTAGGGGGCGGCGTCCCCGACGCCCCGAACCTTTCCCGTTTCGATACGGTCGGGCTGTCGAGGACGCCAGCCCCTACGCCCTGCATACCCCGCTGCGGCGCACTGAAACAGCGTCA
>JAEEZZ010000053.1 GCA_016292255.1 Oscillospiraceae bacterium
ACTCGTAGAGTCACGAAGTATGCCTACATCGGCCCTTTTAGCTGCTTTTGGCCCGGAAACGAGGGCGGATGTGGGCATCCGCCCCTACGGTTCTGAAAAATGAAATCGTCATGGGGCAAACGGCTCGGATAATTTATCCCGTTTCATTCCGGCCCCCACGATCATTAACATGGTTCAAATGGCAATTTGAACCATACCACAATATTTTCATATTTTCATAGTTTCATAGTCTCATTTCAGCAGCGCCAGCAGCAGCTCTCTTAATACTTTACAGGCCGTGGCAGTGCTGACGCCGGACGGGTCCAGCATGGGGGCCAGCTCGTTGACGTCGGCGGCGACTACATTGGTTTTCGCCACCGTCAGAATCGCCTCCAAAAGCTGGGGGAAGGTAACGCCGCCCGCCTCCGGCGTGCCGGTGCCGGGGAAGCAGGACGGGTCGAGGCAGTCGAGGTCAATGGTGAAGTAGACAGGAACCTTGGCGGCGGCCAGCTTTTCACAGCATTCCCGCAAGCCGTCAAAGGAGAAGGGATGCAGCTCCGTGTGGGCGTTTGCAAACTCGAACTCACTCCGGTCGCCGCTGCGGATGCAGAACTGGTGGATGCGCCCGTCGCCCAGAATATCGTGGCAGCGACGGATCACGCAGGCGTGGCTCAGCTTCGCGCCCAGGTAGTCGTCCCGCAGATCGGCGTGGGCGTCAAAGTGGACGATATGCAGCTCGGGATACTTTTTTGCCACGGCCCGCACGCTGCCCAAAGTGACCAGATGCTCGCCGCCCAGAAGCAGTGACAGCTTTCCGGCCTCCAGGATCTCCTCGGCCCGGGCCTGGATGTCCGCCAGGGCCATTTCCGCAGAACCGAAGCAGAGCTCCAGGTCGCCGCTGTCGAAGACGGCGTAGTCCGTCAGATCCTTCTGCTGGTAGGGGCTCCAGGTCTCGATGCCGAAGCTCTCATGCCGCATGGCAGCGGAGCCGAAGCGGGCGCCGGGCCGGAAGGAGGTGGTGGAGTCAAAGGGCGCGCCGAAGAGGACGATTTTTGCCTCCTCGAAGGGGGCGTCGCAGGCGATGAAGGTCTCCACGTTGGGCTTCATCCCTCCACCTCCTTCAGCAGCTTTTCCAAAAAGGCGGGCAGGCAGAAGGCGCCCACGTGCAGGCGGGTGGTGTAGTACTTGGTTTGCAGGTTCAGCTTGTTCCAGCCCTCCGCGTCCAGATCGTCCACGGGGTGGTATTTCTTGGAGGCGAAGCCGAAGGTCCAGTAGCCCGCCGCGTAGGTGGGGATGTGGGCCTGGTAGACCCGGGAGATGGGGAAGGTGTGGACAATGCGCTGGTGGGAGCGCTGCATGGCCTCGGCGTCGTGCTGGTAGAAGGGGCTTCCCTGCTGGTTTACCATGATGCCGTCCTCCCGCAGGGCGTTGTAGCAGATGCCGTAAAACTCCCGGGTGAAGTAGCCCTCGGAGGGGCCGAAGGGGTCGGTGGAGTCCACGATGATCAGGTCGTACTGCTCGGAGCAGCGACGGATGAAGCGCAGGGCGTTGTCGTAATAGATGTGAACCCGGCGGTCGTCCAGACGGGAGGCGTTCTCCGGCAGGTAGGCCCGGCAGGCCTTGATAACCTCGGGATCCATCTCCACCAGGTCGATCCGCTCGATCCGCTCGTAGCGGGCCAGCTCCTTGACCACGCCGCCGTCGCCCGCGCCGATGACCAGCACGTCCTTAATGGCGGGGTGGACGGCCATGGGCACATGGGTGATCATTTCGTCGTAGATAAACTCGTCCCGCTCGGTGAGCTGGACGTTCCCATCCAGCGCCAGCACCCGCCCGAACTCGGGGGTGTCGAAAATATCAATGCGCTGGTAGTCGCTCTGCTGGGAGTATAAGTGCTTGTTGATCCGGATGGAGTGCTTCACATCCGGCGCGTGAAATTCGGAGAACCAGAGTTCCATGGTGATTCCTCCTGTATTGTATGTAGGGACAAGCATTGCTTGTCCGCTTCCTTTGAGCAGGGTGGTAAATATTCGTAGGGACAAGCATTGCTTGTCCGGCATTCGGAACGAATGCGATTTGCCGGAGGCAAATACAGCGGTACAAGGCAACTAACCTGCATGGATCGCCCTACCGGGCGATCGTTTGCTGTGCAAACGCGGACAAGCGATGCTTGTCCCTACGCAGGGGGGGCGGGGGTGCGTCGGCTCAGGGGACATAATACCTGTCCAAAAACCATTTGGTCGGATTGTTGTCAATATATTGCCATATTCCCCTGTAATCCTGTTCATTTCGGATTACATGATCGTGAAAATGGATTTGCCAGATGTTTTTGCCAAGACGCTTGGTAATTATGCCCTTCAACTGCTGCACAATCCGGGATATGCTCGGACACGGTGCTCCCTCGTCCTGCAAGGCCAGAATCAGATGAACGTGGTTCGGCATAATGACGTACTTGTCCAGGGCAGCACCGGGATAATGCACAGGGATGGCCCGAATGGCCTCGTCAACTACAACGCCGGTTTCGCTCAGGATCATGGAGGATTGCTGCGTTTCTTCAGCCTCCGTGACGTGGCCTAAAAGACAGGCCCTGTCCGCTGTGCAAAAGGTGATGAAATAGTAACCGGGCAACTGATAGTCATAGGTTTGCAGACGGTTTGGCTTTCGCTCCGGGCGTGTGGTCATGATCGAAGCTCCTCAGCGTGTTCGTAGGGACAAGCATCGCTTGTCCGCCCTGTTCGAAGAGGGTAGTTTTACTTCGTAGGGACAAGCATTGCTTGTCCGGCATTCGGAACGAATGCGATTTGCCGGAGGCAAATATAGCAGTGCCAAGCAACCGACCTGCATGGATCGCCCTTGCCGGGCGATTGTTTGCTGCGCAAACGCGGACAAGCGATGCTTGTCCCTACGCAGGGAGTCGGGGGTGCGGTGCGGACGGGCGGACAAGCGATGCTTGTCCCTACAAAGTGGACGGCAGGCGGCCTATGGGCGGCGGATCGATGAAACAACTGCATAGACGATGGCTGCGATTACGACAGGGATCTCAAGCAGTGATATTTTGGAGTTGTGAAAAACGATAGACAGGCCGATGATTAGAAAGAGAATGCTGCAAAGGCAGAAGGCCACGGCGGACTGGCGGTAGTGTGGTTTTTTATCCATGGATTCCCGCTCTTTTTTCGTCGCGAAGATCCAGGCGTTGTTCAGCAGATACCCCCGCTCCAGAAAATGCCGGATGCTGGGAAAGGCGAAGGTTCCTGAGATAAGGAATGCTGCAACGGCGGGGATCCATTCTCCTGTACGCATTGCCGTGAACTCCTTTTCGCTGTTTTTGACACAGTAGGGACAAGCATTGCTTGTCCGGCATTCGGAACGAATGCGATTTGCCGGAGGCAAATACAGCGGTACAAGGCAGCTAACCTGCATGGATCGCCCTGCCGGGCGATTGTTTGCTCCGCAAACACGGACAAGCGATGCTTGTCCCTACGCAGGGGATCGGGGGTACGGTGTGGACGGGGCGGACAAGCAATACCCATAAAGGGCACAGGTGCTTGTCCCTACGCAGGGGGTCGGAGGTGCGGTGTGAATGGGGCGGACAAGCGATGCTTGTCCCTACATGCGTTTAGGCCAGCACGTTCAGCCGCAGGATATCCGGATCCTCGGGGCCGGTCATGGAGCAGCCTTTTTCCTTGGCGAACTTGATATAGTCCAGAATGTCCCGGGTGATGCGCTCGCCGGGGGCCAGGATGGGGATGCCGGGAGGATAGCACATGACGAACTCGCTGCACACGCAGCCCTCCGTCTCGTCCAGGGGCAGGGATTTCTTCGGGGCGTAGAAGGCCTCCTGGGGGGTGGCCACCACCTCGGGGTCCAGATACTCCGTATCCAGCAGGCCGGAGCCGTCCCGCTGATAGCGGCGTCGGATCTCCGCCAGGGCGGACACCAGACGCTCCAGCTCCTGGGTCCGGTCGCCGATGGAGAGGTAGGCCAGAATATTGCCGATGTCGCCGAACTCGATCTGGATGTCGTACTCATCCCGGAGAATGTCGTAGACCTCGATGCCGGCCAGGCCGATATCCCGGGTGTGGATGGACAGCTTGGTGGGGTCGAAGTCAAAGATGGAGTCGCCGTTCACCAGCTCCTTGCCGAAGGCGTAGTAGCCGCCGATGGCGTTGACCTCCTCCCGGGCGTAGTCCGCCATGGTGGCTACCTTGGCGAAGATCTCCCGGCCCCGCAGCGCCAGCATCCGGCGGCTGATGTCCAGGGAGGACATGAGCAGATAGGAACCGGAGGTGGTCTGGGTCAGGTTGATGATCTGCCGGACGTGGCCGGGGTTCATCCGGGGGCCGGTGAGCAGGAAGGAGGACTGGGTCAGGCTGCCGCCGGACTTGTGCATGGACACGGCGGCCATATCCGCCCCCGCCTCCATGGCGGAGGTGGGCATCCCCGCGCCGAAGTAGAAGTGGGTGCCGTGGGCCTCGTCGGCCAGGCAGTACATCCCCGCGTCGTGGGCCATGCGGACGATGGCCTTCAGATCGGAGCAGATGCCGTAGTAGGTGGGGTTGTTCACCAGCACCGCCACGGCGTCCGGGTTCTCCCGGATGGCCTTGAAGACCTGATCCCGGCGCATCCCCAGGGAGATGCCCAGCCGGTCGTCCACCTCGGGGTTCACGTAGACCGGCACCGCGCCGCAGAGAACCAGGGCGTTGATCACGGAGCGGTGGACGTTCCGGGGCAGGATGATCTTGTCGCCCCGCTTGCAGGTAGCCAGCACCATGGTCTGCACCGAGGAGGTGGTACCGCCCACCATCAGGAAGGCGTGGGCCGCGCCGAAGGCGTCGGCGGCCAGGTCTTCGGCCTCTTTGATCACAGAAACCGGGTGGCAGAGATTGTCCAGCGGTTTCATGGAGTTGACGTCGATGGTGACGCATTTTTCTCCCAAAAAGGCTGTCATTTCGGGATTGCCCCGGCCGTGCTTGTGGCCGGGCACGTCAAAGGGGACCACCCGCATTTGGCGGAAGGTCTGCAGCGCCTCATAGATGGGCGCACGGTTCTGGTCGAGGCAGGCGGGATACTCATTCATAGCGAAAACCCCCAAAAAACAAAAAATCACAGGCCGCAGCCTGCGAAGGGTCAAGCACCGGAAACGCTCAGCCCCGGACGGGGTTCAGCATGGGATCGGCGGATGTGAGAGCCTATACAGCAATCAATACTTTTACTGCTCTTATTGACCGTTTCACAAGTCTGCGTGAAAAACGCATTTCGGTTATGAAGTAACCAACTTATAAAAAAGAATAGATCAGTCGATAGACTCTGTCCGTGACATTTTCC
>JAEEZZ010000054.1 GCA_016292255.1 Oscillospiraceae bacterium
ACGGGGGAACGCGGACGGCAGAGTGCCGTCCCTACAGGCGGTGCCTGATGCCTGATGCCTGATGCCTGATCCCTGCTCCCTGCCGCCTGATGCCTGATGCCTGATGCCTACGGGGGAACGCGGACGGCAGAGTGCCGTCCCTACAGGCGGTGCCTGATGCCTGATGCCTGATGCCTGATGCCTGATCCCTGATCCCTGATGCCTGATGCCTGATCCCTGATGCCTGATCCCTGCTCCCTGCCGCCTCCCCATTTTCGACGGATGCTTCTGTTGACAGATCTGGAAAGCTATGATATGTTAAGCATAGAAACCAACTGGAAAAAGGAGTGACCTCTATGAAACGGATCTGTTTGATCCTTGCGCTGATCCTTCTGCTGGGCTGCCTGGCGGCCTGCGGGGAAAGCAAGCCCGCGGCGGACGCCTCCAAGCCCCGGGAGACGAAGGCCGCGCCCAAGGAAAGCACGGAGCTGCCCCCGGAGACTGCTCCGGCGTCTGCAAAGGCCAAGGGGGAATACGTCGAGGACTTCACCGTGAAGACCATCGACGGCGGCACCTTCACCCTCTCCGAGGCCCTGAAGGATCATGAAATCGTGCTGATCAATCTCTTCTTCTCCGGCTGCGGCCCCTGCGGGATGGAATTCCCCTTTATGCAGGAGGCCTGGACGGAGTATTCCGACCGGGTGGCAGTGATCGCCCTCTCCGTGGACCCCTCCGATACCGACCAGGTGCTGTTGGACTACCAGAAGGAGCTGGGCCTGACCCTGCCCATGGGCCACGAGGAGGGAACGGGGCTGGCGGATCGCTTTGTCAGCATCGGCTATCCCACCACCCTTCTGGTGGACAAAAACGGCAGAGTGGCGATGCTGGAATGCGGCGCCATGAGCTCCAAGGAGGAGTTCGTCCAGATGTTCGAGCAGTACACCGGCGAGAACTACAACCCCAAGCGCTGCACCTACACGGTCTACTGCTACGACGTGGACGGCGGGGCGGACGTGAACGGCGTGGTGGTGAACTTCTGCACCGACACCGCCTGCACCCCCGTCACCTCCGCAGATCAGGGCACCGCGGTCTTCACCGGCGCACCGGAGCAATACCACGTCCAGATCGTCAAGGTTCCCGAGGGCTGGAAGCTGGTGGATGAGGCCGAATGGACGACCCATCTCTACGACGAGATCTTCTGGATCGGCTTCGAGGCCAGCGGCGAATGAGGGGCAAAAAAGCGCTGTGGGCGGCGCTGTTCGGCCTGGGGCTTCTGCTTGTGGTGCTGGGCGTCCTGAACGGGGGCATGGGGGACGTGCTGACCAAGGCGGCCAAGATCTGCTCGGAGTGTATCGGCCTTGGCTAAAGCAAAAAAGGGCCCCATGACCCGGCGGCTGATCCAGCTCTACGCGGCCCTGCTCTATAACGCCCACCTGAAGGGCTTCGCCACGGGCAAGATCTACACCGGCCCGGTGAAAAAGCTCTGCGTGCCCGGGCTGAACTGCTATTCCTGCCCCGGCGCGGTGGGAGCCTGCCCCCTGGGCTCCCTCCAAAACGCGGTGGCCGCCTCGGCGGACAGGCCCGCCTTCTACGTGGTGGGTCTGCTGCTGCTCTTCGGCCTGCTGCTGGGCCGGGTGATCTGCGGCTTCCTCTGCCCCTTCGGGCTGATCCAGGAGCTGATCTACAAGCTCCCCACGAAAAAGCGCAAAAAGAACCGGCTGACCCGCAGGCTCAGCTGGCTGAAATACGGGATCCTGGCGGCCTTTGCCATCGGGATCCCCGCTTGGTTTGCCTTCCGGCGGGTGCCGCTGCCGGGCTTCTGCAAGTTTATCTGCCCCGCCGGGACCCTGGAGGGGGCAGTCCTGCTGCTGCTCCACCCGGCCAACGGCGAGCTGCGGGCCCTCATCGGGCCCCTGTTCGCGTGGAAGCTCTCGCTGCTGGTCGGGATCCTCTGCGCCTGCGTCTTCCTCTATCGGGCCTTCTGCCGTTTTCTCTGCCCCCTGGGGGCTCTCTACAGTCTGATGAGCAGACTGGCCCTCCTGGGCGTAAGGGTCGACCCGGCCCGCTGCACCGACTGCGGGGCCTGCGTCCGGGTCTGTAAGCTGGATATCCGCGCCGTGGGAGACCGGGAGTGCGTCCACTGCGGCGACTGCATCGGCGTCTGCCCCGCCGGGGCCATCTCCTTCCGGGCGGGCAAGCTGGTGCTCCGGGGCCCCGATCTGCCGGAAAGGAGGCAAAAGCCGTGACACAGCGAAAAGCGCGTCTGCTCTGGATCCCGGCCCTGCTTCTGCTGGCAGCGATGCTGGTGTTTGTGAACTGGCCGGAGGAAGGGCCCCCGCCTGCCCTCGGAGCCAAGCCCGGCGAGACCCTGCCGGATTTTACGATCACCTGCCTGGACGGCAGCAGCTTCACCCTTTCGGAGCAGCGGGGCAGGGTAGTGGTCATCAACCTCTGGGCTACCTGGTGCACCCCCTGCGTGAAGGAGCTGCCTGGCTTCGACCGGCTCCGGGCGGAGCACCCGGAGGAGGTGGCGGTGCTGGCCGTCCATACCCCGCCTGTGACCACCGACGTGGGGGAGTATCTCTCCGGGTTTTCCTATACCATTCCCTTTGCCGTGGACGAGGACGGCAGCCTGGGCGCCGCCCTGAACGCCTCCGACGTCCTGCCCCAGACCGTGATCCTCAGCCCGAAGGGCGTGGTAACCTACAACCAGGTGGGCAGCCTGGACTACGAAAGGCTGCTGGAGCTTTTTGAAGCCGCGAAGGGATCGTAGGGGCGGATGCCCACAACCGCCCTCGTACCCCCGGGAAAAAGGGTCGATGTGGGCATCGACCCCTACGGAGAAGGGGAAACATCGACCCCTACGGAAAAGGGGAAAGCGAAGGGATCGTAGGGGCGGATGCCCACATCCGCCCTCGTACCCCCGGGAAAAAGCCGCGAAGGGATCGTAGGGGCGGATGCCCACATCCGCCCTCGTGCCCCCGGGAAAAAGGGTCGATGTAGGCATCGACCCCTACGGAAAAGGGGAAAGACCCCTGCGGAAAAGGGGAAAGTGTAGGTTTGTCAATCATAGTTTACAGCAGGGGAAAGAATAAAGAACGTCCTTTGGGGAACGCCATTTGAGGGGACGCATGGGGAAGTCGTTGTATTTCCACTGCCATACGGCAAGTTGCTTTTGGAAGTCCTCAAAAGA
>JAEEZZ010000055.1 GCA_016292255.1 Oscillospiraceae bacterium
CGCCCCTACGGGTCGAACGAAGCCGGAGGTGCCTGCGGGTTGCTGGCGGCCACTGGCCGCCCCTACGGGTCGAACGAAGCCGGAGGTGCCTGCGGGTTGCTGGCGGCCACTGGCCGCCCCTACGGGTCGAACGAAGCCGGAAGTGCCTGCGGGTTGCTGGCGGCCAATGGCCGCCCCTACGGGTGGGTGCGGACAGGGAACGCGGACTGCACGGCTTTTTTCTAAATAACCGCAACCCAAACCGAAAAAATCCGTGTATAATGGTGAAGGGCCCTCACGAAGGAGTTGATACGATGGAAGACAGTCAGATCGTCGCGCTGTACTGGGAGCGCAACACCGGCGCGATCGACCGCACGACGGAAAAATACGGCAAATACTGCATGGCCATCGCCCGGAATATCCTGCAAAGCCCGGAGGACGCGGAGGAGTGTGTCAACGACGCCTGGCTGGCCGCCTGGAACAGCATTCCCCCCAACCGGCCGGCAAGCCTGGCGACCTTTCTCGGCAGGCTGACCCGGAACCGGGCCATTGACCGGCTGCGCGCCCAGCAGAGCAAAAAGCGGGGCGAGGGCGCAGTCTCCCTGCCGCTGGAGGAGCTGTCCGAGCTGATCCCGGCGGGCGCCGGCCCGGAGTCGGAGCTCCTGTTTCAGGAGCTGGTTCAGGCGATCAACGCCTTTCTCGACACGCTGGCGGCTGCGGAACGGAACGTATTTCTCTGCCGCTACTGGTACTTTGATTCCATCGCGGAGATCGGCGTCAGCCTCGGGTTCAGCGAGAGCAAGGTGAAATCTATGCTGCACCGAACCCGGAAAAAGCTGCGCCACAGCTTGCAAAAGGAGGGATTGCTGTGAATTTGGACAGCTTGCTGCTTGCCATCGGGCAGGCAAAGGAGGAATACGTTCGGGAGGCCGGAGAAAAGCGGCGCACCCGGCCTGCGGCAGAGGCTGACCCTGCCCCCGTCCGGCGGGACGCGATACAGAAAGAGGCCGTTCCCGTGCATCAGGAGACGGCCCCCCAGCGCCGCAGGAGGCAGCTTGGGCTGGCAGCGGCGATTCTGGCGCTGGTGCTGGTTTCCGGCGGGGCCTGGGCCCTGCTGCGAAGCGGGAACAGTCCCGGCGGGGCGCTGTCCGGCGGAGAACCGCCGATCAGCGGAGAGCTCGAAGCCATCACGTCGGAGCCCGCGCCCCTGTCCTCGGAGTACGTATGGACCACCGAGACCCAGGCGCCGGACGACGCCGGCGGCGCGGAGATCACCCCGGATCCGGAATTGGAACAGGCCCTGCTGGAGCTGAAAATCGGCGGGCTCTACCTGGGCCAGCCCCAGACGGAGGTTTTGGGGCTCTACGGCGAGCCGACTGAGCGCTACGATTTGGATTACGTTGAAAAGGTACAGAACGATGGCACCCGTCGCGACAATTGGATTTACCGCTTCGCCGCTGAAAAGAGCATGCGGATCGCATTCGTTGACGCAGGCAACGGCTTCGTCGTCAACGAGATCGACATACATGGGATAGAATTCGAAGGTGATAGACCTCTGGGCATCTATGTGGGGCAACCCTTCGAGGAAGCAGAGGCCGCATTTCGGGCGGATCCTGTGATTGGGTCAGTTATGTATATAGACGACATCGTCTATGAAAAAGCTGGGACGCGGGGGGGCGGTATTACTGCAAGTCTCACCGACCTGGAGACCGGCGTGCAGGGGTGGCTATGTTTTGGCGTCTGTTATTTCGACTACTATATTGAGGGCCAGCACTACGTGCAGAGCATCCATCTTGGAAGCCTCTATCCTGACCCGCCATTAGAACAGACGATTGACCCAGAACAGGAGGAAATCAACCATCGCTTTGACAGTAATGAGATCACCGTTTGGCTGGCGGAGGTCGATAGCTGGCAGGGTCAAAGCTTCCGGGACGCGGAGGCCAAGGTGCTGGAAATGGCCTTTGCCATCTCCCTGCCGGAGCCCTGGGACTACGACGGCTCCGCCCCCATCGCCGTGCTGGATTTCCACACCGACGCCGTGGTGCAGCTCTACGACGCGGCGGGCCACGCGGGCATCTTCCATCTGAGGGACCGGGCCGCCTTTGAGCAGGGCCTTGCCGCAGGGGATCCGGGCCGAGGCCTGGAGCTCTGGGAGTACGGCTGTCTGGGGCCCGACGTGCTGCCGGTGACGCTGGATCCCTACGCCCGGGCCGCGGATTGGGACCTGAATCATGCCGTCGGCACCAAGCTCCAGGAGCTGATCGACGCAGCCCGGGCCAAGGACGCAGCCCTGTTCGTCTCCACCGACGGGAAGGTCCTTCTCTTCCGGGAGAAAGGGCATTACGTGATCGCGGGGGCCTTCGCGGGCGGGGAAGAAATCAGCGCCTACGGAGAGTTCTACGAGGATCACACGGAGCTGATCCGCACGGTGGGCTTCCCGATGATCGACCCCACCCTGGAAAAGCTGATGGGGATGGACTACGACGCGCTTCGCGCCATGTACGGGGAGCCGGCCTTTGAGACGCTGGTAGACGGCGTATCCTGCCCCGGTTACGTCACCAGCGGCGGCTATCTGGCGATCCTGCGCCTGCGGGACGGGAAGGTGACAGCCCTGATGCTCTACGACCACTCTGACACAGCGGTAAGCGTCGTCCAGTGAGGGGGGCCGCCCCTACGGCGGGTGCGCGAGGGAAAAGGCGGGCTAATAGCCCGCGCTACAGATGGGTGCGTGGGAGGAACGCGGACGAGCAATACCCATGAAGGGCACAGGTGCTCGCCCCTACGGCGGGTGCGTGGCGGGGAAAAGGCGGGCTAATAGCCCGCGCTACGGCGGGGGCGGGATTGAGGCCGGGTTCTTTCTCTCTACAAAGAGAAAGTCTATCTCTTTCCCTATGTCGATCTCTATCCATATACCTATTCCTAACACTATATCTATATCTATACCTATACCTAAACCTATCTCTATACACGCCCGGCGGGAACGGGAACGAGGGGAAAAAGCCTTGTTTTTCCTTGGTTTTCGGACCCGCGTTTGAAAAAAGAACGGCGATTTTTTTGCGGGTTTGCACCGGGAAGCACCCGGGAAGCACAGGGAAGCTGTTCGAATCCAGGGCGGAACTTACAGGATATTTGACAAAAACCAGACGGGCCCGAAGCGTTGCCGCAGAAGAACCGTCTGGTTTTTTATCAGTTTTTTGCCGCGTTGTGACGAAGAATTGGAAAAAAATCAGTGGGTTGCACCGGAAAAAACGGGGAAAATGTGCGGTTTTCCACCGTGATCCACAGGTTTTCCACAGGGATTTCAACAGGGATGTAGGGACGGCACCCTGCCGTCCGCGTCTCCCGTAGGGACGGCACCCTGCCGCGGGGTACGGATTCTTCGCGTTGCTCAGAATGACGGAGGCGGGCCGCGGGGGGTACGGATTCTTCGCGTTGCTCAGAATGACGGGGGCGGGCCGCGGGGTACGGATTCTTCGCGTTGCTCAGAATGACGGGGGCGGGAACGGGGGCTGCGTCAGATCTGCCAGGCTGCGCTGGCGCTCTGGAGCTGGGTCATGCGGCGGAAGATGCCGTTTTCCTTTTGCAGCAGGGCTGCGGGACTGCCCTCCTCCACCACCTTGCCCTCGGCCAGGACGACGATCTTGTCCGCTGCCTGGACCGTACGCATCCGGTGGGCGATGACCAGAACGGTCTTCCCCACCAGCAGGCGGGACAGGGCCTCCTGCACCTTCGTCTCGTTCTCCACGTCCAGGGAGGCCGTGGCCTCGTCCAGCAGGACGATGGGGGCGTTTTTCAGCAGGGCCCGGGCGATGGAAATGCGCTGGCGCTCGCCGCCGGAGAGCTTGGCCCCGTTTTCCCCGATGGGGGTGGCGTAGCCCTGGGGCAGCTTCTCCACGAACTCGTCGCAGTTGGCGGCCCGGGCTGCGGCCCGCACCTCCTCATCCGTGGCCCCGTGCTTGCCCAGGCGGATATTCTCCATCACGGTGTCATCAAAGAGCACCACGTCCTGGAAGACCATGGAATAGTCGCTCAGCAGCACCTCCGGGTCCACGCTCTGGATATCCACGCCGCCGACACGGATGGCCCCCCGCTGGTAGTCCCAAAGTCTGGCGGCCAGACGGGCGCAGGTGCTCTTGCCGGAGCCGGAGGGGCCCACCAGGGCCGTGACCTCCCCTTCCTTCGCCGTGAAGCTCACCCCCCGCAGGACCTGCTCGTTGTCGTAGGCGAAGCCCACGTTCTCAAAGACGATGTCGTGGCCCTTGGGCTCGAAGCGCGCCGCGCCCTCCGCGGTCTCCTTGTCGCAAATCTCCATAAGGCGGGCGGCGGAGACCTGGGACATGAACATCTCCGCGATCAGCGCGAGGGCCTGGTCGAAGGGGGCGTAGATCCGGGTAATGGCCATGAGGAAGAGGAACAGGGGCATAAAGCTGATCTTGCCGGACAGGATCAGACTCGTGCCTGTGAGGATGGTGGTAGCCACGCCCAGGCGCATGATGACGCTGGCGGCGTTGACGAAGATGCCGGTGGACAGCTCCCCCCGGAGCATGGTCTTCTCGTGCCTGTCGATCTTCTCGTTCAGTGCGTTCAGGAAGCGGTCTGACTGGTTGGTGGCCCGGATCTCCCGGATCTCCTCCAGGGTCTCCTGGATGCCGTCGGACACCTGGATGGCGGCGGCCTTCGTCTCCTCAGAGCGGCGCTTCGCCAGCTTCCGACTGCCGAAGAGCAGGCCGAAGGCCACCGGGACGCCCCAGAGGCAGGCCAGGGCCATCCGCCAGTCGTAGAGGCACAGGCCCACGGCAATGATGGCGGTGGAGAGATAGGAGCCGTAGAGATAGCCCAGGCAGTGGGACCAGACGTGCTCCAGCCGGTTCACGTCCCCCATGATGGTCTCGGTGAGGTCGGCCAGATCCCGCTTGCCGAAAAAGCTAAGAGGCAGGCGGCGCAGCCGCTCCGCCAGACCGATCCGCACCGTCTTGATCTCCCGGTAGACCAGGCCATAGGTGGACCGGTACTGCTGCAGATGGGTGAGCAGGGACAGCACCACGAAGCCCAGCACCAGCAGGAGGAAGACCCAGGCCTTGGGCAGGGGCGCGTCCTCCGTCAGCGTCTTCATATAGCCGGACATCATCATCTGCAAAATGCCCATGCCGCACATCACCACCAGATTGACGACGACGGTCCAGATGGTGGCCTGCACGGTGTTTTGCACGCCCTGGTCTGTCAGAGCGTATTTTCTTTGAAATTCTTTTCCGAACATGACTACGCCTCCCCCTTTGCGCCGATCTTCCACTGCACGGCCCGGTTGTAATCCGCCCACATCCGGGCGTAGAGGCCCCCGGCCCGGACCAGCGCCTCGTGAGTCCCGGACTCCCGGACCTGGCCGGCATCCAGCACAATGATCCTGTCCGCGCCCACCACGGTAGACAGCCGGTGGGCGATCATGATGACCGTGCGGCCCTGGGTCAGCCGGGCGAAGGCCTTCTGGATCAGCGCCTCGTTCTCCGGGTCGGCAAAGGCCGTGGCCTCGTCCAGAACCACGATGGGGGCGTCCTTCAAAATCGCCCGGGCCAGGGCAACACGCTGCTGCTCGCCCCCGGAGAGGTGGGTCCCCTCGCTGCCGATGACCGTATCCATGCCCTTGGGGAGCTTGGCCAGGATGTCGTCGCATTGGGCGGCGGAGAGGGCCGCCTCCACCTCCTGCCGGGTGGCCTTCGGGCGGGCCGCCCGGACGTTCTCAAAAATGGAGGCCTTGAACAGCCGGTTATTCTGGAACACGAAGGCCACCTGGTCCATCAGAACCCGGGGATCCAGATCCCGGACGTCCTCGCAGCCCACCAGCACCGCGCCGCCGCTCACATCCCAGAAACGGGGGATCAAGCTGGCCGCCGTGGTCTTGCCGCCGCCGGAAGGGCCCACCAGAGCCACCGTCTGCCCCGGCTCCACCCGGAAGGAGACCCGGTCCAGGGCGGGCAGGGCCGCGCCCTGGTAGGTAAAGCTCACGTTTTTGAACTCCACGCTGTTGTCCCGGGGCGTCTGGGGGTACAGGGGAAGGGAAAGGGTGGGGGCCTTCATCACCGTGTCGATCCGGGCCAGGGCAGTCTTGGCCAGCATGGTGCCGCTGGCGGCGAACATGATCCGGGCCAGGGCCGTGGAGACGATGGCGGAGAAGACCGCGTAGAAGGCGAAGTTCGTCACGAAGTCGGCGAAGCTGCCGCTTTTCAGCGCCCCCGGCGCCAGCAGCAGGGCCGCCGGGACCAGGAAGATGAACGCGCCCTCGGTGAAGGTCAGATTGATGGATTGCGGCAGGCGGCAGACGCCGTCGGTGTAGCGCTCGGCCTTGGCGCTGTAATCCTCGATGGCCTGCCGGAAGGCCTTGAAGGAGTACACGGTCTGCTGGAACACCTTCACCACGGGGATGCCCCGGACGTACTCCGTGCCGGCCTTGCTCATATAGTCCTGGGCGCTCTGGTACTCCATCATCAGCTTGGCGTTCTTGCCCCCCATCATGGAGAACATGGCCAGAATGGAGATCACTGCCGCCAGCAGACAGGCTGCTCCCATGCGCCAGTCGAAGACGAACATCAGAACGATCATGGCGATCAGCATGGCGGCAGAGCCCACGATGTCCGCCAGGTTGTGGGCCAGCAGGGTCTCCGTCTCGGAGGCCGCCCCGTCCAGCCGGTTCCGCAGCAGGCCGGAGGCGTTGGCGTCAAAAAAGCCCAGGGGCGTTTTCATCAGGTGGGCCATGCCCTGCTTGCGGATATTGGAGGCCGTGCGGAAGGCCGCCAGGTGGGTACACATCAGAGCGGCGAAGTACACCGCGATCCCCGCCACGGCGAAGCCGAAGGCCAGCCAGCCGTATTTGGAAACGTCCGCCGCCTTCGTCCACTCCGGGGCGACGTCGATCAGATCCCGGGCCGCCAGCCAGATGCAGACGTAGGGGGCCATGCCCAGGATCATCGCCACAGCGGAGAGCCCAAGCCCCAAAAAGGTCAGGCCCTTGTAGCTGCCCGCGTAGCCCAGCAGAACGGACAGCTCGCTTTGCTTTTTTTCTTTCATTGACAAGCCTTCTTTCTCAGCGTTTTGCTTTGCGGCTTACTGCCGGATCCAGCTGATGGTCCCGTCGTCCGCAGTCAGCGTCAGCACTGTCTGGCCCGCGTCGTTTACCGTCATGGTATAGGGCGCGGCCTCCGCCTCGTATTCCAGATTGCTGTAGGCCACGTAGAGGCCGGCGCCGTCGCCCTTTTCGCCGTTGTCCACCGCGTAGGCCTCAAAGGCGGTGGTTTCGGTTTTTGCCTCCGTGACTACGCTGCCGGTGGTGGTTTTCGGTTCTGTGCTTCCGCAGCCGCTCAGCGCGCCAAACAGAAGCAGGGATGCGAGGATCAGGGAAAGTGCTTTCTTTTTCATGGGTTCTTGTCTCCTTCTATTGCTATTATCAGTTAGCTTTTGCTAACCTTTATGCTTTTTGATAGCCCCGCCGTTCAGCGAGGCTGTTTTTTTGATTCGTGTTCGGATCCGTACGGGAAACGCGGACGAGCGATACCCATGAAGGGCACAGGTGCTCGCCCCTACGGGTGCGGTGCGTGCAGGCGCTTGCGTACCGTGGCGCACCGGTGTGCGCCGCTACGGAACCTGTGTGCGGGTTGCTGGCGGCCACTGGCCGCCCCTACGGGTGGGTGCGGGCGGGGAGGCGGACGAGTTCTGCGTGCGTAGGGACGGCACTCTGCCGTCCGCTTTCCCCACGTTGGAAAAAGATAATAGAGAATACATAAGAGGTAATAGTGAATAATTGTCGGTCGCGACACCTCGAAAATGATTGTGTTTTTCAAATCGCGATTTGAAAAACTCCGACATTATTCATTATTCGGTTATTAAGTTTTCAGTATTCATTTAAAATTCTTCGTGCGGGGGAAAGGCGGGCTAATAGCCCGCGCTACAGATGAGTGCTTTCGTGCGGGGAACACGGACGGCAGAGTGCCGTCCCTACGCACCCCGTTCCCTGTTCCCTGTTCCCTGAATTATGCATTATGCATTATGCATTTTGCATCTTGCATTTTGCATTCCGCATTCCCTATCCCAGCGCCACGTCCAGGGCCGTCCCCAAAAAGGGGATCAGCAGGCCGATCAGTGCCGTTTTCATGCCTTTCCGAACCAGCCTTTCTTCTCATAGGGCGCGGATTCCACGCCCAGGCAGGTATAGCCCGTGGCGTCGATGGCGGCCTTCAGAGCCTCGGGATCCACCGGGGCTTCCGTCAGAAAGCCGGCTTCCTTTTTGCCCTTGGAGGCGGAGACCTTTTTGGCGTCGGGGACGGCTTTTCGTATGGTCTCGCAGATATGGGCCTCGCACATGGCGCACATCATGCCGTCAATTTTTACCGTTGTTTTGATCATGGTTCTCCCCCAACAGATTCGTCAGACTTCGCAGGCTCAGCAGCAGGGTGGAGCTGTTATGCAGCAGGGCGCTCACAGCCGGGGGCAGAACCCCCAGAGCCCCCAGCAGGATCAGCCCGCCGTTGAAGCCCATTACAAAGTGGTAGTTTTGCCGGATGCGGCGCATCAGCGCGTCGGAGAGCCGCTTGAGGTAGACCAGCTCCCGCAGATCCTCTGCGGCGATCACCACGTCGGCCACCTCCCGGGCGATGGTTGCTCCGCTGCCCACGGCAATGCCCACGTCCGCCAGGGACAGGGCCGGGGTGTCGTTGATGCCGTCGCCGATCATCACCACAGTCCTGCCCGCGGCCTGCTCGCTCCGGATGAAGCCCGCCTTGTCCTCGGGCAAAACCTCCGCCCGGAAGGCGTCCACGCCCAGCAGCTCTGCGATGGCTGCGGCAGTGTTCCGGTTGTCGCCGGTGAGCATCACCGTCTTTCCGATCCCGGCGGCGTGGAGAGCAGCCAGGGTCTCCCCTGCCTCGGGCCGCAGCGGGTCGAGTATGCCGATGGCTGCGGAGAGCACCCCGTCCACCGCCAGGAAGAGCCAGGAGTTGGCTTGATCCAGGGCGTCGAAGGCCGGCTGATCCGCGGGCAGGATGGTAACGCCCTCGTCCTCGAAGACGAAGTGGCGGCTGCCGATCACGGTGCGCTTGCCGTCGACCCGGGTAGCAATACCGTGGGCCACCACGTATTCCACGTCAGAGTGCATTTCCTCGTGATCCAGGCCCCGCTCGTGGGCGGCCCGCACCACGGCGTTGGCCACGGAATGGGGGAAGTGCTCCTCCAGGCAGGCGGCCAGCCGCAGCATCTCCGGGGCGTCCTGCCCGTGGAACGGCACCACCCGCAAAACCGTGGGGCAGGCCTTGGTGAGGGTGCCGGTCTTGTCAAAGATGACGGTGTCCGCCTCGCTGATCCGCTCCAGGAACTTGCCGCCCTTGACGGTGATCTTCCGGTTTCCGGCCTCCCGCATGGCGGACAGGACGCTCAGCGGCATGGACAGCTTGAGGGCGCAGGAGAAGTCCACCATCAGCACCGACACCGCCCGGGCCACGTTCCGGGTCAGCAGCCAGGTCACCAGGCTGCCCCCCAGGCACCAGGGCACCAGCCGGTCCGCCAGATTGGCGGCCTGCCGCTCCACCCCGGATTTCAGCCGTTCGGAGTCCTCGATCATCTTCACGATGCGGTCGTAGCGGTTCTCGCCCACGGAGCCGGTGACCCGGAGGACGCAGTTGCCCTCCTCCACCACGGAGCCCGCGTAGACCGCAGACCCGGGCCGCTTGGCCACGGGGACGGATTCGCCGGTGAGGGAGGCCTGGTTGAGCATCACGTCGCCGCTCTCCAGGATGCCGTCCAGGGGCAGGACGTGGCCCGTGTGGACCATCAGACAGTCGCCGGGAGCGACCTTCTCCAGGGGGACCAGGGTCTGGCGGCCATCGGCGTCCAGCTTCCAGACGCTGTCCACCTGCAGGGCCATGCTGCGGGCCAGGTCGTCCACCGAACGCTTGTGGGTCCACTCCTCCAGGGTCTCCCCCAGGCGGAGCAGGAACGACACGGAGGCGGCGGTGCCGAAGTCCCCCGTGAACTGGGACACGCCGATGGCGACGCCGTCCAGCACGTCCACGGTCAGCCGCCCGGACAGCAGGATCCGCAGCGCCCGGAGGATCCGGGGCGCGGACTGGCAGATCCCCAGGGCGATCCGAAGCTGGGCGGGCAGGAACCACTTTTTCAGATAGTGGCGCAGCACCATGTCCACCAGCTTCTCCTTGTATTCCCGGTTCATGGCCCGGCTGCTGTGGTGCAGGGGCGGCAGCTCGGCGGCAGCCCGCTCATAGGTAAAGGCGGCCAGCCGGGCGGTGACAGGCTCCGCGGGGCCGTGGTAGATCACGGTCACGGAGCAGATGCCCTCCTGCACGCTGACCCGATCCACCTCCGGCTGGGTCAGCAGCCAGGCCTCCAGCAGATCCGCCTGCTCCGGCTCCATGGGGCTTACGCAGGCCCGCAGGCGGAGTCTGCCGGGGGAACGGTGCAGAATCTGAAATCTCATGCCTCGGTCGCTTCCTCAGTGCCGTCCTCGATGTAGACGGGGGCCTCAGCGGCCTCCCGCTGGGCGTTGATCTCCTTGGCGTCGGCCAGGATGTCGGCGCAGGCCGCCTGGATCTCATCCACGTTCCGCATGACTTCCTTCTTGCAGCGCAGGGCCGCCGCGGTGGCGTGGGTGTAGACCTTCCGGGCGTCCCGGCTTGCCAGGATCTTGAAGCCGGCGGAGCCAAAGAGGGTGCCAAAAGCGAACATTGCAAGTTTTCCGGTTAACATAATACTACCTCCATTGTTTTTGGCGTTAGTCGCAAAGTGAGGACTTGATGTGCAAGAGGCATCAGTGACCAGGCATTAGGCATCAGGCACCGCTTCAAACCACTTCGATGATTGACGTCGCCCCCCCGTTCGACCCCGTTTCGTATTTCAGATCGGCAAACGATTTCGGAAATCCGAATTGATTTCGTACGGGGAACGCGGTTTTTTCAGCACAGGCCTTTCAGGCGGTGCCTGATGCCTGAACTCGAAGAGTCACGGAGTATGCCTATTGCCCAGTACAAATAACGCATCATGTGTTTGTTTATGACCAGGTCCTCTAATTGCAACTAACACGTTGTTTTTTTCTGAGCCTGTTTCTTGGTTTTCGGGGAAATGCGCTTGTTGTTAATCTACGCCCTTCAAGGCCTCCACCATGTCGATGCTCCGGGTCTTGCGGGCGATCATCCAGCCCACCAGCAGGCTGACGCCGAAGGTGAGGACGATGGAGATCCCATAGGTGAGGGGCCCCAGGGTGAGCTTCATTTCATACTCCGAGGCCAGGGCGGTCAGCAGGTATTTCAGCACCCCCACCCCGGCGGGCAGGCCGATGAGCACGCCCAGCACCGTCAGCCACAGGTTCTGTCCGATCAGAATGCGGCCGATCTGCCGATCCCGGAAGCCCACCACCTTGAGGGTCGCCATCTCCCGGTAGCGCTCGGTGTAGCTCATAACGCCCAGGTTGTAGAGCACCACCAGCCCCAGCACCACGGCGGCCACCGCCAGCAGGAAGATCATGGCGTTCATCAGCTCCATGAACTTGTCGAAGGAGTCCAGAATGCTCTGCTTGCTCTGGACGCTGGAGATGATCCCGCCGGCCTCGATGCCGGTCTGCCGGGTGTAGACGGTGTTGACGGTATAGGGAATGCCGATCCGGTCGGCGGCCTCGTCGGAGAGGATCACGGACTCGGACAGGGAGCGCAGGATCCCCTGCACAGTGGCCTCGTAGCTCTCGCTGGAGCCGTAGGGAGAGAAGCGGATCTTGTCCCCGGGGGCCAGGCCGTTATCCCGGGCGATGCGGTCGCAGATATAGACCCCCTCCGGAGCCAGGGTCACCTCGGACATATCCTTTGCGATAAAGTGGATCAGGCCGTGGGGCACGTGGTAGATCTCCAGCCCCACCGGGGCGTCCCCCACCTGGACGCTGGACACGGCGGCCCAGTCGCCCTCCCGCTCCTCCGCCAGGGCCAGGGCAGCCTCGTTGCCGTTCTCGTCGGCAGACAGGTTCAGCTTGCTCTCGTAGGCCGTGGCCTCGTCATAGAAGACGGTGACAAAACTGCGGGCGGTGTCGTTCATGCCCAGCGCCCCCACCAGCAGGATCATGCAGCCCACGATGCCGAAGAGGGTCATGCCGGTTCTGGACTTATGCCGCAGGCTGTCCCGCAGGTTCCAGCGGCCGCTGAAGCGCATCCGCTTCCAGAAGCCCGTCTTTTCCAGGGCCGAGGCCCGGATCCGCTTGGGGGAATAGGGCCGCAGGGCGTCGGCGGCGCTGCCCCGGAGCATGGATTTCACCGACAGGAAGCTGATCAGCGTCAGGAACGCGATCACTCCCGCCAGCACGATCCAGCAGAAGCCGGGCACATAGAGGGTCCAGTCGATGAGGTCCACGTAGGTCCCCATGGCCCCGTCGGGGTTCATGATGTACCAGGCCAGCAGATAGCCGATGCCCACCCCCAGGACGGAGCCCGCGATGCCGATGGCAAGGCCGTAGGCGGAATAGTGCCGGAGGATGCGGCGATCCGTGAAGCCCAGGGATTTCAGCAGGCCGATCTGGGTCTTCTCGGAGGCGGTGATGCGGTGCATGGTGGTGACCATGGTCAAAATGGCAATGGCCAGGAAGAGCACCGGCAAAATGGAGCCCATGGTGACGCCCTCGTTGATCTCCCCCTGGGTCTCCGACCAGGAGACCACCTCGTCCTTGGACAGCACCAGACTGGTACGGCCCAGGGCCTGGTCGATCAGCGGGACGATCTCCTCCTTGGACAGCTCGGAGATCAGATTGAGCTGGGTGTAGAGCTCCATACCCACGGCCTCCTCCAGCATGGCCGGAGAGGTGTAGACGAAGCCGTAGCTGTTGTAGTCCGGCATGATCTGGGTGCCGTCCTGGAGGCAGATCATATACTCCGAGGCCTTGGCAAGGCCCAGCACCGGAGCCGTGAGCTCCACCGTGCCGAAGGGGGCGGCGTAGATCAGGCTCAGCTCGTCCCCCAGGCGGACGCCGTTCTTGGCGGCGTACTGATCGGAGAGCCAGAAGCCCTTCGCCTCGGGGTCATAGGCCTCGCCGGAGGTAACGTAGATGCCGGAGACCTTGGGGTTGGAGGTGACGCTGAGGCCCAGCAGATCCGCGTCCCCCTTCACCGCCACGTTGACCTTCAAAAAGCGGGCGGCGTCGGTGACGCCGGGGATGGCCGCCACGGCCTCCAGCTCCTCCCGGGTGAACAGGGCGTCGGAGAGGACGCGGAAGTCGGCAAAGCCTGTGGCCTCGTAGGTCTGGGCGGAGGTCCGGTCCAGGGTGTACCACTCCATCTGGAAGCCCAGGAAGACGCCCATGCCCAGAGCCACCATGATCACCATGGAGATGAATTGGGCCTTGTAGCGCCCCATGGTGCGAAACAGCTTTCTCCTGAGCATATTACCACTCCACTTCTTCCGCGGACAGCGGATGCTCCTGGGTCTCCATGCTGCGGATATGGCCGCTCTTGACCCGGACGATCACGTCCGCCATCTTGGCGATGTTCTGGTTGTGGGTGACGATCACAATGGTCTTGCCCCGCTCCCGGGCCATTTTCAGCAGCAGCTTCAGCACCACCACGCCGGTCTCGCTGTCCAGGGCGCCGGTGGGCTCGTCGCACAGGAGGATCTTGGGGTTCTTGGCCAGGGCCCGGGCGATGGACACCCGCTGCTGTTCGCCGCCGGAGAGCTCCGCGGGGAAGTTTTTCAGATGATCCGCCAGACTCACCGCAGCCAGCATCTCCTCCGCAGGCAGGGCGTTTTTCACGATCTCCCGCACCAGGGCCACGTTCTCGTAGACCGTCAGGGTGGGGATCAGATTGTAATTCTGGAAGACAAAGCCCACAGTCTGGGCCCGGTACTCCGCCAGTTGGTCGTTGCTCAGCTTGGAGATGTCCCGGCCGTCCACGGTGATGCGGCCCTCGGTGGGGCTGTCCAGCCCGCCGATCAGATTCAGCAGGGTGCTCTTGCCCGCGCCGGAGGGGCCCAGCACCACAATGAATTTTCCGGCGGGAAGGGACAGATCGATGTGATCCAGTGCCCGCAGCTCGTGGTCGCCCGCGGTGTAGACACGGGAAACATCGTTGAAATTCAGAATTTCAGACATACTTCGTTCCTTTCTTTGGAAGCGCAAACGGATCCACAGGCGCTCCCGTGGATCCGTTTCGGATTATTTGCTGTGACATTTCCCCTGCATGGGGCAGCCGCCGCAGCCGCCCCCGCAGGAGCCGCAGGAGCCGCCGCAGATATGTTTGCCGGCCTTTCTGTCCAGGATCAATCGTCGGACGATCAGGCAAACGATGAGCAGAAGGACGAATCCGACGATCAGGGACGCCAGATTTGATTGCAGCCAGGTTAACATAACGCATCAGCTCCTTTCCGGTTTTGAGGGCGGCGGGGACAGCTGCGCTGTCCTTACACGCGCACCTTCTGGGTCAGCTTGGTGGATTCCTTGTAGGGCTTGAAGAGCTGCCAGCACAGCAGGGCCAGCAGGATCAGCGCCACGATCAGCCCAAAGACATTCACGCCGCCGACAAAAATCTTACCGACCTGATAGACGATCAGAGAAACGACGTAGGCAAAGACACACATATAGCCGATGGCGAACAGCGTCCACTTGGGGTTGTTCATTTCCCGCTTGATGGCACCCATGGCCGCGAAGCAGGGGGCGCAGAGCAGGTTGAAGATCATGAAGGCGAAGGCCGCCAGCTTGCCGTGGCCGTCGGAATTGCGGTTAAAGTCACCCGCCACGTTGTCCCAGATCTGGTCGCCGTTCTCCTCCAGCTCCTCCTCGCCGTCCTGGTCGTCGTAGTTGTACAGCACGCCGAAGGTGCCGACCACGTTCTCCTTGGCGATAAGACCGGTGACAGTGGCAACGGTGGGCTTCCATGAGCCAAAGCCCTGGGGCTTGAAGATCACGGACACAGGCTGAGCCACACGGGCCAGGATGGAGTCGTCGGAGGGGTTGACCTCGTCCGGCTCGATGCCCATGCGATCCGCAACCTGCTGGACGTAGGCTTCGTCCACAACGCTCTCGTCCTCATAGAGCTCCTCCACCATGCCGAACTTGCCGTTGACGGAGCCGAAGCCCTGGAGGAACCAGAGCACGATGGTGGACAGGACGATGATAGTGCCGGCCTTCTTGATGAACGACCAGCCCCGCTCCCACATGGCCCGCAGCACGTTGCCCACGGTGGGGGCATGGTAGGCGGGCAGCTCCATCACAAAGGGGGCCGGGTCGCCCGCGAAGAGCTTGGTCTTTTTCAGCATAATGCCGGAGATCACGATGGCGGCCACGCCGATGAAATAAGCAGAGGTAGCGATCCAGGAGGAACCGCCGAAGAGCGCACCGGCTATCAGGCCGATGATGGGCATTTTCGCTCCGCAGGGCATGAAGCAGGTGGTCATGATGGTCATACGGCGATCCCGCTCATTCTCGATGGTACGGGAGGCCATAACGCCGGGGATGCCGCAGCCGGTGCCCACCAGCATGGGGATGAAGCTCTTGCCGGACAGGCCGAAGCGGCGGAAGATCCGGTCCATGATGAAGGCGATACGGGCCATGTAGCCGCAGTCCTCCAGGATGGCCAGCAGCAGGAAGAGCACCAGCATCTGGGGCACAAAGCCCAGAACAGCACCCACGCCGGCAACGATACCGTCGGAGACCAGGCCCACCAGCCAGGGCGCAGCGCCCCAGCCCTCCAGCAGAGAGCGGGAACCGGCGATAATCCATTCTTCGCCGAAGACGTCGTTGGTCCAGTCGGTGAGGAAGGTACCGATGCCTATGCCGCCGTCGGCGATGGACTTGCCCATTGCCAGGGCGTAGACCAGGAACATCACCAGGGCGAAGATGGGCAGGGCCAGCCAGCGGTTGGTGACGATCTTATCAATTTTATCGGAAACGGTCAGCTTTCCGGCAGAATGCTTTCTGTAGCAGGACTTAATGATGTTTCCGATCCAGATATAGCGCTCATTGGTGATAATGGACTCGGCGTCGTCGTCCAGTTCCTTTTCCACCTCGACGATATGCTGCTCCACGTCCCGCTTCACAGCATCCCTCAGCTTCAGCTGCTCCAAGGCCTTACTGTCGCGCTCAAAGAGCTTGACGGCATACCAGCGCTGCTGGGCCTCGGGCAGCTGGGAAACAGCGTGCTCCTCGATGTGGGCCAGAACGTGCTCCACAGGGCCGGAGAAGCTGTGCGCGGGGACGCTCGCTCCGCCATTGGCAGCCTTGATGGCGGCCTCGGCAGCCTCCTGGATGCCGGTACCCTTCAAGGCAGAGATCTCCACGATTTTGCAGCCAAGCTGCTTGCTGAGCTGCTGGGTGTCGATCTTGTCCCCGTTCTTTTTGACCACGTCCATCATGTTAATGGCGATGACGACGGGGATTCCCAGCTCTGTCAGCTGCGTGGTGAGGTACAGGTTGCGCTCCAGATTGGAACCGTCCACGATGTTCAGGATGACGTCAGGCCGTTCGCCGATCAGGTAGTTCCGGGCCACGACCTCCTCCAGGGTGTAGGGGGAGAGGGAATAGATGCCCGGCAGATCCGTGATAATCACGTCCGGGTGCTTTTTCAGCTTGCCCTCCTTCTTCTCCACCGTGACGCCCGGCCAATTGCCCACAAATTGGGTCGAACCGGTCAGCGCGTTGAACAGGGTTGTCTTGCCGCTGTTCGGGTTGCCCGCAAGCGCAATGCGAATACTCATAAAGTTCTTCCTTTCTTTCACGCCAATGGTTAGCGCGTTCTAACCATTGGGCAAATTTTTATCTGACCTCGATCATTTCGGCGTCCGCCTTCCGCAGGCTCAATTCATAGCCGCGAACAGTCAGCTCCACAGGGTCGCCCAGGGGCGCTACCTTTCGAACGTAGATCTCCACGTTTTTGGTGATGCCCATGTCCATGATCCGACGCTTCACAGCCCCCTCCCCGTGGATCTTCACCACGGTGACGGTTTCCCCGATCTTTGCGTCTCGTAACGTTTTCATCGCTGCATTCCCGGAATACATCCTTTTTCCCTCCATTCACATTGAATTAGCCTTCGCTAATCGTTCAGCTTGAAAAACGGTTAGCTTTTCCTAACCAGCCCCATTATAGTTAGCAATTGCTTATTTGTCAAGAGGGTTTTGCAGAAAATTTTTTCCGCGCCCCGGGAGCGCTTTTTCCACGCAAAAAGAGGAAAAATTAGCACTTGACAATCCGTCCGGCCCGTGCTATAGTCTAAAAGCAGTTAGCTTGTGCTAACCATTTGAAAAGCAAGGGGATGCAGGGGCAGAAGCCCGAACAGCGCTCCCCCGGCAGGGGGAAGCCGGGCGCTGCCCGACTGCGCTCTCCGGGATCGGATTTGTATCTGAAAACAATATTTGATAAAGGTGGGCTGTCTTATGGCGCTGCAGGAATCCGGTGAAATGTACCTGGAAACCATTTTTCTACTCTCCAAGGCGAACGGTTCCGTCCGTGCGATCGACGTTGCGAATTATATGGGGCTCTCCCAGGCCAGCGTGAGCCGGGCGGTGCATCTGCTCCGGGACGACGGCTATCTGGAGCTGGGCCCAAGCCGCCGCCTGCTGCTGACCAAAAGCGGCATGAGCGCGGCAAAGAAGGTCTACGACCGTCATGTGATCCTCTCCGCGTTTTTGAAGGAGATCGGCGTCTCCGATCCCGTTGCCTCGGACGACGCCTGCAAGCTGGAGCACTACATGAGCGACGAGACCTTCCGCGCCATCCGCCGTCACCTGAGAACGATCCGTTCCTGAAGCCGCTCCGGCGGGCGCTGCGCAGACGCAGGCGGCCCGCCGGAGCTTTTTGCAACCGGGAAGAGGCGTCATGGGCTCTGTGCCTTTGCATGATCGTCACGCTGTTTTCCGGGCTGGGCACTGCGTCGGCATCCGAGGCTGTGCTGATGGACGGCAGCTACGAGGGCACCGGCCAGGGCAGAAACGGGGACATCGTGCTCCGCGTAAGCCTGCAGGATCAGGCAATCACAGACATTGAAGTGGTATCGCAAAATGAGACGCCCCGGTTCTGGGAGAAGGCCGTCGCCCTGCTTTCCCGGATCATCGCGGCCAATTCTCCCGAGGTGGACGCCATCAGCGGCGCCACAAAAAGCTCTGAGGGCATCAAGGCCGCAGTGCGGGACGCGCTGGCGAAGGCGGACGGCTCCATTCCGGGCTCCGGCACGGCGGAGGATCCCTTCGTGATCTCCACCCCGGCCCAGCGCCGGGCGAAACCGAAACGGGCAGCGACCTTTTGGTCGCTGCCCGTTTGTTGCGTTTGGGGCTTTCCTCACCGCGGGAAGATTCTGTCCTTGCCGCGGTGAGGATCCGGTTTATTCGTTTGACTGGGTGTAGGCCTTGCAGAGGAAGGTGATGATCTGCGCGCGGGTGCATTCGTCTGCCACGCCGAAGCTTCCGTCACCCAGGCCTGCGGTGACTCCATTCTCCACCGCCCAGAGAACTGCGGTGTAGAAGTAATCCTCGGGCTTCACGTCGGAGAAGGGATTCTCCTCCGTCTCGGGCTCCGGAGAACCCTTCGCTCTCCACAGGAAGGTCATGGCCTGGCTGCGCGTACAGACGCAGTACGGGCCGAACAGGCCGTCGCCCATACCGGCGGTGACGCCGCTTTCGGCGGCCCAGAGGACTGCCTTGAAGAAGTAATCCTCGGGCTTCACATCGGAGAAGGGATTCTCCGTGGAGTTGGGCTCCGGAGAACCGTTGGCTCTCCACAGGAAGGTCACGATCTGGCAGCGGGCGCAGGTCTCATCGGGGCCGTAGTGGCTCTCATCCACGCCGGCGGTGACGCCGTTGTCCAGCGCCCACATGACGGGATCGAAGAAGTAGTCCTCATCCTTCACGTCCTTGAAGGGGTTGGGCAGTCTGGGCACGTCCTCCGTCCGGGTCTCGTTGCAGCGGGTGCAGGTGAAGGTCTTCACGCCGGGATACTGATGGCAGGGCTCGGTGGTCACTGCGCCCTCGTCCCAGGCATGGCCCAGGGCAGGGATCTCGTTGTAGGTCGTGTAATCGCAGCGGGAGCAGTTCTCATAGGCGTCCCAGCCGATCTCGGTGCAGGAGGGCGTCTTGGCCTCGTGGTCGATCAGGTCGTGTCCCAGGGCGGGCAGCTCCGTGTAGTTGCTGTAGTCGCAGCGGGTACAGGTGTCGTAGGCCTCCCAGCCGATCTCCGTGCAGCTGGGCTTTCGTGCCTCGTGGTAGACCAGATCATGGCCCAGGGCAGGGATCTCGTTGTAGGTCGTGTAATCGCAGCGGGAGCAGGTGTCATAGGCTTCCCAGCCCACCTCGGTACAGCTGGGCTGCCGGGGTGCGTGGTAGATCAGATCGTGGCCCAGCGCCGGGATCTCGTTGTAGGTGCTGTAGTCGCAGCGGGTACAGGTCTCGTAGGCGTCCCAGCCCACCTCGGTACAGGTGGGGGCCTGGGCCTCGTGGTTCACCTTGTCGTGACCCAGGGCCGGGATCTCGTTGTAGGTCGTGTAGTCGCAGCGGGTGCAGGTCTCGTAGGCGTCCCAGCCGATCTCTGTACAGGTGGGGGCCTGGGCCGCATGGTTCACCTTGTCGTGACCCAGGGCCGGGATCTCGTTGTAGGTCGTGTAGTCGCAGCGGGTGCAGGTCTCGTAGGCGTCCCAGCCCACCTCGGTACAAGTGGGGGCCTGGGCCGGATGGTTCACCTTGTCGTGACCCAGGGACGGGATCTCATTGTAGGTGCTGTAGTCGCAGCGGGTGCAGGTCTCGTAGGCCTCCCAGCCCACCTCGGTACAGGTGGGGGCCTGGGCCTCGTGGTTCACCTTGTCGTGCCCCAGGGCCGGTACATTCGTAACGGTCTTCGTCTGGGCGGCGAAGGCCCGGTTTGCAAAGACAGCAGTGTAGGTGGTCTTGCCCATTTCGGTGCAGGTGGGCTGCTGGGAAATGCTGGCGCCGGTGCTTACAGTCTCGGTTTCCGTATGGGTCGCATCCAGGCTGCAGCAGCGCGTCGCGGTGACCGTGCTGTAATCGTCGCTCCACTGATAGCTCGGCTTCTCCCACGCGACTTCCGGATGGGCGATCTGAATGCCGCCGTCCCAGATCGCTTCGTTGCCGGCGCTGTCTCTGACGTAGAGTGCATAATTCCCCAGCGCCAGATCCTGGAAGGTATAGGCCGTATTGCCGAGGGCAACGAAGTCCGTTCCCTGGGGCGCGGTGCCTTCCGGAACCAGGGCAACGCTGTAGATCGCCCGGTACACGTTGCTTGCCGGTGAGCTGACGCTGTCATCGAAGGCGCCGCCCGAGATCGCGGTGGGATCTACGGTAACGCTTCCCTTTTGCTCATTGTTCGCGCAGCTGAAGCTCTGGGCGACCAGATCCTCACGCAGCGTCAGCGGGACTGTGATCTCCACGATCTTTGTCACCGTATTACCCGCGCTGTCTGTCAGACTGACTGTGTATTCGCCGCTGCAGTCCACGGAGAAAGCGCCGGAGTACAGGGTCCCGCTCACCGGGATCCCATAGCCGTTCACGGTCAGCGTCTGCAGGCCGGCGTCGTCCGAGGCGGTGATGCCGATGCTGCCCGTTCCTGCGGTCACCGAGAGGATCGGGTCCTGATCCTGCGGCGTAGACAGGTCCAGGTTCTTGATCTTGGCGACGGCTCTTGCCCAGGAACCGTCTTCCCGATCCACGCGGACCATATAGACGCCGTTCCAGTTGGCCTTCCAGCGTTCGCCGCCTGCATCCTTTTCCAGGGCAGCGTCGGACATGACGCCGTCATAGAAGAGGTAGGCGCTGCTTGCTTCATCCTCTCCCGGCGCGTAAACGGACTGCAGCCAGGGCGCCGTGGTGATGATGCCGGAGCCGGTGTTCACCACCGCGCCGTTCTGATCCACAAAGCTGAGGTCGCCGCGTTTCAGACCCGGCGCATCGGAAATCGCGCCTGCGGAAAGCACGTCGTTGAACCAGCTGACACGGAAGCTGCCGCCGGAGTTGTTGCCCGCGCCGTCAAAGACACGGACGTTATAGTCTCCGTTCTTCGTGAAGGTGAAATCGAAGTACCACAGGCCCTCGTCCAGCTTGACCAGCTTGGGCGTGGTTTCCTCCGTCAGCTCCCGGTTATTGAAGCGGACGCTCTTCAGCCCGGAGGCGTCGATCAGATAGCAGGTCATGGGGACGCTGCTGCCCGGGAGCAGGGACGCGGTATCCGGGAAGCTCCGGCTCCAGAGGATCACCGGGGCGTCCGGATCGGTTTCCGGGACGGTGTTGGTCTTATAGGTGGCGACGTAGCGGTCGATCATCGTGCCCTTCGAGGCCCGGATCGTGACCTTGTGGCGCTGACCCTCCGGGTTATCGAAGACGATCACAGCGGGCTTGGTGGTGGCAGGATTCGTGGCAGGCTCGGTGTAGCTTACCGGGAAATACTGCTCCTCGCCGAAGACGGAGGACTTGACCCAGATCTCGCCCACGTAGTAGATCGTCATGGTATCGGCTACGGTCTCGAAGCTCAGGTAAGCGCCGTCCTGGTTCGCTACGGACAGATCGCAGTTCATGGGAAGCTCGCCCACGCGTCCGCAGGTCCAGCCTGCCGTATCGCCCCAGGTCGTAAAGCGCCAGCCGGGATTGGACGCCATGGAGGCGTTCACATCCGTGGGAGTCCCGTCCGCATTGAAGAAGGTGAAGGAGGCGTCGTCCTTGTAGATGTTGACGCCGTCCGCCATGGCGCCGATGGTATAGGCGATGGCCGCGATGGAGTTGGTGGACTGGTCTTTGATCTGCAGGATGCCGGTGGGCTTCTGTCCGGCCTCCAGCAGAGCCTGGGCCTTGGCGTTGGGGGCCGCCACGATGACCTGACGGTCCGCATCGTAGTAGCAGACGCCCATCCGAGGCTCCCAGCCTTCGGTGCCGTCCGAGATCTCGCTGAGGACCAGGTCCGGCTTCGCGCTGGTGGAGAGGAAGCTGACGGGCAGCGTCAGCGTCGTGCCAAGGGCCGTGGTGATCCGGGCGGGAACGTCAAAGGTGGTCTGATGCTTGAAGGTCTGCTCCACACGGTTGTTCGCCGGATTGTACTCGTGATGATCCGAGGTGTAGACGCCGTAGTGGAGGTTCGCCAGTTCCAGGTCGTCATCGGAGTACACCTCGACCCGCAGATGCAGGCCGCTGAAGTTCCCCTCGTTGACGAAGCAGGATACAGGCACGCAGAGCAGGCCGCCCTTTCCGGGCGTATTACCGGCGACAGTCCGGTAGAAATTGGGGCCAAGGTCGGAATTGCCGTTCGCGTCGATCATCTGATAGATGCCGCTCTGCGCCGGGGTTTCCGTTCCCTTCGTGAACGGCAGGGAAGTGACCAGCTCGCTGCCGGTGATGTCGATGGGCCGGTAGATATCGTTGCCAAAATCGTCCTTTTCGCCGGTGGCATAGCTGAATTGCAGGAAGACGTTGTCTGCGGCCTTGTTTCCGTTGTTGCCCACGGTAAGAGAGAGGTCGAATTCCGCCACGTTCTCCCCGTCGTCGTTCTTCTTGACCCGGAGGAAGTTCATGTCAAAGTCGCTGATGCTGAGCTCGGGCTGCTTTTCCACGGTCAGCAGATCGTCGATGACCTCGCAGAAGGCATTCGACTGGAAGTAGCTTGCATCCTCGGACAGCTCCAGCGAGAACACGGTGCCTTCGGGCAGGTTTCGGTTCAGAGGCAGTGCGTAGAAGGTCAAAACGGTCTTGGCGCCGGATGCGATGGGGGTCGTCAGCTCCCAGGCCGCCAGCTCCTGGCTTTCGCTGTTGTCGGGGAAGTTGGCCATCAGACGGGCGGTGATGGGGTTCGCCTCGGAGGCGCGGACCGCCACCGTGCCGGTATTCGTGAATTCCACCTGGCCGATCAGTCGCTTGCCTGTGGTGAAGTCGTACTCGGAGAGGCCGAGCCGCGCTTCGCCCAGGGCCTGATCGCCGGCGCCGAAGGCGATGGCGTAGAAGGCGACCTTTGTGCTGCTGCCGCCATCTGTGCTGCTGACGGGAACGACTGTGGTATAGTCCTCCTTGCCCTCCCGGACGAAGGTCTTCTCCTGCAGGGCCGTCAGAGCGCCCTGGGTCAGGATCATGAGCTGCTGCTTCGTGCCGCTTTCGCCCGTTACGGTACGGGTGGACATCTGCAGATTGGAGAAGATCAGCCGGTTCATGGAGCCTGTGTAGCCGCTCCCCGTGGTCAGCTTTCCGAGGTATGCCTTTTCTGCATCCTCTCCGGACATACCGTAGGTAACACGGTCCTCATAGACCTGCAGGTCGCGCATGGCAAGGATCACAGGCGTGCCCCAGGTGTTCAGGTTCGTATCCCACCAGGCGACGAAGATCGCGTTGGAGAGGCTGTCGGCCACGGGCGCGGTGTAGACAACGGCCAGGTTGTCGCCGTCGGAGCCGATGCAAACGTCAGTGCCGGTGGTCTCCGAGAAAATGGGGGTCAGCGTAACCGCGCCGCTGCCGGAGAGCACCGTCTCCAGATCGGCCTGCCGGAGCATCCAGGTGTTTCCGCCCATCTCAAAGAGGGCCAGCGTCTCCGCTTCGCTGTCGAGCCTTGCGGTGAGGAAGCGCAGGTTTGCGAAATAGGGATCCGCCTGGGCGGTCCGGATGGCGTTGTTCTCATAGATACCGTCCTTCAGAACGGCGGCGCTCAGATTATCCTCGGTGCAGCCCTCAAAGTCGATGACGGTCTGCAGGAGCTTGGCGGCGCCGAAGCCGCTCCCGTCCAGGCTTCGCAGATAGAGTCTGCGGATGACGCCGCGCTCTGTCTGCTCGGTGATCTCGTCCAGGTGGTTCACACCGACCGTGACAAAGCCGTCGTCGCTGTCGTTGAAGTAGGCGGTCTGGGCGGTGGAGTAGAGCACCAGGGTCCGTCCGCCCACTGCATAGGCCTTCAGATTTTCCACGGACTCGCCGGGGATCTCAGCTTCCATGCCGTTCGCAGTACGCAGGACCGAGCCGCTGCCGTGGAGATCGTTCAGCGCGGAAAGGGCGGCCCAGGTATAGACTGCGGCGGCCTCGGTTCCGTCGGAGGCCTCCAGGGCGTCCAGATTTTCCTCCGTCAGGTTCGGATTCTTCGCCAGGATCCAGGCCTTGAGCAGAGCGTTGTTGTCTGCGCCGGAGCCCTCCGCCGCGGCCCAGAGGTCCTGGCTGCCCGCAGCAGCGGTGAGCCAGCGGAAGTCCTCGGAGCTGTCCATGGAAACGGGCGTTGTGAGTTCCGCGCCCGGCTGCAGGGAGATCGTCCGGGTCTTGACAACGAAGCTCTCGCCGTTCGCGTCCCCATAGCTGACCCAGGTGACGCGAATGCTCTCGTCTCCGGCTGCCGCGCTGTAATCCAGATCGGTCAGGCCGTCGTTGTCCAGGAGCAGATAAGGCGTATCGCAGCTTTCATCCAGCGGATGGACCAGACCGGCAGTCTCGGTGAAGTTGCCGGTCATCACCAGGCGGCTCAGCACGAGCTGCGGCTGCTGGCCGGGGCCGGGCATGATCGGATAGATCAGATAGTTTTCGTTTCCGACCTGCACGAGCTTGTAGTCGTAGCCTACGGTCAGGCCGTCCACCAGCTTCCGGGCGTCGCCGGAGGTGTTGTATTGGGAGAGCTGGAAATCGCCGGTGCCCGTGGGGTTGGACGCACGGGTCTCCTCGCCGGGCTTGTGGATCGCCAGCGTGCCGGAAACGTCCGTCGGCGCGGAGACGTGGACCAGACTCTGGGCCTTTGCTCTGGCCCGCAGGCCTGTGTTGCCCGAGATACCGCCGTCGTTTCCGTTGATCGGGGTCTCAAAGCGGTCGAGCTTTGCGCCCTTGTTGGCCGTGATGTCTACGGTGTGGGTGCTGCCCTTGTTTTGGAATTTCAGCTTGGCGGGAGATTTCTTATAGGTCGTCTCCGAAGCGAGATCGCTTGACGAGATCTTGACGGTGCCGGAGAAGTAGACCCAGATCTCATCCTCCTCCGTGGAGAAGCGGAGCTTTGCGCCGTCGGCGTTTGCTACCGCCAGATCGGCATTCATGGGGATCTCGCCCTTGAACTTGCCGCCGGACCAGCGATGGGCCCGGATGTTTTCCGAGAAGGACCAGCTCTGACCGGCCGCAGGCTTGTCGGAGGTATCGGTGAGGCTGCCGTTTGCGTTGAAGAAGGAGCAGTCGCCGTTGTCCTTGAAGAAGTTGAAGCCTGTGGGGGGCTGGGGCTCGTCCGGCAGCGATTTGCCGTCTGCGGCGGTGTAGGTGGTCTTTTCCCAGAGCGTGAAGTTTCCGTCCACCGCGGTGGCGGAGATGTCCCAGTTGAAGTAGCCGCCGGTCCCGTGCTGCGCGCCCTCGACGCCGATGGCGATGCAGTCCATGGAGTAGTTGAAGAACAGGATGGTGAGATGGAAGCCGGCTGCCAGCGTCCACTCGAAGCCGGAGATATAGAAGCCCTCGTAGCTTTCGGTCTCCTCCAGGTAACCGCCCATGGTCATGGAGATGGACACGCTGGTTCGGATGAAGATCTCAAACTTCAGCACGTCGATGCCGATGCCTGCGCCGACCTCCAGGCTCAGACCCGGAGTGATCGTCAGGCCGTCGAAGACGGTCTTGCTGGTGGCGCCGATGACGGGCTTGAGGTTGGAGGCTGTGACCGTCTGATTCTTCTTCGGGGTCAGGCGGACGTAGACGATCTTGTCATAGGCCTCGTAGAGGACCTCCTTCGTGCCGCCGTCGCCGGTGAGCATACCGGAGGCCAGCGCCTTGCCGGTGCATGCCTTGTTGTCGAAGACCTCCATGTAGACCTTGCCCTGCAGATCCAGGTGGAAGCCCCGGGCGGTATTGGCGCCCATCGGCTTCCCGGCTTCCGGATCGACGGGCTTATCCCGCATATCCAGGGCGAAGACCAGCTTCTGGCCCTGGCTCAGGCCCTCCAGGCTGCCCTGCTCGAAGCTCGTGATCGCCGCGCCTTCCTTGGCGTTACGTAGGACGGAGAGGCTGACCTTGAGCTCCACCTCGACGCCGATCTTCAGATAGACGTAGATCAGCGGGCAGAAGGAGAAGCGGTGCTGGATCGTGAATTCGAAGCCCAGCGTACCGGCCAGGCCCGCGTTCTTGAAGTAGTGGCAGTTGTCGATGGGGTTGTACTCGAACATGATCGAGATCTGGATCTTGAAGGTGACCTGTACCTTCTGGGAGGTGGTGTTGCCGTTTTTGGCGTTGTTCAGGCCCTCGTCTTCAAAGAAACCGTCGAAGAACTTTTTCATGGAGCCCTTCTTCGGGCTGGTCAGAGCCTTGCAGAACTCCTTGAGCGTGGCCATGCCGCCGTTGGCGTCCTTGAAGCTCTCCTTCGCCTTTTCGCTCCTGGTCGGTTCCTCACCCGCTCTTTCGTTAACGGTGTTCTTAAAGATCAGCTTTTCGTCTTCCTTGTCGTCAGACCAGTCTTTCTTGTAGTAAAGCTCAACCGTGCGCTTTGTGGTGGTCTTGCCGTCCTTGTCCGTCGTCTCTGTGATGGTAACGACCTGCTTTGCGCCGGCTGCGTCCGGTTCGGCTGGAATGGTGGTGGTCGACTTGGTTTTGACGCCGTTTTCTTCCTTGACGTTTTCCTTGATGGTATTGCCGTCGCCGTCTTTTTTGATGGTAGTCTTGCTGCCGTCAGATTCGTTTTGGGACTTCTCACTGCCGGAGTAGTTGGTGTCCTCGTACTGATAGACGGGGATGCCGATGGCGAAGCCGACCTCGTAGCCGTCCATGACGATGGTGACATAGTCGCCCAGCTCCAACTCCAGAGAGGGCAGCTCCGTGCCCAGATCGGGAGCAAACTCCGTGGCCCCGACGTCGCTGCCCGGGCCGGTACCGCTGGTTCCACCGCCGTCGCCGCCGCTCTGCATATTCAGCAGCTTCTCAGTACTGGGCGTGGAGGACACGTTGCCTACGGCAATGGTTTCGGGCTTGACGTCGTCGGGAGAGTTGATCCCCGGTTCGGCCCTGGTGCTCCGGGTGGGCTTGACCTGCTCCTGTACGCCGATGGCAAAGGTGGTACGGCCGGAGAAGGAACCCAGGTTGGCGTTGACCTTGTTTCTGCCCGCTTCGGTATAGGTATAGCTGCCGTCGTCCTTCATCTCAGGCGTCTCACCCGCGATGGCGACGGAGCCGCCGGTGATGTTGTTGTTGTCCACGATGGGGGTGGGGTTGTCGAACGGCACCAGCAGGCGGCCGGTGTATTCGGGCTCCCAGGTAAAGTAGGAAACGGTGTCGGAGTCGATGACCTTGGTCTTGTCATCATTCAGCGTGTTGACCGTTTCGGAATAGTAGCCCTTTTCGCCCACGTCGCCGCCCAGAGGAATGTCGACATAGGTCATCGTCGTGGCGGCTGCGCCATACATCGGATGGTTATCGGTATGATCCGACAGAATGTAGCGATAGCTCCGCTGCTCGTCCGTAAGCTCCGCGGCGGCGCCGGGGTCGGTGATCGCGGAGAGGAAGGCCGGCAGAAGCTGGGCCTTTCCGTTGGGATCCGCGCCCACGGGGATCGAAAATGCCCGGGGCCGCATGGTCAGCCAGACCCGGAAATAATACTGGTGGACGACCCCGTCCTTGTCCTTGTAGGCCTTGAAGAGCGTGTCGGGATAGTCGCCCTGCACCAGGGCTATGAACTCGTCGTCTTCGCCGATCCCTCCGACTCCGTCTGTGTCATAGTAGACCATCACGTGATCGATGTAGACCTCCATGGGGCTGACTGCATCCAGATACTCGGAGTCGTAGAAGAAGAACGTCATCGTATTCTGGGTCAGATCCGCCTGCGTAATGGGGATCGTATCATTGCCCGCGTAGGCGCGGCCGTTGTACAGGATCACGTCCTCGGGGTCCTGCTGGAAGTTGACGGCCTGGAGGTTCTTCAGGTTTGCCAGGGAATAAACGCCGTTTTGGCTTGTGAAGCTGGCGGCTGTCGGCGTTATGCCTGCATTGTCGTCAAAATAATCGGTCAGTCCGTTTGCAGAGATCGGCTGGAGAACGCCGTCGGCGTTTTTACGGAGCGAAGCGGTGTAGATCACGGGATTCCGCTCCATGAAATCGGACCACACCGCGTCATACTTCGTCGTATCGATGGTGCCGTCTGCCTCTTTCCGGGGCGTAGAGGGGTTGATATCCACTTTGAGGGTCTGCGTCCGCTCCAGAATGATATTGAGCTGGTAGGTATCGGTCAGCGCGCTCTGCTGCATCCCGTCCCAGAACATCTCAATGTACCATATTCTGCTGTCATCGGCGTTTCTGGTCACGACGCCGACCTTGGTCCCGGACTGATTGGTCATAAACAGGCCGTTGTCCGGAATGGTATAGCCGACGATGTTCGAGGCGTCAATGCAGAGCTTGGAGCCCACGTAGAGGTTGCCGGTCCCGGAGACGCCGCCGGTGCCTTCCACGATGGAGATTTTCGGCATGATGCTGAGATACAGGTCATTGCCCGTAATTGCCGTATAGGCGCCGGCCTCGTTGTCATCGTTGGCGGTATAGGCAACGACCTTGATCCCGTTGCCCGTATCGTAGCTGTTGGGGGAATAGTGGGTCGTCTCGAACTCCCGACGGCGGAGGCTCCAGGTCAGCACGTCCACCTCGGTCCGGGTCCCGTTGCCGCAGGTCTCATCCCAGTCGCCGCTGTCGGTCCACTGCTTACACATTCTGAAGTTCGTCTCAAAGGTCGCGGTCTTGCCCCATGGCAGCTCGATTTCCTTTATGAACTCCCTTCCTCCCCAGGCGTCGTTTCCCCGATCCGAGCCGTAGTCTGACGATGGCCAGTACGATTCGTCGGGCGTCAACGCACGACTGCTGAACCAATAGTAATAATGATCGTTTGTCCCTTTGATCTCGTAATCTGCCGACTGATGATCATACGAATTGCCGCTTGTGGCGTAAAACTCCACGACCGGCCGCAGATACCTGTTCGTATTTCCAATGCCGAGTTTCTTCGTGCCGACCTGGTTCAGCCGCGTGGCAAAGACCATAGCGTCAAACAGGGTGCCGGCTTTTTCGATGCTGAGGATCGCTTGACTGTTATAGTTCGCGGAGATCCTGCAATAGTTGTTGAAGGATTCCTGGGAGCCGCCGGTCGTCGTATAGCTCCAGTTGCCCATCGTTTTATTGACGCTGATGTCGCCGCCGTTATTGTTGGTGGCCTGACCGACCATGACAGCCTTCAATTTGCTGGAGTAGCTTACGGTATCCTTGGCGTCGTCGGTATAGTTGCCGCCGAGCACGATCTCCCAATCCTGCCAGTATTTGCTGCTCTCGCCGTCATAGTTCTGGATGTTGTCCCGGTTGAAGGCAAAATGGGGATAGACCGTATGCTGACGGGTCTGCTCCGGGATCTCCACCGTGGCGTAGAGCGTTTCCCCCTCCGGCAGACTGGAGTGGCCGGTGACCGCAGCATCCTCCGAACGGCCGATCAGAGCGTCGCTGCCCTGCCCGACCCGAGCGGACACGTCCTCGCCGTCGCCGCCGGCCAGCAGAGAAGCAAGGTTCTGGCCGGAGCCGTCGGGCTTCTTTTCGGGCGACTCACCGACGATCGTCACGGTGATGCGTTCCGTAGACAGCTTGCAGAGCTCCTCCGTGCCGCCGCCCCGGAGCTCGGTCAGGACCAGCTCAAAGGTCTTTTCCGAATCGTCATCCGTGGCGATCAGTTCGATGGGGATCTCGATCTCGTCGATGGAACCGGCGAACGCCAGGTCGCCTTCCTTCTTTGCGTAGTCCACGCCGGCAATGGCGGTGCCATCCACGGTGGAATAATGGACCGTGACGTTGTAGCTCTTGCCGCCGGTACGGACGACCTTGACGCGGGCGGTGTTGTCGGCGCGGGAGACAGAGACCTGCTCCGCGGCGAAGCCGAGCTCGGAGGGCTCGCCCTTGTCATTATCGGAGACCATGAGCGTCAGGGTGTTGCACATATCGCTGAGCTGGCCGCCTTCGCAGGCCGCGATGGTGAGCAGGCCCAGCTCCGGCAGCTCTGCGAGCTCGTCGTCCCGGGCTGTGATGCGGATGTACTTCACGGTTTCGCCGTCGGCAAAGGTGAGGTCAAACCGGTAGACGGCGTAGTCCTCGTCGAAGACCAGCTCGGTGTAGCCGGTCTCCTCCTCGACCTCCAGATCCTCGGGAAGTGCGGGGGGCCCGGGGATGGGCTCAAAGGCTTCTCCCATGATGGATTCCGTGCAGGTCAGCACGCCGCCGTTCCCAAGGATGCAGCGGAAGTCCAGCCCGCTCCAGGTCCCGGTCTCATAGTTCCAGAGATCGCCCCAGCTCAGCGCCAGCTCCGCCTCGTTCGCGTCGCGAATGTCCTGCCAGGAGCCGTACTGCTTCACCTGCCAGCGGTAGCTTTCGGCAGGCTCGGAGATCGTCAGCTTCAGCTCGTCCTCGCTCTTCACGTCCTCCGGGACCTCCGGGACGACGATCGTGGCACTTGCGGCGGTCATTTGCCGCTCCGCCATGGGGACGCCCAGCTCCTGATAGACTGCGAGAGGGTTCGGATTCTCGTATTCGATCCGAAGGTCCTGCTTGCCGGACGCGGCGTAGTCGTAAACCGAGCCTTCGCCGTCCGCCTGGGTGGTAACTGCAGGGGCGTAGGTGATCTTTGCGGTGACTCTGCCCACGGTGCCGCCCAGGCGGTATACCGGGATCAGAATGGTCTGCGGGATCTCTTCCCCGTCCTTCGTCTTTGAGCCGGGCTCGCCGACGTCGGCCTGGTGGGTCCCGAAGGCAAAGGTGCCGTAGGGATAGACTTCATTCCAGTCCTCCTCCACGGGGATCTCCCCTGTGGGGGTGACCAGGCTGCTGGGCTGCTCGCCCTGAGAAAGCTGCCGGGATTCCTCCGCCAGGATCTGCACGGGCAGCAGGGTGCCGACCATGCAGAGAGTCAGCACCAGGGCGATCAGACGCTTGATTGAGTTTTTCATAGCCGGTTTCCTCCGTTTTCGCGGCGTTCCGCGTCATGGGGAACGTCGGTTTGTTCGCGGGTTCGGTTCTTGCGGATGCAGAGCAGGGTGATGAGCACCCCCAGCAGGAAGGCCAGCACCACTGCCGCGATGATCCCGCCGGTTTGCGCTTCCAGCAGGAAGGAGCCCATGGCGGCCTCGTTTCCGCCGCTCTGGGCGGCAATCGGTGTGGACGCAACGCTCAGGGTCAGCACCACCAGCAGAACGCACAGGCTCAGACTGCACAAGGCCAGCCGCCTTCGTTCCCGCTTCCGTTTCAGCTGATCCCGGCGGCTCAACACCTGCTTCAGGGATTCCGATGCGGTGTATTTCATAGCGATCCGCCTCCTTACACCGATTAGTACCGGCTGGACTGGAAATTAGTCACTGAATTTTTGAAAAAATAAAAAAACCTGCCGCCCCGAGGGGCAGCAGGTCGATCGTCGGTTTATCGCCGCATCCGCCTGTAGGGCGGGTAGATGGCCACGGCGGCCACCAGGGGCAGGCAGAAGCCCACGTAGGAGGAGGCTCCCGGCTGGGAGACCAGCAGGTTGTACAGGCCGTGGAAGGTCATGGACACGGAGACCGCTCCCACGAAGCCCGCCAGCGACAGCACCTGCAGGCGACGGGCCGCGATGATCCCCAGGCTCAGGGCCGCCACGCTGACGATGTGCATCACGCCCACCGCCAGCCCCCGGATCAGCACGAAGGAGAGGCCGATCTCCCCGGAGCCCAGCAGGGTGCAGCAGTTTTCAAAGGTGGCAAAGCCGGTGCCCAGGGCCACCGCCAGCAGCAGAAGGGCTTCGTCCTCAGGCTCCGACAGCAGCAGCAGGATCAGCAGGGGGATCAGCTTGATCAGCTCCTCCACCACCGGGGAGAGGAAGATCCGCACCTCCGTTGCCTCCCAGCCGACCAGCAGCCGGAGGAAGCCGGTCACGTAGGCCGACAGCAGGCAGGCCGCCATGCCGGAGACAAAGGCCAGCACATAGCGCCGGGCCTGATCCCGCACAAAGAGCATGGACAGCAGCAGGGGCGCGGCGATGCAGAGGAGAATATTTTCCGCGTAGATCACGGCGCCGCCTCCTCTCTTCGCAGGGCGATCAGCGCCAGGGTCGTACAGCAGACGGAGAAAAAGCTGGCAGCCAGGTAGCAGAAATCAGCGCTCATGTACATGGTGCTGACGGCCCAGCTCCAGCAGAACAGGGCCAGCGCCAGCTGGGCACAGGGGTCTGCCCGCCGGAGCAGCGCCGGGATCAGCCGCCGGAAGCCCCAGGCCAGCACCAGGAACATGAGAGCGTAGGCGCAAAAGTCGGCCCGGCCCTTCCAGGGCTCCGGGAGGGCAAAGGTCAGCCCCTGCAGCAGCAACAGCAGCCCTGCGGCGGCCCCCAGCAGACGCCACTCCCAGCGGGAGAAGACGGCGGCCTGCTTCATAGATCGGACGACGACGCAGAGCAGATAGCCAAAGCTGAGCCCCACCAGGATATCCTGCAGCCATTCCCCGGACCAGGCGATCCAAAAGGCGGCGCTGGCCGCCGCAAACAGGCCGGTGCAGACGATCTCCCACCGCGCCTGGGCAAAGCGGCCCCGGAACACGGCGTTCAGGGTGGAGGCTAGCAGCAGAAAGGTCCCGATCTCCCCGAACTCGTTGGCGGCAAAGGGCATTCTGGCGTCCGGCCGGAGCAGATCATAGGCCAGCCAATACAAAAGGCTCATCAGATTGCTCACCAGGGCGAAGGTGAAGAAAACGGGCGCCATGGAGCGCCGGAAGGACAGGCTCCGGACGCAAAGCACGATCAGTATCACGTACACCGCGATCGCCAGAGCGTTCAGAATGTACGACGCAAGCTCCATCAGCGGCCACGCTTTCCCGACGGCAAAGCCTCCGCCTTCCGTTCAGTAACCCGCATCATCAAATCCCATCCTTTCCAGCTCCCCGCGCAGGGCCTGCTTGCCCCGCTTGATCAGATTGTAGATCTGGCTCACCCGCTTGCCCATGACCTGGGCGATCTCGGCGGGCTGCATTTGCTCCATGTACTGTAATTGCAGGACCTCCCGGTAGTCCGGGGCGATCCGTTCCAGCGCCAGGTAGAGCTGGCGATCCCGCTCCTCCCGCAGCAGAAGAAGCTCCGGCCCCTCGGACAGCCCCGGCTCATAGGACTCCAGGGGGGCCGTGCGGCGCTGCCGCCGAAGCTGCTTCATGGCCAGGTGCTTGCCCACGGAGAACAGCCAGGTTTTGAAGCTGCTCTTGCCGGAGAAGATCGTGGGGCCGGCTGCCACCTCGGCAAAGGCGTCCAGCATCAGCTCCTCGGCGTCCGCCTCGCTGCGGACGAAGCCGATGAGGAAGAGGGTCAGGCCCTCCCGGTGGCGCTCCAGCAGGCAGCGCAGCGCCTCGTTGTCCCCGTGCTTGAGATACTGCTGGTACAGCACTTCATCGGACAAGTCCACCCCGGATCACCCCCCACCGGACGCGCTTTTCTGATTGGGTCTATTATACTTGATTCTTCGACGTTTTTCAATCGCGTATTCAATTTCTCTGCCCGCAATTTCGTGATCCCGCGATTTGAACGCTGGCGGACAACTGCGCGGACAGCTTTTCGAAAAACGCGAGGTAAAACCCCACCCGCTCCCGCCAAAGCGTCGCGGCGGCCTGCGTTCCCATGGGCAGCTCCATCAGTTCCCCCAGACGGGAGATCCGTTTGGCCACGTAGTCCAGCTTCTGCTTCAAAAACGCCTCTGTTTGTTCGATCCATGCGGCATTCATTTGTTGTTTCTCCCTTCTGTTTCAACTTTTCGATTTGCCAGCTTTACCGAAGGGTGCGTCCCGTGGCGCACTGGTGTGCGCCGCTACGGTACCTCGTCGATTGTAGGGGGCGGCGTCCCCGACGCCCCGAACGTGCCGTTTTCTGATCCCTGCGGGCCGTCGAGGACGCCGGCCCCTACGAAGGGTTTCTCATGGATCCTCCACCCTCCGGGCCGTTTTTGTTGATCCTCTGTTTTCTTTTTCCAGATACGCCCGGATCAGCAGCAGCTTCCCGTCCACAAAAATGATGCCGCGAACCGCCGTTCTCACCAGCTCCGGCAAATCGTCCGTTTAGTTTTTGCCGTCCAGGAACAGTAAGCGTTCCATGGGGTCCTCCTGTTTTCCGCTTTGTGGGATGGTTTTCCAATACCGCCTTGTCAGATAGTCCGTTCCGTCGATGGAAACCTGGATCGTATCCCCTAAAACGAAGCCGTTTTTTTCCATCACCCTTGCGGAAGCGAGGTTATCGTCGTTGCAGGTGATCAGCACGGGAGAGATCTGCATTTCCTTCGCCTTCTCCAAGGCCAGGGCCAGCATTTTCGTTCCGTATCCCCGGTTCCATTCCGAATAGCGGACGCCGTAGCCGATGTGCCCGCCGCGCTGCGCCAAGGCGTCGTTCAGCCGATGGCGGATCGCGATCTCTCCGATGAAATACTGTTTTTCATCGTCCACCAGCCAATATTTATCCTCCCCCACCCGATTCGGGGGCAGGTCGCGTTCCTCTCTGTAACGACGGAATTTCGCGAAGATATCACAGGAGGACGGGTCGGTAAAGGAATAGGTTGTGACCTTGTGGGCAAGGTACTCATCGTACGCTTCCCGGTACGATTGCAGATATGCTTCCTCGGGCACGATCAGCTTAATCATGGCGACTCCTTTCCGGGATAGATACTCCGATTTGTCTATGTTTCCTCCGCGGCGCGTCCCAGCGATAACACGCCGGAGCAGAATGAGATCTGCAAAAAATCCAGGGTGGGAAAGGCCTTTTTCAGTTCCTCCACGACGAAATAGACCTCCTCGTCGTCCCATTCGTCCCCCGCGTCCTTCCGGCACTGCTCCAGCTCCCCACGGGTCTCAAAGGCCACGTCCCCGATCAGGATCTGTCCGCCGGGGTTCAGATGCTCCCGCAGCACGCGCAGAAAGGAGAGCTTCTGTGCATCCGTCATATGATGCAGGGCGTAGGTCGCCACGATGAAGTCATAGCGCCGGGCCAGAAGCGGCTCCACCAAGCCTTGGGTGAAATCGCCCTGATACAGATGGGCTTGGGGCATTTTGGGCGCGGCCAGCTCGAGCATTCTTGCGGAGAAATCCTGGCCGTAGACCGTGCAGCCGTTTTCGTACAGCTTCGCGGTGAGGGTGCCGGTGCCGAAGCCCAGATCCAGCACCACCGCGTGCGGCTTCTCCATGACGGTCTGAAAGATGGTCCCCAGCACGGCCTTGTACCCGGCAAAGGGGTAGCTGTTTTCCTCCTCCGACACGCCCACGCTCTTGTCGTAGCCCTCCGCCCAGAGGTCAAATTCGTTTTGATTCAGCATAGTCAATCGCTCCCTTTCTCATGCCCTCCGGGGTTTTCATTTCTACGTTCGCATTCTTTCTTACATCCCTGCTTTCGCGGCTTCGGCCCCGGCAGCTCCGGGAGCATGGCTGCGATCAGCTCGGTCAGGAAGTCCCGATCCTCGATCCGGTCTACCAGCAGCATTTCCTTTGTACCCTGGTAGGGCAGCTCCATGGGCGCCTCCGGCATCATGCGTCGGGCCGATGGGGTGGGCTTCACCAGAAAGCGGTCGTCATAGACCCCGCCGAATATCTTACCTTGGCAGTACAGGACATACTCGCCCATCATGGCCCGGTGGAAAATCCCCTCCACGCCGGAAAGCTGCTCCAGAACAAACTCCAGATATTCCTTGCTTGACGCCATTGCAAATCACCTCAAATCAGAAATCTGTTGCATTGATTCTACCATAAAAGCACGGGAAAAACAATCGGCAACAAGACACAAAAAGCACCGGAATCATCTGAACAGCGATTTCCCGCAGCAGATGGTTCAGGTGCTTGATTGTTGTTTCGTCCCGGAAGGATCGAAGCGTTCCTTCTCACAGATCGTTTTGGCGCGCTACTCTGCGCCGTGCTTTGCCAGCGTGTCCAGGAACCAGAGGCCGGTTTCGGTGTAGTCCTCTTGGGCAAAGCTGCTGTAGCCCTCCGCCGAAAAGCGGATGGCGGAGCAGGCCTCCGGGGCCTTGGACAGCGCCCACATACAGTAGGAAATATGCTCCCGCTCCAGCAGCTCGATCCAGGTATCGGCGCTCTCCAGATCCCGGGGCAGGCCGCCGCTGGCTGCAGTGACGCCGAACTCCGTGACAAACACCGGCAGACCCGCCCGGCTGACCCGCTCCGTCAGATCCCGGTACTTCTGGCCGTGGGTGGCGGCGTAGAAGTGCAGGCTGTAGAGAAGATTGTCGTAGGCCAGGGGATCGGCGGCCACGCTGTCCAGATCCTTGGACCAGTCCGGGTTCCCCACCAGGATCACGGCCTCCGGGGCCTTTTCCCGGATCACGGGGATGACCTGCTCGGCGTAGCCCTTGACAGCGGGCCAATCCACGCCGTTGGGCTCGTTGCAGATCTCGTAGAGCACGTTGGGGCAGTCGGCGTAGCGCTCCGCCATCTCAGCAAAGAAGGTCTTGGCCTCCTCCACATAGGTGTTGGGGTCGCCGTCGCTGAGAATGTGCCAGTCGATGATGACGTACATATCAGAGGCCTTGGCCAGCTTCACCCCCAGGTCGATATCCGCCTTGTGGCGGTCCTTGTCGCCCTTGGTGCAGTAGCCGATGGTGCCCATGCCGTAGGTGTACATGGCAAGGCGGATCAGATTCACCCCGTCGTCCTGAGCAAGCTCCCGGAACAGGGTCTCATTGAGAAAGGATTCAGAGGTGATCAGCCCGTTCAGACTGATGCCCCGCAGCATAACGGGTGCGCCGGAGGCAGCGCAGAGCTTCCCCTCCCGGACGCAGAGCTGCCCGCAGGCAGAGGGGCGATCCCTGCCGTCCTGGATCGCTGAGGGAGCTTTGGTGTCCTCTTCCCCCAGCTCCGTTTCCGCCAGAGGGGGTTCGGCTTGCGTCCCGGTGGGCGCGCAGCCGCTCAGCAGCGACAGCAGCAGCGTCGCCGCCAGCAGAATGATCGTCAGACCTTTCATCATCGCAGCTCCGTTTCCGCACCGGGTCAGATGGTGACGACCACGCGGCAGCGGGGGGCGTCGGTCAAGGGGATCGTGTGGCCCTCCACCGGCTTGCCGTCCACCAGCATACCCTTTTCCGTGCCGCGGCGGATGCTGATCTCGTAGCGGGTGCCGCGGAAGACGCGGCAGAGCTCGCATTTCCGGAACTCGTCGGGCAGGCAGGGCTCTACCACCAGCCCCGCGTAGTCCGGGCGGACGCCCAGGATGCCCTGGCTGACCGCCACAAAGGACCAGGCTGCCGTGCCGGTGAGCCAGGAGTTCTTGGCCTCGCCGTAGCGGGCAGCCGCGCGGCCCGCGATGGTCTGGCTGTAGCAGTAGGGCTCGGTGCGGTGGATCTCGCTCTTGTCCTCGATGTAGGCGGGGGCGTTGTGGGAGTAGGTGCGGAAGGCCGCGTTGCCGTCTCCCACGGCGCAGTAGGCCAGGGTGATCCAGGGGTTGTTGTGGCAGAACACGGAGCCGTTTTCCTTGTAGCCGGGGGGATAGGACGAGATCTCGCCCAGGTAGTCGTGGTATTCGGTGTAGCAGGGCCAGAGCAGCTCCGCGCCGAAGTCGTTCATCAGATAGCGCTCCACGGAGGCCAGCGCCTTTTTCCCGTATTCCCTGCCGCCGACCCCTGCCATGACGCAGAAGCCCTGGGGCTCCACGAAGATCTTGCCCTCCTCGTTCTCCCGGCTGCCCACAGGGCGCTCAAAGGCGTCGTAGGCCCGACGGAACCACTCGCCGTCCCAGCCGTGGGTCATCAGAGCCTGCTCCATGTTATCCACGGCCTTCCGCACCGCGGCGGCCTCTTCCCCGCCGCCGATCTGATCCAGCAGGGCGGCGTATTCGCCGCCGTATTTGACGAACATCCCGCCGATGAAGACGCTCTCCGCCTTGCCGCTCTCGAAATTCGTGCAGGTCTGGAAGCTCTCGCCCGGGGCATGGCTGAAGCAGTTGAGGTTCAGGCAGTCGTTCCAGTCGGCCCGGCCGATCAGCGGCAGGCCGTGGGGGCCCAGGTGGGTCACGGTGAAGTTCACGCTGCGGCGCAGGTGCTCCAGCAGGGGCACCTCGGTGCCCGGCTCATTGTTAAAGGGGGTGGGCTCGTCCAGGATGGAGAAGTCGCCCGTCTCGCGCAGGTAGGCGCAGGTGCAGGCCACCAGCCAGAGGGGATCGTCGTTGAAGCCGGAGCCCACGTCGGCGTTGCCCCGCTTGGTGAGGGGCTGGTACTGGTGGTAGGTGCTGCCGTCGGCAAACTGGATGGAGGCGATGTCCAGGATCCGCTCCCGGGCCCGCTCGGGGATCAGATGGACGAAGCCCAGCAGATCCTGGCAGCTGTCCCGGAAGCCCATGCCGCGGCCCGTGCCGCTCTCATAATAAGATGCGCTGCGGCTCATGTTGAAGGTGACCATCCTCAAATACGTGGGCAACACCATGATCATGTGGTTTGTGGGCGCGGTTCCGCAGTTCGTCATTGCCCTGCTGCTGGCCATCTTCTTCACCAGCTATCGGCTGAACATCAAAGGACAAGGCTTCTTCAAGACGGTCATCTATATGCCCAACCTCATTATGGCCGCCGCCTTCTCCATGCTCTTTTTCACGCTCTTTTCCCGAGTCGGTCCCATCCAGGCCCTGCTGGTTGAAAACGGATGGATCGACGCTTCCTTCGATTTCTTCTCACACAGGGTCACCGTGCGCGGCATGATTGCCATGATGAACTTCCTGATGTGGTTTGGCAATACGACCATCGTTCTCATGGCCGGTATCATGGGCATCGACCAGTCGCTGTTCGAGTCCGCCACCCTGGACGGCGCCAACGCCTGGCAGGTCTTCTTCCGGGTGACCATGCCCCTGCTGATGCCCATTTTCGTCTACTGTCTGATCACGGCGCTGATCGGCGGCATTCAGATGTTCGACGTGCCCCAGGTCCTCACCAAGGGCAACGGCGCGCCGGATGAGACCACCAGGACCCTGGTCATGTACCTCAAAAACTATCTGACCAACAAGAACTACGGCATGGCCGGCGCCATCTCCGTGATCATCTTCATCGTCACCGGCGCGCTGGGCGGCGTCGTCTACAAAATGCTGGTCAAGCAGTACAAGGAGCCTCAGCGGCAGCACCGCAAGAGAAAGGGGGACGTGATGTGAGTACGCTCAGCGACAACACCAAGGGCAAGATCAAGCTGACGATCCTGCGGGTGATCGTCTACGCCATTCTGGTCTTCCTGGTCTTCCTGTGTCTGTTCTTCTTCTACCTCATGATCATCAACTCCACCCGCTCCAACGCCCAGCTTGCCTCCGGCTTCACCCTCCTGCCCAAGGAGAACTTCTTCATCAATCTGAAAAACGCCTGGAACGACGCCTCCATCAACATCCCCCGGGGTATGCTCAACAGCCTCATCATCGCCCTGGCCACCGCTGTGCTGACCACCTACTTCTCCGCGCTGACTGCCTACGGCATCCACGCCTATGACTTCAAGGGCAAGAAGTTCGTCTTCACCTTCATTATGGCGATCATGATGATCCCCGCCCAGGTGTCCGCCCTCGGCTTCGTCCAGATGATGAACAAGCTGCAGCTCAACAACAGCTATATCCCGCTGATCCTTCCCGGTATGGCGGCCCCCGTGGTATTCTTCTATATGAAGCAGTACATGGAGAGCGTCCTGCCCCTGGATATCGTGGCGGCAGCCCGGGTGGACAGCTCCGGCGAGTTCCGGACCTTCAACACCATCGTCCTTCCCCTGCTGAAGCCCGCCATCGCCGTACAGATGATCTTCTCCTTCGTCAGCTCCTGGAACAATTACTTCATCCCTGCCCTGCTGCTGGATAAGGCGGAGATGAAGACCGTTCCCATTATGATCGCCCAGCTTCGCAGCGCGGACTACTCCAAGTTCGACATGGGCAAGGTCTATATGTTCATTCTGCTGGCCATCCTGCCTGTGATGATCGTCTACATCATCCTCTCCAAGTCCATTATCAAGGGCGTCACCGCCGGCAGCGTAAAGGGGTAAGCGCATGAAACAGTTTACAGGATTTCAACACGGCGTGAACCTGGGCGGCTGGCTGTCCCAGTGCGACTACTCGACGGAGCGCTGCGAGACCTTCATCCGGCCCGAGGACTTCGCCCGGATCAAGGCCTGGGGCGCAGACCACGTTCGGGTCCCGGTGGACTACGATCTGCTGGAGACCGGCGACGGGGCCGGAGAGCCCCGGGGCTTCCGGTATCTGGCTTTGGCGGCGGACTGCTGCCGGGCCAACGGCCTGCACATGGTGCTGGACCTCCACAAGACGCCGGGCTTCTCCTTTGACCCCGACGAGGGGGAGGGCGGCTTCTTCGAAAGCGAGGCCTTCCAGGCCCGCTTCTACCGGATCTGGGAGTCTCTGGCCCGACGCTTTGCCAAGGACGCCGATCTGATGGCCTTCGAGCTGCTGAACGAGGTGACAGAGCAGGCATTCATGCCTGCCTGGAACCGGATCTGGCCCGAATGCGTCCGGCGCATCCGGCAATACGCCCCCACGGTGCCCATCCTGGTGGGAGGCTATTGGCACAACAGCGCCCTGTCCGTCAAGGACATCGCGCCCCCGCCCGACGAGCACATCGTCTATAATTTCCACTGCTACGAGCCTCTGATCTTCACCCACCAGGGCGCCAGCTGGATGCCCACCATGGATCCGGACTTCCGGATCTCCGTCTCCGCCAGCTTCGCGGAGCTGGAGCAGGCCAGCCGGACGATGCTGGGTGAGCGGGAAACCATGCTGGAGAGCTGGCCCCCGGAGACGCGGCTCAGCCCCGCCTACTTTGAGGCCTTTATGGCCTCCGCCATCGAGGCCGCAGAGGCCCGGGGCGTGGCCCTGTACTGCGGCGAATACGGCGTGATCGACCGGGTCCCGCCGGAGCAGGCCCTGGAATGGTATCGCGCCATCTACGGGTGCTTTGAGAAGTTCGGGATCGGCCGGGCGGCCTGGAGCTACCGGCAGATGGACTTCGGCCTCTCCGATGCCAGGATGGACGCCGTCCGTCCGGCGCTGGTCAAGCTGCTGTAATTGGTTTTCGACGAAACATAGCAAGGAGGATCTGATCCTTATGGCAACGGTGCAATTAGTAAACGTAAAAAAGGTCTACCCCCATTCGGGAGAGACCAAAAAGAGCAGAAAAGCAGAGTCCGCCCCCGAAAAGAAGACCAACCTTCAGATCACGGACGAAGGCGTGGTGGCGGTGCAGGAATTCAACCTGGATATCGCAGATAAGGAATTCATCGTCCTGGTGGGCCCCTCCGGCTGCGGCAAGTCCACCACCCTGCGGATGGTGGCCGGTCTGGAGGAGATCACCGACGGCGAGCTGTATATCGACGGCAAGCTGGTGAACGCTGTGGCCCCCAAGGATCGGGATATTGCCATGGTCTTCCAGAACTACGCCCTCTACCCCCACATGACGGTGTACCAGAATATGGCCTTCGCCCTGAAGCTGCGGCATCTGCCCAAGGCGGAGATCGAGAAGAAGGTCATGGAGGCCGCCGAGATCCTGGATATCACGGAGTATCTGGATCGGAAGCCCAAGGCCCTCTCCGGCGGCCAGCGCCAGCGCGTGGCCATTGGCCGGGCCATCGTCCGGGCGCCCAAGGTCATGCTGATGGACGAGCCCCTGTCCAACCTGGACGCCAAGCTCCGGAACGAAATGCGCGCCGAGATCATCAAGCTCCGCAAGCGCATCGACACCACCTTTATCTACGTCACCCACGACCAGACGGAGGCCATGACCCTGGGCGACCGCATCGTCATCATGCGGGACGGCTTCGTTCAGCAGATCGGCACCCCCCAGGAGGTCTTCAACCACCCCGCCAACCTGTTCGTGGCCGGCTTCATCGGTATGCCCGTCATGAACTTCTTTGACGCCAAGCTCCAGGAGGAGGCCGGGAAATACTTCGTCTGCCTGGGCAGCCTCCGGGTGGAGCTCTCCCCCGAGAAGGCGGCCCGGCTGAAGGCCAAGGGCGTCAAGAGCCAGGACGTGACTCTGGGCGTGCGCCCGGAGCATACGGACGTGGCGGCCCAGGGCGTCCCGGGCCGGGTGGACGTGGCGGAAATGATGGGCTCCTCCGTCCATCTGCACGTCACCGCCGAGGGCCGGGACGTGATCATCATTGTCCCCACCGTGGATCTGGAGGGCAGCTTCAGCATGGGCGATACCGTCCATTTCACCTTCAACGGCAAGGTGGCCCATGTGTTCTCCAAGGAGGACGAGCACAACCTGGAGTATTGATCGTCCTCTGCTGTCCCCGTACAATTTGATCTCATGTCGAAGCTCCTGCCGCTTGTGCGACAGGAGCTTCGCTTTGCAGATAGATGCCGGCAGAACACGGAGTGCCGTCCCTACGCAGGCTGTTCATGGCTTTTCAGTGGACCGGTAAGACCAATAACTGCCAACTCGCAGCTTGATCAGTTTCCCGGACGCAGTCCAATCCCGGAGCAGACGGCTGGCCGTGGCGGTGGAAACGCCGAGCAAACGCTGCACGTCAGCGTTTTTTATTTGCCTGTTTTCTTTCAGCCAAGCCTCTATAACGGGCCAGCGGTTTTCGGGTGCAGGGGTGGAAGCAGCTGATTCCTTGGGCGCTGTGATTTGTGCGGTTGCCTCGATTGCTTCTATGAGCGCTGCTTTGATCGCTTCCAGCATGAAGGCGATAAAGGCTGTAGAGCTTGCCGCGTCGTTGGACGCATGGATGGCAGCATAATAATCCGCTTGCCGGTCGTGGATGATGGACTCCACCGGAAGCCATGCAAAGAGCGGCTGCCAGCGGGAGAGCAGAAGCGTATGCCAGAGCCGCCCGATCCGACCGTTTCCGTCGGCAAAGGGATGAATCAGCTCCAGCTCATAATGGAACACGCAGCTTTTGATCAGCATGGGCGTGGGGCTGTCCTTGACCCAATCCAGGAGCTGACAGACCAGGCCGGGAACATATTCCGGGAGCGTACCAAAGTGCAGGACACGACCCTCTGCGTCCACGACCCCTACGTTCCCGCTGCGGAACTGTCCCGCCTCCGCAGTCAGCCCGCGCACCATGATGCCGTGGGCCTTCAGCAGATCCTCCACATCGAAAGGATCCAGTTCGTCCAGCCGCTCATAGATTTCGTAGGCGTTTTTCACCTCCGCGATGTCCTTCGGCGGGGCAATCACCCGTTTGCCGTTGAGTACCGCCGTCACCTGGTCGAGCGTCAGCGTGTTCTGCTCAATGGCAAGTGAGGAATACACAGAACGGATGGCAATCGGTTTTGATATTCGGCAATTTTCATTTATCCACCTCTCTTAAATGTACACGGATCATACAGGGGTGCCAACTTCGATGAGATTGCCGTCCAGGTCATAGAATCTGACGACCCGCTGTCCCCAGCTGTGCGTCATCAGGAGATTGACGTATTCAATGTCAGGATAGTGCCTTTCCAGCCTTTTTACAAAGCTATCAATCTCCGGCTCTTCAAAATACAGCTCCGTATGATTGCTTTGCTGGACAACGCGCCTCCCCGTGAACCGTTCCCAGTATTTCTCTTCCTGGAGATACAGATTTCCGGACAGTTCCATATTGCCGTCATTGTCACGAAGCAGCTCGAATCCAAACATGTCTTGATAGAATTTCAATGCTTTATGGCAGTCTTTTACGACGATCAGGGTTCCTTTGAATTTCATGGTCTTGCTTTTCCTCCCCATCCCGGCTCCGCATAAACCGGGCAGCTATTCTCTTCCTGTCCTGATGAAATGGCCTTCCTGAATGGCCGCGAAGGTTGCTGCCGCACAGACGACGATCGCAGCGTATTGCAGCGGAACCGCGGGAATCGTCAGCGGCAGCAGAAACAGCAGCGCCCCTGTCGCTTTGTTCATAAGCGAATGAACAGCCGCAAACCGCTTCTGTACGGCAAACCCGGAAATGATATTAACGACCTTTATGAAAGCGATGATCCCGATCCATATATACAGCCATGCGGGAATATACAGGACCGGAAGCAGCTTGATCAGGCATACGACCACAAGCACAAAGTCCGCGATCGTATCCAGCCTTGCCCCAAGCTCGCTGACGGTATCCGTTTTTCTCGCCACAAATCCATCCAGCATATCGGACAACCCGGCCGCGACGTAAAACGCATAGAAGGCTGGGGAGAACACCGGACAGAAAAGCAGAACGATGCCGGCAGCCATTCTGAAAAACGTGATCGTGTTTGCCATATCTCCATTATGATTACACGCCGCTGTTCACGATGGCAGCATACTGATCCTCGGGGATCATGGGAGACGTGATCTCTGCCAACAGAGAAGCCTCGATTTCGCCCTTTTCGGCGTACTGCCGTCCAGCCTGTTTAACCAGCTCCAGTCTTGGCTCGGTCACGACTGCCGCTTCCGGTGCGTTGAACATCGGGCTTTCCGGAACGGTGATGATCGTGTGATCACAGGGGAAGCACAGCTTGAACTGCATGATGGCCGGTTCAAAGTTCTGCCTGCTGTTGGGAAAACCGCAGCCGCAGATCATCAGGTATTTCAGATGGCCGAAATCAGCCTGGCCCATATGCTCGTACCTGTCACCCACCTTCTGCATCGCCATGTTGGAAAGGGGGAGCGTGCGGTCCAACAGGGCCTTCAGAGACGCCGGCATTCCGTAGCAGTAAAGAGGAAAGCTGAACAGCAGCAGATCGCTGTCCAGGATCTTCTCCAGAATCGCTTTCATATCGTCGTGATGGATGCAGGCGCCGCCGTTCCGCATACAGGAAAAGCAGCCGGTACAGGATTCAATGTGCTGATCGACGGTATGGATGATGTGGATATCCTGCGGCGATGCTTCCTTCATGCCGTCCAGAAATGCCCGGGTGATGTGCAGGGTGTCGCTTTTGTCCCGCTTGGGACTTCCGTTCAAAACAAGTATCTTCATTGATTTGTCCTCCCAAAAAGCAGTGTCCATTTTACGACAAGGAGCCGTAAACCTTGACAAAATGTCGGCTGAAGGCTTCGATCTGCGCGATCGCCTTCTCCGTTTTCTCCGGCTCCCGGTCGCACAGATGGATCAGCGCGGAGATGGGCGCGGTATAGGCGAAGGCCAGCATGGCGGGATCGTCCCGCCGGAGCAGGCCCTGCTCCATCATTCCGGCAAAGATATGGGTAAACATGTCTGTCAGCCCTGTGAGAAAGTGCTTTGTTGCCAATTCCCGCGCACGTACGTCCCGGAACTGCTCAAGCGTCAACAGCTTACGCGTCATGATCACTTTTTCATCATGCACCGTAAATTTCACCATCTGCATTGTCATCGTGACAAGCCCTTCCAGCGAATCCGGTACAGGCGGCAAGTGCTCAGGCGAACCGAAATGCGCTCCGTAATAAGCAATCATCTGGTTCAGCAGCGCGTTCCAAATCGCTTCCTTGCTCTCAAAATGTTTATAGACCCCGGACTTCACAAGCCCAAGTGATGCGCTCAATTCACGGATGTTTGTCCCTGCATAGCCGTTTTGTGAAAACATCTCCAGTGCAGCGGCAAGGATCCTTTCCTTGGTGTCGTTCGCCATAATGACCTCCGTACGCAGCAAGTGACCTTTCGTTCACCGATATTATAGTGAACGAAAGGTCACCTGTCAAGTCCTTACAATTTATTTGCATTTTACCCTTTGAAATCTTGTTATTCGATTTCCTGGCTGACACCACGAAGCAGTCCAACCGTGCCTGTGTGATCCTCGACCTGCCGGTCTCCCACGAGGATGGCGAGGCTGTCTCCGCCTTTTTCTGTGAGAAAATGGCACGTGCCAGTGACGCCGTCTTCACCTACCACAGGGATCGCGGTATGAGCCGGGTCATCCTCACCGGCCCGGAGGATCAAGTGGCGGAGATCCTGCGGGAATACTACCGACAGCAGGCATGAGAACAGCGGGTGGATCCTTTTCGATCCATCCGCTTTCCTGTTTCAGGACAGCGGATTCATTTTTGTATACGCGCAGCAACCGAGCCTGTCCGCGCGGGTCATGCCGAGAGATTCGTAGAAGGCATTGGTTTTCGCGGTGTTGTCGGTGAGAAGCTCGATCTGGTATACGTCGGAATAGCGCTCGAGGATTGCCTGCAGGAGCCTTGTCCCGATGCCCTGCCGCTGGTACGCCGGGAGCACCAGCAGATCCTGCACAAACACGATGGAGACCCCGTCGCCGACCGCGCGGATCACGCCGACGAGCTTGTCCCCATCGTAGGCGCCGAGGATGCAGAGCGAATTCCGGTAAGCCGCCTCCAGCATTTCCGGCCGATCTGTGTAATTCGTCCAGCCGACGGAGCGATAGAGGGAGATCATCTCAGCTTCTTGATATACCCCATAGGGCTGTATTTGGATTTTCTGCATCATGATTGATCCTCCATCTACGAAATGCGGACATCCATGAAATCGGCGTCGTGTTGTGCTTCATGGGGGCATATTACCTTTCCAAATCGCAGGAAGAAGCCGTTTTCCGTCCGCTGCACCTGCGTCAATCGCAGGTTTTCCTGCTCGCAAAGGGCAATCATACCTTCCGCCGTCTGCACGCAGTCCTGTTCCATAATTCCGTAGCTCGTGTGGATCGGCTCGCCGCCTGCGTCAATGTCCAGCTCCACGGTGAAGGGCTCCGGATACGCGGATCGGACTTCACAATCCCAGATATGGAGTTCTCCGCCGGGGCGAAGGACACGGGCAATTTCTGAGATCACCTGCTTATGGTCCGGCTTTGGGATAAACAGGAAGCTGTAAAACGCGGTCACGTGGTCGAAGGAATTGTCCGGGAAAGTCATTCTTCTCGCGTCCATGACCAGCTTTTCAAAGCCTCCCGGCGCTTCGGCCAGCTCTTCCGCGGAAATGTCGATGGCGGTCACCTGGGGCCCGTATACCCGGCCGATCACGGCCTCTCCCCCACCGCCGATGTCAAGAATGCGGCCGCGTAATTCTTTTTTGAGGATCACATTGTGCATCCTGGCTTTCCTTTCTCACAAATCAAATCGGAAAATGCATTCATGGGTATGTCCGTCCTGCACGCGCATATCGTTGTCCGCCGGGAGCTCCGCGATCTCCAGCAGCTTGCCGCCGAGGATCTCGCAGGTTCGGCGGGAGGGCAGATTGGTGGGTTGGCAGGTGATGATCAGGTAGTCCATCCCATGACGGCGGGCCAGCTCAAACAGCAGCTTGCAGGCCTTTGCCGCATAATGGCGGCCGCGGTAGGGCTCGTCGACCGCGTAGCCGATGTTGCCGCCGTAGTACAGGCCCTCCGTATGTCCAACGCGCAGATCACAGTTTCCAAGTTTCTGACCGGTTCGATCCAAAATGTCAAAATAGTATGCCGGAACCCAGCCGCGCACCGGGTCGGCCTCCGCTGTGTGATCCAGCCGCAGAGAAATCTCCTCGGTTTTGAGGTCTGAGGTATCCAAAAAGGTCATCGTATCTCTCCTGTCAAAGCAGCATTTCTTCCTTGTTTTTTCTTGTCAGATGTCCCGGTCGGGGCTTGGCGTTTTCGGACTTGTAGCCCACGATCAGCAGGGCCACGGGCTCCAGATTGTCGGCCAGTCCGAATTCCGATTTCATGTTCTCCGGCTTCCAATACATGACCCAGATGGAGCCGAGACCCAGGTCTGTCGCCTCCAGCATCATGTGTGTCGCCACGATACCGGCGTCAATGTCGCCGCTGGACTTCCCATCCATCGGGCGAGTCCAGCATTCCTTTTTGTCATAACAGATCAGAAATGCCGCCGGAACATAGTATTTGCTCGGCACGACGCGGTTCAGCTTCTCCCGTCCGGCGTCGTCGTTGATCACCAGAATCCGCTGCGGCTGATTGTTGCAGGCCGTCGGCGCGGCGATTCCGGCCTCGATGATCCTGTCAAGCTTCTCCTGCTCCACAGGGCGATTCTCATATTCCAGCACGGAAAACCGCGTGCGGGCCAATTCCAGAAACTCCATGTTTTTCTCCTTTTGGCTGATATCTGTTTTACCAGACGTTCTTCGATGTTTCGCCTCGGCACTATCACGAGCTTCGGCTTGTCCTTCGGCGGATAGAACTCCTTGTATTCTTTTTTGAAATCGAATGTCATCACAAGTCACCCCAGACCCGGAAACGATTCTTATCGATTCTACCATAAAATCACGAAAAAAACAATCGGCAAGAGCCAAAAAGCACCGGAATCACAAGACACAAAAAGCACCAGAATCCTCTGAACGCGATTCACGTTTCGCAACAGATGATTCTGGTGTTTTTTCTTTTCGTCAAATTAAGATCGATACTTCAATTCTCACAAAAATATCTTAATGGCTCTACGGAACGATCCTTTTCTTTTTGACCCCCCAGACACGCAAAAACCCAGGAAAAACCTGGGTTTTTGGGGGTGGTATCTTTTTTACCTTACCCTTCTGGTGCGCGAGGCGGGAGTTGAACCCGCACGTCCGGAGTGGACACTAGAACCTGAACTTAAAAAAGAACGTTTCAGTCTGTATCGTAAAGTGGACTCTGATGCCGTAAAATCCCTTGTAAAATCAAGGTTTTCCGGGCATCAAGGCCCAAAATTGCAGACACCGCTGCTGATGCAGATAATCAGCAGTTTGTTGGATGTTTGTTGGATGTTTTCCAGCGCTCACTTGCATCGAAAAAGAATAATCCGTTTTGAAAATGTGACTTGGAAAGGAGATTTCTATGTACACCGATTTTTCCGTACATGCAAGTGAAAGCGCCAACCATTTTGTGAATCTGACTTATACCCAACATGGAGACTTTTATCTTCCCGACCTCGAAGCGCCGGAGGCACCCAGGATCGGCAAATTCGGCACCCTGCGCCACAACTACCTCCGCACCTGGCATCGAGGCATCTTTGACGCCATGCTTCTCAAAGGCACTCTGAACGCCCATCTGGAGGAAATCGACCGGCAAGCGAGCGAAATGCTGAAGTTCTTGACAACCCAAATGGCCAAGGCCGAAGGCATCACCGAACAGCTCAAAGCCTCCGATCAAATGGAGTGGATCCGACGCATGAACAGCATTCACAATCGAGCAACGGAACTGATCAGAGCCAAATTGATCTTCACATAGTTTTATATAACGGACGGTACAGGCAGGCTCCTGTACCGTCCGTTTGGCAACGAAGGAATCAAACACTGGTTTTTGAATGGTAATAGCCCTCACTCGTTTTCAATGCCGCGATTGGTCTTGCAAAGTGCTTGGGACAGTGCGAGGATCCGGCCTGCGCAGGCCTCCAGGGATTGTCTGCTCAAACTTCCGCTTCGCAGGCCGGAAAGAATACCATCCACGTCCTCCTTGGAGCCGGCCATTATCAGATCGTTGCCCGCTTTGATACAGAGCGCCGGGCTGGATGCGCCGTAGACGCCCAGATTGAACTTATCATTCGTGGTGCCCCAGTCGGTCATGACGATGCCGGCAAAGCCCCACTCCCCGCGCAGCACCGTTTGGATCAGATCGCCGCGGTTTGCGGTATGGGTGCCGTTGAGCAGATTGTAGGAGCTCATCAGCGCTTTGGGGTCAGCCTCCTTCACGCAGATCTCAAAGCCCTTGATATAGATTTCCCGCAGGGCCCGCTGGGAAACCACGCTGTTGGAGCCGTAGCGGTTTGTCTCCTGGTTGTTGCAGGCGAAGTGCTTGATGGTGACGGCGCGGCCGGGATGCTGCTGTACGCCGCGGGTCATCGCCGCAGCGGTTTTGCCGGAGATCAGGGGGTCCTCGGAATAATATTCAAAGTTCCGTCCGCAGAGCGGGCTGCGGTGGATGTTCAGAGCAGGCGCCAGCCAGAGGTTGGCGCCGAAGAGTTCCATCTCTTCTCCGACCAGATCGCCGCAGGCCTCCGCCACAGCCGGGTTCCATGCCTGTGCCAATGCCGTCCCGATGGGGATCGCAGAAGCATAATGATAAAGAACCGCGTGGTCTTTGGCTTTTTCCTCGTTCTGCCGCAGCTTCATCCGAATCAACTGCTGGATCTCGGGAGGCAGGATGTTGAGGATGCTGTTATAGGCGTCGGAGTCCAGACCCTCCTGGCCATCCTCCGTTTCCATGTACCTGGTCGCCAGACGAAGTCCCGCGGGGCCGTCTGCCATGATGATAGCGCCATAGCCCTTTTCTGTCACGATAGATGCGGTTTCGCCTGCGCCGCCTGCCAGA
>JAEEZZ010000056.1 GCA_016292255.1 Oscillospiraceae bacterium
ACCTTCCTCTACGCCGCAGCCGGCAAGCCCGCGTTCGAGATGCCCGACGCCAGCTTCACCGACGTCAAAGAGGGCGATTGGTACTACAAGGCCGTGATGTGGGCCCTCTCCGAGGGCATCACCGCGGGCATGGGCGAGGGCATTTTCGGCGCCAACGTGACCTGCACCCGCGCTCAGATCGTGACCTTCCTGTACGCCGCGTCCCACAAGCCTGAGTTCGAGATGCCCGATGCCAGCTTCACCGACGTCAAAGAGGGCGATTGGTACTACAAGCCCGTCATGTGGGCCCTCTCCGCGGGCGTCACCGCAGGCATGGGCAACGGCGTCTTCGGCGCCAACTCCACCTGCACCCGCGCCCAGGTCGCGACCTTCCTCTACAAGGTCTACGGCGTGAACGAATGATCCCATACAAAAATCCCCGTCGGCAGCAGCCGACGGGGATTTCTTTGGGTCTCTTACAGGTTGAAGTACTTGTCGAACTCGGCGGGATGGGGGATCCGGGAGAGCTCGGCGCACTCGGCGCGCTTGGTCTTGATGAAGTTCTTGATCAGCTCCTCGGGGAAGACGCCGCCGGCGGTGAGATAGTCGTGATCCTTCTCCAGGGCGGTCAGCGCGTCCTCCAGACGGGTGGGCAGTTGATGGAGCTTCTTCTTCTCCTTCTCGGGCAGATCGAAGAGGTTCATATCGTAGGGGCCCCAGCCGTTGGCGTGGGGGTCGATCTGGTTCTTGATGCCGTCCAAGCCGGCCATCAGAATGGCGGCGTAGGCGAAGTAGGGGTTGCAGGTGGCATCGGGGTTCCGCAGCTCGAAGCGGCGCAGCTTGGGGGACTTGGCGTAGGCGGGGATGCGGATAACGGCGCTGCGGTTGGAGGTGGCGTAGCCCACGGTGACGGGAGCCTCAAAGCCGGGCACCAGACGCTTGAAGGAGTTGGTGGAGGGGTTGGTGATGGCGCAGAGAGAAGCGATGTGCTTCAGCAGGCCGCCCATGAACCAGTGGGCCTCCTTAGACAGATGGGAGTAACCGTTGTCATCGGAGAAGACGGGCTCGCCATCCTTGAGCAGGAGCATATGGACGTGCATACCGCTGCCGGCCTCGCCGTAGACGGGCTTGGGCATCAGGGTGGCCGCCAGGCCGTACTTCTTGGCCACGTTGTGGATGATATACTTGACCATCATGGTGCCGTCGGCCATCTTCTCCAGCTCGCAGAGCAGGGGCTCGATCTCAAACTGACCGGCGCCGCCCACCTCGGGGTGATGGTACTTGACGGGGATACCGGCCTTCTCGATCTCCATGCACATCTCGGCACGGCACTCGTAGGTGGTATCCAGGGGCTTGGCGATGTGGTAGTTCTTCTGGAAGGGAACCACGTTGCCGCTGCCCTCCACCTCGCTGTTCCAATAGGCCTGCTGGGTGTCTACGTTGAAGGCGACCCGGTTGTTCTCTACCGTCCAGCCCACCTGGTCGAAGAGATAGAACTCAAACTCGGGGAGGATCATCATGGTGTCGGCGATGCCGGAGTCCTGCATATACTTCTTGGCGGCAGCCACGATGTTGCGGGGGTACTGTGCCAGGGGCCGGTTCTCGGGGTAGTCGATGATCATGGCGTTGCCGATCATGGACAGGGTCTTGATCTCGCAGAAGGGATCGATGGCGGCAGTGTCCAGGTCGGGGATATAGACCATGTCGGACTTCTCCACCACGGCGTAGCCGTAGTTGGAGGCGTCGAAGCCGATGCCGTTGACCATGGTCTCCTCATTGAAGTGAACGGCAGGAATGGTGACGTGGCGGAACTGACCGTTGATGTCCACGACCTTGAAGTCCACCATCTTGATGTCCTCTTCCTTGATCAGCTTCATGATATCTTTCGCGGTTCTTCCCATAATTGCACCTCACAGTCGGTATTTTTCCTATTTTTTGGGCTCGAAGGGGCCCGTCCCTCTTCTATATCATACACGAAAACCACACAAAAGTAAAGCCGAAAGAGGCTCATTTTTGTGATTTTTCCCATAAGCAGAGCGAATAGTAAGAAAAACTGAACCGGCGGGGCTGGCGCACACTGTGCGCCGCTACGGCATATGGGCGGCGGCAAGCAGGCCGTCAGCGGTCAAGGCGGCTTCCGTGACGCCGCGGAGGAGCAGCTCGGCGGCGGGATCCAGCAGGCTGGTCTGGATCAAGCGGCGCAGGGCCCTGGCCCCGCCGGGATCGCCGGCGCAGCGGCAGGCCAGCAGGGACGGCAGCGCCGGATCCGGCTCCACCGTCAGCCCTGCCGCCTTGACCCGGCTCAGAGCCTCCCGCAGCCGCAGGGCGGCGATCCGCTCCAGGGTCTGCTCCGTCAGCGGCTGGAAGGCCACCACTGCGTCCATCCGGCCCAGCAGCTCCGGGGAAAAGGCCCCCTTGACCCGCTCCCGGGCCTCCGCCTCCGGCGCGCCGCTCCCCTGCCCCCCTCCAAAGCCCGGTCTGGCCTTGGGGCCCAGGGTCCCGGCGTTGGTGGTCATGACCAGGAGGCTGTTGCGGAAGTCCGCCGTCCGGCCCAGGCTGTCGGTGAGGCGTCCGTCCTCCAGGAGCTGCAGCAGCAGGGCCGTGACGCTGGGGTGAGCCTTTTCCAGCTCGTCCAGGAGGATCAGACTGTGGGGTCTGGCCCGCACCCGCTCCGTCAGCTCCCCGCCTCTGCCGTGGCCCACATAGCCCGGGGGCGCCCCCAGCAGGCGGGACGCGGTGTGTTCCTGGGCGTACTCCGTCATATCCAGGCGGATCATGGCGGACTCGCTGCCGTAGACCTCCCGGGCCAGGGCCTTGCACAGGGCGGTCTTCCCCACGCCTGTGGGGCCGGTCAGCAGCAGCGCCGCCGCAGGCCGTCCCGGCTCCGCCAGCCCCAGCCGCCCCCGCCGGACGGCAGCGGCCACGGCGTGGATGGCGGCAGGCTGCCCCAGGACGCTCTCTCCCAGCCGAGCTTCCAAATCCCGGAGCGCCGCCCGGTCGCCGTCCCGAAGGCGGCGCAGGGGGATGCCTGTGGCCCGCTGGATCGTCCCGGCCACAGCCTGCCGATCCACGATCCCCACCCCCCGCAGGCTCACCGCCGCGGCAGTCTCATCCAGCAGATCCACCGCCTTATCCGGCAGGAAGCGCCCCGGCAGATAGCGGTCGCTGAGCCGCACCGCGGCCTCCACCGCCTGGGAGAGGATGCAGACCCCGTGGTGCCGCTCCAGGCCGGGCGTCAGAGCCCGGAGGATCTCCAGGCTCTGCTCCACCGTGGCCGGGGCCACCTCCACCAGCCGGAAGCGGCGGGCAAGGGCCGGATCCGCCTCCACCCGGCGGCTGTACTCCTCCCGGGTGGTGGCCCCGATGAGGCAGACCCCGCCCCGGCCCAGGGCGGGCTTGAGCAGATTGGCCCCGTCGATGGAGCCCTCCGCCCCGCCGGCTCCCATGAGGGTGTGGAGCTCATCCAGAAACAGGATCACGCTGCCCGCCTGGGCCGTCTCCGTCAGCAGATCCCGGACCCGCTCCTCGAACTCCCCCCGATACTTGGTGCCCGCCACCAGGGCGGCCATGTTGATGCTCCAGATCCGTTTTCCCGCCAGCTGTCCGGGCACCTGGCCGCGAACCATCCGCCGGGCCAGCTCCTCCACGATGGCGGTCTTCCCCACCCCGGGCGGCCCCACCAGAACCGGATTGCACTTGTTCCGGCGGCTGAGGACCCGCACCAGCTCCGCCAGCTCCTCCTCCCGGCAGAGCACAGGCTCCGGCGGCAGACGGCGATCCAGGGGAAAAGCAAACTGCTCCAGCAAACGCATATGATCCCATCCTTTCCAGGTCGATACTCCTTCAAATACCGAAAGGATACCCGTCTTGCAGGGCGGATAAACAAACATTCATAAAAAAGATACAGTTTTTTTCGAAATACCCATTGCATTTTCCGAAAAACATGATATGATAGGGACAGCAAGAAACAAACCAACCCACCGTAGAAACAAAGGAGGAACTACCATGGCTTACACCATTACCGACAAGTGCCTGAAGTGCGGCACCTGCGCCGACACCTGCCCCCTGGGCATCATCACCGAGGGTGAGGATCGTTACGTCATCGACGCTGAGCAGTGCGTGGAGTGCGGCTCCTGCGCCGCGGCCTGCCCTGTTGAGGCCATCGAGCTGTAATTAGTCACAAAAAATGGGCCTGTGCCATGCACAGGCCCATTTTTTCGAATGAAAATGAAATCTGAATTTTTGCAAAACGGGATCACCCTGCCCCAATCGGAGGGGCTGTTCAAGCTGGGCACCGACGCGATGGTGCTGGCGGACTTTGCCGCGCCGCCAAAGGGCGCGGCGGTCTGCGATCTCTGCGCCGGGAGCGGGGCCGTGGGCCTGCTGCTTTTGGCCCGGGATCCCGCTCTGACCGTGACTGCGGTGGAGCTGCAGGAGGACGCCTGTGCGCTGATGGATCGGGCCGTTGCGGAAAACGGCCTGGAGGACCGTTTTCGGGTGCTGCAGGGGGATCTGCGTCAGATCCGCAGTCTGCTTCCGGCGGGCAGCTTCCGGCATCTGGTCTGCAACCCGCCCTATTACCCGGTGGGGGGCGGATACGTCCCTGCGGATGAGGCCCAGGCTGTGGCCCGGACGGAGCTGTGCTGCACCCTGGAGGAGGTCTGCACTGCGGCGGGCTGGCTGCTGCAGACCGGCGGCAGCCTTTGGATGGTGCATCTCCCCGGGCGGCTGGTGGAGCTTTGCTGCGCGCTGCGGGCCGCCGGGCTGGAGCCGAAGCGGCTGCGGCTTGTGTGTCCCAAGCCGGACAGTGCCCCCTCCCTGGTGCTGCTCCAGGCCGCCCGGGGCGGCAGGCCGGGGCTGAAATGGGACGCGCCGCTGGTGCTGTCCAAGGCCGACGGCAGCCCCACGGAGGCGTATATGCGGATTTACCACATGGAATGAGGAGCGATGTGGGCATCGCTCCCTACGCGTGGAACGCGGACGGCAGGGTGCCGTCCCTACGCGTGGAACGCGGACGGCAGGGTGCCGTCCCTACGTGTGGAACGCGGACGGCAGGGTGCCGTCCCTACGTGTGGAACACGGAGCGATGTGGGCATCGCTCCCTACGGACTCACTTCTCAGCTCTCAATTCTTAATTCTCAACTGCAAACGGAGGCTCTATGTCTGGAACGCTTTACCTGGTCCCCACGCCCATCGGGAATCTGGGGGACATCTCCCGGCGCTGCGCGGAAACGCTGGCGTCGGCGGATTTCATCGCCGCGGAGGACACCCGGGTGTCCCTGAAGCTGCTGAATCACCTGGAGATCAAAAAGCCCCTGGTGAGCTATCACGAGCACAACAAGAAGGAAAGCGGCCCCCGGATCCTGGAGCGGCTGCTGGCTGGGGAAAACTGCGCTCTGGTGACGGACGCGGGCTGCCCCGCTATATCCGACCCGGGGGAGGATCTGGTGCGGCTCTGTGCCCAGGCAGGGGTACCGGTATGCGCGATCCCCGGGCCCTGCGCCGCCATCACGGCTCTGTCCGTCTCCGCCCTGGCCACGGGACGCTTCGCCTTTGAGGGCTTCCTCCCCGCCCAGAAAAAGGAGCGCCGGGCTCGGCTGGACCGGCTCAAGACCGAGGAGCGGACCATGATCTTCTACGAGGCCCCGCACCGCCTGCGGGAGACCCTGGGCGAGCTGCTGGAGGCCTTCGGGCCGGAGCGGCCGATCAGCCTCTGCCGGGAGCTGACCAAGCTCCACGAGGAGATCCTGCGGCTGACCCTGGGCGAGGCAGTCGCCCGCTACACTGAGAATGAGCCACGGGGCGAATACGTGCTGGTGCTGGCCGGGGCGGAGCAGAGAGCCGAGGCCGTCAGCCTGGAGCATGCGGCAGCCATGGTGCGGGATCTGACCGACAGCGGCGTCCGCACCAAGGACGCAGTCCGGCAGGTGGCCGAGGAGACAGGCGTTGCCAAGAACGCACTGTACGCGGCAGTGGTCAACGGATAAATAACGGCCCGCAGCGCAAGCCACGCTGCGGGCCGTTTTGCGGGCGGAGCGCCCGCGTTACACGTTCGGATTCTTTCGCAGAGTCTCCATCTGGGTCTTGGCGCCCTCCGCCTTGGCGGTGTTGAGGTTCCCGCGCATATAGCCCCAGCTGACGGCCACGCCGAGGGCCATGAACAGCAGCATTTTCAGCATCTCGGGGGTAGTTTCCTTCAAAACCTTGGACTGGAAGAACACTCTGCCCACTTCCTTCAGCGCTTCGCCGAGGGGAGCGTCGTATTTCTTGGCCACGCTGATGGCCAGGTAGATGTACTCCATCAGCGGCACCGCGATCAGGCTCAGAACGATCACGATCAGCATGGCCACCCAGTTGGTCTTGCCCTTCATGCGCTTATAGCCGAACATGGCGCAAAACGGGATCAGCGCAAACAGCCAGACGGAGATCTTGTGCGCCAGCACCATGAGCAGCAGATTGACCGCCATGCCTGCCACCATGCCCAGGACCGCCCCCAGCAGACCGGTCAGATAGCTGCCGTTGAGCTCGTTTTCTTCCGTCTGCGCCTTCGTCTCGTAATCGCTCTGCCGCACGGCGGAGGCAAAGACCGGCTGGAAGCCGTAGCAGCCCCCGTTCTGCATCAGGCAGAGGCTGTCCGGGTTGGGCGCGCCGGTGATGGCGCAGGTGTTGGCCGGGCCGATGCCATTCTGGCGCAGGATGCCGGTGAGCGCATCCAGGAAGCCGCAGAGATCGCTGTGTGCAGAATCGTCCTTGCCCACGGTCACCGTGGCCTGGATGTGATTTTTCATGACCTGGTTGACGGAACAGCGCTTGATCCCGGCCTCCTTCAAGGCCGCCCGCAGGCGCTTCCGCAGGGCGCTCCGGCCGCTCTCCACCCGAACGGCCACAAAGACGAAGTAATTCCTGCCGCTGTACTGCTGCAGGGTGACGGCGTAGTTCTTCCAGGTGCCCACGCAGAGCCTTTGATTCACCGGAGCAAAGTCGAACTGCTCCATGCTTTGAAACAACGTGTTTTCCATTTCTCATTTCCTTTCCCGGCCTGCTTCCGCAGGTTTTCGGCCTATTATACGGTTTTTCCGGCCCGCTGTCAAGTCCCTGGGGAAAAGCTGCACAAAAAGCCCCCACGAAGGGCAAAACAAAGGAAAGCAGCGCGAATTCGAAAGGAAGCAGCGCGAATTCGAAAAAAATGCTTGACAAATCTTCTGTTTTCCGCTATAATCCTTTATGCTTGTTCGAGCCTGTCCCGTGGGGGACGGTGTCTCATATGGCGGCATAGCTCAGTTGGTAGAGCACCCGGTTCATACCCGTGTTGTCATCTGTTCGAGTCAGATTGCCGCTACCAGGCCCGTTGGTCAAGTGGTTAAGACACCGCCCTTTCACGGCGGTAACATGGGTTCGAGTCC